>CAIVUX010000001.1 GCA_903909215.1 uncultured Ferrovum sp.
ACGTATTCACGCTTGGCGTAGTGTTTGCCCCGACCTCACGTTGCGCAGCACGTTTATTACCGGTTTTCCTGGGGAAACCGAAGAAGACTTTCAGATGCTGTTGGATTTTTTACAAGAAGCGCAATTAGATCGCGTGGGATGTTTTACCTATTCCCCCGTGGACGGGGCTGCTGCCAATGCGCTGCCCGGCGCTGTTCCTGAAGAAGTGAAGCAAGAACGCCAGGCACGCCTCATGGCTTTGCAAGAAACCATAAGCACCGCACGCTTGGCGCGTCATGTGGGCACCATCCGCCAAGTGTTGGTGGATGAAGTGACCGCGCACGGTGCGCTGGCCCGCACCAGCTCAGATGCCCCCGAAATTGATGGAGTGGTGCATGTGAGCTTGGGGTCAGACCTCAAATCGGGGTCTGACCCCAGGCCCAAACTGGCGGTGGGAGAATTCGCCAATGTATGGATTGAAAAATCAGACACTCATGATTTATGGGGCAGGGTAGTGAAATAAGGATTAATGGCCCCATTTGGAACAAGAGGGCCTGCTGAGCGATACTGTGATATCAGGTGCTCGTCAGTTGAGCGGGCATATAATTTAGAGTAAATCCAAATGACGTGGGAGATAACAAATGAGTAGAGAAGTGGTGGTATTGAGTGCTGTTCGTTCAGCCATTGGGGCATTCGGGGGATCGCTGGCGGGTTTTGAGCCCGGCGTACTGGGTGGGTTAGTGATTAAAGAAGCCATTGCGCGCGCTGGGGTAGACCCGGCACAGGTCACCTACGCCACAGTAGGCAATACCATTCCTACCAACGAGCGCTTCCCCTATCAGTCCCGTGTGGCCTGTATTGAAGGCGGCATGTCTATGGACTCCACCGTCATGGCGGTGAATCGTTTATGCGCATCTGGTTTGCAAGGCATCGTATCCACGTCACAAAATATTTTATTGGGTGATGCGGACGTGGGGGTGGGTGGCGGTATTGAAGTGATGTCGCAAGGCGGTTATTTATCCAACGCCATGCGCACCGGTGCACGCATGGGCGACACCAAATTAGTGGACATGATGGTGGCCACACTGACCGACCCCTTCGGCGCAGGCCATATGGGTATTACGGCAGAAAACTTAGCCACTAAGTGGAACATCACCCGCGAAGAGCAAGATGCTTTCGCATTAGAATCGCAAGAGCGTGCCGCACGGGCTATTGCCGCGGGCCATTTCAAATCACAAATTGTGCCTATTACTATTAAGTCGCGCAAAGGCGACACGGTGTTTGATACGGACGAGTATCCTCGTGCCACCAGCTTAGAAAAGCTGGCCGCCATGAAACCGGCTTTCAAGAAAGACGGTTCTGTCACCGCAGGCAATGCCTCCGGCATTAATGATGGCGCTGCATTTTTTGTGTTAGCAGAAGCCGCTGTAGTCGCTAAGGGTGGTCATAAACCCATGGCCCGTTTGGTGTCTTATGCCGTGGCCGGTGTGCCCAGCCACATCATGGGAGAGGGCCCTATCCCCGCCACTCAAGCCGCCCTTAAAAAAGCCGGACTGAAATTGGATCAAATGGATGTGATTGAATCGAACGAAGCCTTTGCAGCGCAAGCCATTGCGGTAAGTCGTGGCTTAGGACTCGATCCACAAAAAACAAATCCCAATGGTGGGGCTATTGCTTTGGGTCATCCGGTAGGATGCTCTGGCGCATTCATTGCCACTAAAGCGTTGTATGAATTGCATCGCATTGCAGGTAAATACGCCTTGGTTACTATGTGTATTGGCGGTGGGCAAGGAATTGCGGTGATTTTCGAGCGTCTATAGGAAGGTGGTAAATATGGGGTCAGACCCCCCCAGGGGTCTGACCCCAAGCAGTTCCAAGCTGTTGTTATTCACGACGCAGCTGCGGGAATAAAATCACATCGCGAATGCTGGGGCTGTCGGTTAGCAACATTACCATACGATCAATACCAATCCCTTCGCCGGCCGTTGGCGGAAGGCCGTGTTCAAGAGCGCGAATGTAATCGGCGTCGTAATGCATGGCTTCCGCGTCCCCCGCTTCTTTTTGCGCCACCTGTTCTTGAAAGCGTGCCGCTTGATCTTCTGCATCATTTAATTCAGAAAACCCATTGGCAATTTCACGCCCGGTAATAAACAATTCAAAACGCTCGGTAATCTCGGGGTTATTGTCATTGCGACGCGCCAGAGGAGAGACCTCCGCTGGGTAATCAATAATAAAAGTGGGTTCAAACAACTGGGCTTCTGTGGTTTCTTCAAACAGCAGTAGTTGTAAGCCGCCCAAGCCTTCATTGGCGCGTATCTTACCGCCTAAGCGCTTCACTTCGTTAACCAAGTATTCGCGGTCGTCCAATCGCGCTTGCGTATATTCGGGGTGATAGCGGCGAATGGCTTCGCACACCGTGAGGCGTGCGAAGGGTTTGCCCAAATCCAGCTCACGCCCGCCGTAGCTGATGCAGGTGGTGCCCAATACTTCTTGTGCCACGAAGCGGAACATCTCTTCTGTC
>CAIVUX010000002.1 GCA_903909215.1 uncultured Ferrovum sp.
CAGCCACAGCAGCAAACCCACAGCGAGCGCGGCTTCCACAGTTATTAACTGTTGTTGTGGTTCAGTAGAAATAGCCATGGCGGGGCGGGCGGGTGCTACATTATCCATACCACTGCGCAGTTCACCGGTGCCCAAGGGTGTGGCATCAATGGTGATGTCGCCCACGCCTTGCTCTACCACACGGTTGCTCTCCCCCGTAAAACGCAACAATACGGGGTGAACGGTCAGGCGACGGGTTTCATGGGGACTGTTAATCAGCTGAAACTCGAGGCGCAGCGTGTAGTCATGGCCTTGTGCCACGGGTGTATCCTGCAGTGCCACAGAGTGTACAGAAAACCAACCCGCGCGTTTGCCCACATGCGGCAATGATTGCGGATCCAGGGTCAGACCCCGGGCGTGGATAACAACCTGCTCTTGCACCACATCACCCAACTGATAACCAAAAAGACGGTCCGCATGTTGCTCAACGGTTAAGGGAAGCGTGTTTTCGTCAGAAGGATTCATGGAAATAGGCCGTGACCGCATCGGGTTTAAAGGGCGCATTAAGTTGCAATGCGGGCCGTCCATGACGGCGAAACAAATCGTTCAGAGCCGCTTCACGCTCAGCAATGGCTTCTTGCCAGCGAGTACGCAGTGCGGGGCGCAACCACAACAAACGCTGTGCGCCACTTTCTAAATCTTTTACGCGCAACAGCCCACGTCCTTGTGGGGCTTCACGCTCTGCGGGGTCTTGCAACAGTACCGGCACCACATCATGCCCATCTAAGGAATTCATGATTTGCGCGGCATCCACGAGCGGATATTGAAAATCCGATGCCAAGAAAACCAATGAGCGGCGCCGGGGTAAATAATCGATGGCGTGCTGTAAGCCTTGCGCGCCGGGTTTTGATTGGTATTGGGTCAACCGCTGACGCAGCTCTAAGGTGGCGCTGCGGCGCAAGGTGGAAGGAATGAATAATTCGGGAACCACCTTTACATCACAACCCACACAGGAAAAAAGATCGCCCGTGCGAGCAGCGGACCAGGCCAAAGCAGTGGCGAAATCCGTGAGGGTTTGCCATTTATTATGCTGACCCTGAAAACGCATGGAAGTAGAGACATCCGCAATCAACACCACAGGAATGGCGCTGCGTTGAGCGAAGAGGCGCACCTTCCACGCTTGCAAAGGGTCGCGCAGACTGGCGCGAATATCCAGGCGGCGCGCATCACCACCACTGGTTAAGTCTTGATGACCATAGAATTCAAAACCAGCACCGGCTTGCGTACTGCGATGGTGCCCGGGAATATGCCCCCGTGCGCGCCAGTTGATGCGGTAGTGGAACTCTTGCATGACGTGATGGGTCAAGGGGCCGCAATGCGCTCTATGATGGCGCGCGTAAAACGATGGGACAATGCCGCATGACGCAACTCATACACCGGCGTGAAGAAAATACGATGCGCCATGGCTTCATGAAACACGTTTTGAATATCTTCAGGGATTAAGCTGTCGCGTCCGTCTAGCCAAGCCGACACGCGCGCTGCCTTCATCAGCATAGCAATACCGCGCGGACTGGCACCGGCTAAAATTAGCGCATCCATGTCCACGTCATCCAACGCCACACCAAAACGGCCGGGATGTTGCGTGGCTTCCCATAAGTTCAAGGCATAATCTTTTAAGGCAGGAGTGGCTTGTACCGTTTTTTGAATGAGCACGCCCACAGCGTTTAATTCAGCAAAGGGGATCACGCCGGGGGTAACACGATCAATCAGCGCTTCGGTATCGTGAAAAGCGGGGTCAAAGGCCAAAGCCATGCGAATATCGGTATCCTGCGGCGTTTCAATAGCAATTTCAAACATGAAACGATCGCGCGCTGCGGAGGGGATTTCAAAAGTTTCCTCACGTTCTACGCGATTGCGGTCGGCAAATACTTGCAGGTGCGGAAAATGATATTCGCGATTAAACGCCGACACCGTGCGTTCCGCCATAGCACGCAAGAGTAACGCATGGACCTGTGGGCGGGCACGGTTAATTTCATTAAAGAAGAATGTAGACAGCTCATTGCCGTGACGCAGCAAAGGGCCGGGATCCACACGGGGGCGACCATCTTCGGCCACATAGGTGTGATACAACAAATCATTGGGGAGTAAGTCGACAGTTCCTTCAATACGCTCATAGGCACCTCCTAAGGCACGTGTAAAGGCGCGCAACAATGTGGTTTTACCCACCCCCACATCGCCTTCTAAGAGGGTGTGGCCGCGCGCAAACAAAGCGGTGGTGATTAAGCGAATGGCGCGTGCTTGGCCCACTACCGCACGAGCTACTTCTTGCTCGGCGTGCAGGGCACGGTTGCGCCAATCCGCGAGAATTCCCTCGCTTTGGGTGGCGTCAGACATAGCAGTTCTCCTGAGTTATTCTGGTGGGTCGTGCTGGACTTAAACCAGCAATCAATGCATTAACAGAACTGTAACATGCCAAGACTAGTTCTAACCATACCCACCCCCCTCACATGCAACCAGTCCCAATCACGCAAGATGTTTCCAACCAATTAAGGGGTGCTGTGCTGGCTGTCTTTTCTTCTTGGGGATCAGAACGCGCTAAGGATTAGCGAAAAATAAACAATATTAATAAAGCGATCGGCACGGCCGTTACCATTTAGCTCATGGTATTTGGAAAATCTGGCGGTCATTCGGGTTTGGGCGTTGGTTTTACTCGAGCCCCTATGACGGGAGAAAAACTATTATGGGTGGATTTTTTATCTAACGCGCTCAGGAAAACGCACTCCACTGGGTAAAGTGTACTTAGTGGCCTGCAACACCATGGAGATTAATTCAGTAACCAAAACTGTAAAGTTTGGAACCTAAGAACTCAGAGAGGGTCAAATCATTAGCCTAAATGGTAAGATGGGAAATGCCTATAAAGGTACCGAAACAGCTATAAAAAACTACATTTCAGAACTCTATTTCGGTGAGCGCGCAAAGAGCATCATTCATTTGCTCGAAAACTTTCCTAGCAACCTAAGGTCCAATCTTTTTATCAAGTTAATTAGTCGTGCGGGCTTTTTAAACCTTCCAGACTGGGTATATCCAATGATTGGAAAAACAACGCCCAGCTATTTAGAGCGGCTTGCCATCAAAAAAAGTATTTATTTAATTGCATTGCCAGTTCGTAAGGCCCTTAAAGATGGAGTGGCCGCCCACTCGCTTCGTAGAGTTTACGGATAATTTATTTAGGAAGTGATCATGATTACCAATTACTTAATATCTGGCATGGTTGGCATCATGCTCTTTTTCACAGTTGTTGTGGCACCCACAGTGTTCAGAGTGCTTCCTGTTGAGTGGTCTGGAAAATACGTTAGAAATTTCTTTCCAAAATACTATGCAAGCTTAGGTCTAATCACTGTCGCCTGTGTTTTTACTGCACCAGAATTACCAAGTAAAGTCTTACTCGCAATCTGCGCTGCACTTTTTGTATTTATGAATCGCCACCAGTTTACTAGACACTCCGAACCCATTAAATTGGGGATATTGGAGGTGTGTTATGAACTCAAAACGCTATACCGAAGAATTCAGGATAGAAGCAGTCAAACAAGTCACCGAACAGGGACATCGCATAGCC
>CAIVUX010000003.1 GCA_903909215.1 uncultured Ferrovum sp.
CCCCCCCAGGGGTCTGACCCCAATACTAACCCCAATACTGACCCCGTTGCTGACGCACCCGATCGTGAAGTGGTATTGGCCGCTATTGTGCATGAGCTTTTACCCCTGTTGCATCAATTTGCCATAACTGGATTTGGGCCTTTAAAAGATGAATGGATGTCGCGCAGCATTCACCAGCACCGCATGATCCAACTCACGCTCCCCGATGGGCGCATATCTACAGGGGAATCAGTAGGTGTTGATCATGATGGTGCGCTATTGCTTAAGCAAGGGGCTACCGTGCAACGCTTTTTATCTGGGGAAATCTCCTTGCGAGTGCTCTCATGAAATTGGCTTTAGACATTGGCAACAGTCGCACCAAGTGGGGCCTCTTCACCAGTGAGGGCTGGGTGGATAAGGGTGATTGGGAAACAACACAGTGGATGCAGCTCGCCTCACTGTTACAGCGGACACCCGCGCAGGTGATGGCGGCTCATGTGGCCGATCACGCAGTAAAGGCTGGCGTTACACAGTGCTGTGCTGCGGCGGGCGTGCCCCTTCAGTGGGTTAATCCAAACGCACCTACCCCCTTATTGCACAGCCACTACGACACAGCACAACTGGGCGCTGATCGCTGGGCTGCGCTGATCGGCGCACGCACCCTGACACAAAAAAATGCCGTGGTGGTCAATGCCGGCACTGCCACAACAGTGGATGCACTCAGCGCAGACGGTATATTTTTAGGGGGGTTTATATTGCCCGGCCTAACCTTAATGACGGCCGCTCTGGTTCAGGGCACTGCGCAGCTGCCGCACGACCGCGGTCAATTCACCGAACTGCCTCTTAATACTGTGGATGCCATGTCCAGTGGTGCTGTTTTGGCTACCTTGGGGGCCATTGAACGCTTGGCCGCTACACTGCATGAACGCACGCAACAACCGGTTATTTGCCTATTAAGCGGCGGGGCACAAGATGAACTCATTACACGCCTCAATCTTCCGGTGTTGGCGATACAGAATTTGGTTCTAGAGGGAGTGGTCCGCCTGATGGCGGATTAAATTCGAATGCGATGCAACAATGCGGTGGTGGAAAGTTGGTGCTCGAAGGGGATGGCCGCCACTTTACCCCCTCGAGCACGCACTTCTGCGGCACCCACGATTTGATCTAAGGGCCAATCGCCACCTTTTACCAAAATGTCCGGCAAGGATTCCAAGATACGTTGCAAGGGGGTGTCTTCATCAAACCAAGTCACCCCATCAACATCTGCCAACGCAGCCAATACGGCCATGCGGTCTTCTAAACTGTTAATGGGGCGATCATCGCCCTTACCCAAACGTTTTACGGAAGCATCCGTATTTACAGCCACCACCAGCGATGCACCCAAGGCGCGTGCTTGAGCCAAATAGGTGACATGGCCGCGATGAAGAATATCGAATACGCCATTGGTAAACACCAAAGGGCGCGGCAACTGGTGCACACGCTCTAACCACTGGCTTGGCGCAGCGATTTTATGTTCGAAAGCGGGTATCGCAAATGTCGTCACGATGACGCTTTAATTTACTTAATGGCTTGTGCAGGTGGCAATACTTCGCTTTGCGGCGCTGGCGCTTGAACCTCTACGGGCTTACCTGATTTTGCAGGAGCATCCGTTTTGGTTGCATCCGTACTGGGTGGTGCCGACTTTTCGTTGTCAGGAATATTGGGGATATATTCAAACACTTTTACCACACGACGCACACCGGAAGTGGTGCTGGTAATGGCGCTGGCTGCATCTGCTTCAGCATGAGTTTCTAAACCCATCAAATACACCACACCGGCTTCGGTGGTAATGCTAATTTGTACCGGCACAAACTGATTATTGGCTTCGGTGAGTAAGCGCGTACGTACTTTGGTGGTCGTGAATGCATCAGTAGCCCGTTCAGAAAACGAGCTGTTACCGGCAATGGTGACTTCATTAATAACCGAGCGAATATTGGGCACAGCTTGAACCACGGCTTCCACAGCCTTACGGGTGGCTTGATCTGGCGCTTCACCGGTTAAAAGTAAATTACGGTTAAAGCTGGTGGCGTTGACGTGTACCTTATCGCCAAACTTATCACTCACGGCATGATTGGCGCGCAGCTCAATGCCTTCATCTTCCAATTGCGCGCCCGACGTACGCCGGTCTGTAACGACCAAACCCGTTCCCACCATGCCGGTGGCAAACAATGGAAAGCATCCTTGCAAAAGAGGCAATGCGGCTACCATTAAGACCAATGGCAAAAGATTTTTTTTCATGGTTACTCAGCTCCTAATAAAACGCAATCGATGGCGTCGCACAAGCAATGCAGAACCAAAATATGCACTTCCTGAATGCGCGCCGTGACTTTTGAATTAACATTGATATGCACGTCATTGCCATCCAACAGTTCGGCCATTTGTCCGCCGCCATTACCCGTTAAGGCAACCACAGCCATTTCACGCTCGTGAGCGGCTTTAATGGCCTCAATCACATTAGCGGAATTACCACTGGTGGAAATGGCCAGCAACACATCACGACTATGACCTAAGCCACGCACCTGCTTGGAAAACACTTCGTTGTAATGGTAGTCATTGGCAATTGAAGTGAGTGTGGATGAGTCGGTAGTGAGCGCTATGGCCGCCAATGGCGGGCGCTCCATTTCAAAACGGTTGAGCAATTCTGCAGCGAAATGCTGCGCATCCGCAGCCGAGCCTCCATTGCCGCAGGCCATAATCTTCCCTTCGGCCAATAAGCATTGCACCATTCGCTCAGCAGCCATGGCGATGGGGGTGGCCAGTTCGCCGGCCAACGCCAGCTTAAGATTGGCACTTTCGTTAAAGTGCCCGGTTATGCGTCTAATAAGATCCATGGTGGCTATTGTATGACATTGATGCCCAATACGGCAAAAGCGCTTATAGCAGGATAATGTTTTTAAGCCATTGCAGGCCCTCTTCCTTACCCATTAACAGCACCGCATCAAAGCGACAGGCGGGAATAGAGCGAAATCTCTTCAAGTAAAAGCGTGCTGCTGCTACCAGACGGCGTTGTTTATGCCCATCAATGCTCTCCGCGGGCCCTCCTCTTAGGTCATTGTGGCGCAATCGAACCTCTACAAAAACCAGTGTTTTGTCCTCACGGGCAATTAAATCCACCTCCCCCCAACGGCAGGTAAAGTTATTAACTAAGATCACCAGGCCGCGCTCCTTTAAAAATTGAGCGGCCCTCTGCTCGGCCTGTCGACCGCGCCGGCCCGAGTCATTCACGGCCCACCCCTTGCGCCTATATGCCCTAAGCGTTGAGAATGGGGCTGTTCTAAGCGAGGCGTTGCGTTCATGTCCCACTCAATCGGCATTTTATTCATTGTGGCCACCCCCATTGGCAATCGGACTGATATCAGCGCGCGCGCCTTGGATACCCTGCGCACTGTAAGCTTGGTGGCTGCGGAAGACACCCGTAACTCAGGCGCTTTACTGCGCCATTACGGAATCGACACACCGCTCACCGCCCTGCACGACCATAATGAACGCAGTGCGGCACCGGCATTGATTCAAAAACTGCAATCGGGTTTATCTGTTGCGCTGGTCAGCGACGCCGGCACCCCAGGCATCAGCGACCCCGGAGCGCTATTGGTAGATGCCGCTCTGAATGCGGGCATTACCGTCACCCCCATCCCAGGACCCAGTGCCGTCACCACATTAATGTCAGCCTGTGGGTTTTTACAGAATTCCTTTTTGTTTGTGGGGTTTCTGCCCGCCAAGGCCTCAGCCCGTGCGCATGAATTACTGTCGTTAAAAACCCAAACGGCAACGCTGGTTTTTTATGAAGCGCCGCATCGTATTGTGGAATGTTTGAGCGCTTTTGGGGAAGCTTTTGGCTTAGAGCGGCGTTTGGTGATTGGGCGCGAACTGACCAAGGTGTTTGAAACCGTTCACCGCTGTACTTTGGGTGAAGCCCTACTGTGGATTGAAGAGGATCCCAACCATCAACGGGGGGAGTTTGTTTTGGCCATCGAGGGGGCGCCACCGCAGGAGGCACCGGATGTCAGTACGCATGATGTGCTGCTGCAAGATTTATTAGAAAAACTATCGGTGAGTGATGCGGTGCGCCTAGCCGTTAAAATTACCGGCGAGAATCGCAGTAAGCTGTATGCGCGGGCGCTAGAATTAACACCCAACAAAAACGATAATTAATCGCGAAAATTATTAAACTGTAAGGGCAGCTCTAACTTGCTGGATTTTATTAAGGCAATGGCTTCTTGCAAATTGTCGCGCTTAGGACCCGTTACGCGCACAGCATCCCCTTGAATACTGCCTTGCACCTTAAGCTTGCTCTCTTTTAAAATCTTAACAATCTTCTTCGCCAACTCCGTCTCAACCCCCACCTTTACGGTAATCAGTTGCTTCACTTTATCACCACCAATAGCTTCAGATTTTTTGGTGTCCAACGAACGAATGTCGATGCCGCGTTTAACAAGTTTCAAGTTTAAGATTTCTTTTATTTGCTCCAACTTAAAATCATCGTCGGCAAACACGGTAAGAGTAAACTCATTTTGCTCAACCCGCGCATCCGAGCCTTTAAAATCAAAACGGGTGCTCACCTCGCGATTGACTTGCTCCACCGCGTTACGCACTTCTTGCTTATCTACTTCGGACACAATATCAAAAGATGGCATAGTCCCAACCTCTTTTATTTACCACGCTTGGCACTGGACGCGCGCAGACGTGCGGCAATACGCAAGCGCAAAGCATTAAGCCTGATAAACCCTGCGGCATCGGACTGCTGATACGCGCCGCCATCGTCTTCAAAAGTGGAAATGTTGGCGTCAAACAGCGAATTGGTTTTGGAATCACGGCCCACCACGATCACATTGCCCTTATATAGCTTTAAGCGCACCCAACCGTTTACCACGTGCTGCGTGTCATCGATTAATTTTTGCAAAACCAAGCGCTCCGGGCTCCACCAGTAGCCGGTGTAGATCATGGACGCGTAACGCGGCATGAGGTCATCTTTTAAATGAGCCACTTCGCGATCTAGGGTAATGGATTCAATGGCGCGGTGCGCTTTTAACAAAATAGTGCCGCCTGGTGTTTCGTAACAGCCGCGGGATTTCATGCCCACGTAACGGTTCTCCACCAAGTCCAGACGACCGATGCCGTGCTTGCCGCCTAACCGATTGAGCTCGGTGAGGACTTGCGCGGGTGAAAGCGGTTTGCCGTTAAGCGATACCACATCCCCTTGAATAAATTCTAAATCCAAATATTCTGGCTTATCGGGCGCCGCTTCCGGAGACACCGTCCACAACCACATGTCTTCATCGGGTTCGTGGGCGGGGTCTTCTAATATTTTCCCTTCATAGGAAATGTGCAATAAGTTGGCATCCATACTGTAGGGACTGCCGCCCGATTTATGTTTCATGTCCACGGAAATGCCATGGGTTTCGGCATACGCCACCAATTTTTCACGGGAGGTGAGATCCCATTCGCGCCAGGGAGCGATGACTTTAATGCCAGGCTCTAGGGCGTAATAACCCAGCTCAAAACGCACTTGGTCATTGCCCTTTCCGGTGGCGCCATGCGATACCGCATCCGCACCCGTTTCACGTGCAATTTCAATTTGGCGCTTGGCAATTAAAGGGCGCGCAATACTGGTGCCCAATAAATACTCACCTTCATAAATGGCATTGGCACGGAACATAGGAAACACAAAGTCGCGCACAAATTCTTCGCGCAAATCGTCAATGTAAATTTGCTTAATGCCAAATTTTTCGGCTTTGATGCGTGCCGATTCCAGTTCGCCCCCCTGACCCACGTCAGCGGTAAATGTCACCACTTCACATTGGTAAGTGTCTTGCAGCCATTGCAAAATAACGGAAGTATCTAAACCACCGGAGTAGGCCAACACAACTTTCTTAATGTCGCTCATGAATCTATTTTTCCTTAAGGTTTGGCTACACGGCCCAAAATTAAATATTCCATCAATGCCTTCTGAGCATGCAGGCGATTTTCTGCTTCATCCCACACCACACTCTGAGGCCCTTCTAATACTTCTGCCGAAACCTCTTCACCGCGATGCGCAGGCAAACAATGCATGAAGAGCGCATTAGAGCGCGCCACCGCCATCATTTCTTCATCCACCTGAAAATCCACAAAGTCCACTTTGCGCTCATTGGTTTCCGCTTCAAATCCCATGCTGGTCCACACGTCGGTGGTAACCAAATCCGCGTTCTGTGCCGCCTTCATGGGGTCTTCGAAGGTGGTGAGATGCGCAAGCTCATCCGCGGTAATTAATTCAGTATTCAATGCATACCCTTCAGGGGATGACACGTTTAACTGGAAATCAAAAATGTGCGCCGCCTGCAACCAGGTGCTGCACATGTTGTTGCCATCGCCAATCCAGGCCACCGTTTTTCCGGTAATGGAGCCACGCCGTTCAATATAGGTAAAAACGTCAGCCAAAATTTGGCACGGATGATACTGATTGGTTAACCCGTTAATGACCGGTACGCGCGAGTAGGCCGCGAAGCGCTCAATGATAGATTGATCAAATGTGCGGATCATAACCAAATCCACCATGCGCGAAATAACCCGCGCCACATCTTCAATCGGCTCGCCGCGCCCCAATTGAGTGTCGGTGGTGGTGAGGTTAATAGAGGATCCGCCCAACTGGTGGATGCCTGCTTCAAAAGACACGCGTGTGCGGGTGCTTTGCTTTTCAAACACCATGGCCAGCATCCGATCTCCCAGGGGATGGTAGATGGCGTAGGCCTTAAACATGGCTTTGATGTGACGTGTGCGCTCAAACAAATACTCAAACTCTTCGCGCGTAAAATCTTTAAATTGTAAAAAGTGCTTCATGGTGCAGTACTCAAAAACGTTTTAATCAGGGGCGCCAAGCGCATCACAATTTGGTCGGCCTCACCATCGTTTAAAATAAGCGGGGGCAATAAACGCACCACGGTGTCGGCGGTGACGTTAATCAGCAGGCCCTTCTCTAAGGCCTGTTTCACCAATTCACCGCAGGGGCGCGCCAATTCAATACCCATCATGAGCCCTTGGCCACGAATAGCCATCACACCCGCCACGCCTGCCAGCGCTTCTGTGAAACCCGCGTGCAGCCGTTGCCCTTGGTGTTGCGCGTTTTCTAATAATTTTTCATCTTGCATGATGGAAAGCGTGGCCAATGCCGCGGCACAAACCAATGGGCCACCACCAAAGGTGGTGCCATGATTGCCCGGCTTAAACACATCACGAGCGGGACCGGCCGCCAAACAAGCGCCAATGGGGACGCCTGAACCCAATCCTTTGGCCAGCACCATGACATCAGGAACGATTTGGGCATGCTGTGTGGCAAACCAATACCCGGTGCGACCAATACCGGTTTGCACTTCATCCACCATGTACAACCAGTCGCGTTCGCGACACAGCTGCTGCAAACTGCGTTGGTATTCCACGTCGGCCACATTAATACCGCCCTCACCCTGAATCGGTTCGAGCAATACCGCCACAATATTGCGGTTATGTTCGGCCACGGCTTTTACTGCCGCCATGTCGTTGTAGGGAACCCGCACAAAACCCGCGAGCAGTGGCTCGAAGCCCGCTTGCGCCTTGCGACTACCAGTAGCAGAAAGCGTAGCGATGGTACGACCATGCCATGCCTTTTCCATGACCACGATCGTGGGGGTGTCGATGCCACGTTGATGACCGTACAGGCGCGCCAACTTAATAGCGGCCTCATTGGCCTCGGCACCGGAATTGCAAAAGAAAGCCTGATCCATACCCGCAAGCGCGCATAGGGCATCGGCCAATTCTTCTTGGTGCAGCACGCGATAAATGTTGGAGGTATGAATCAGTTGCCCTGCTTGCTGGGCGATCGCTTGTACCAAACGGGGATGAGCATGGCCCAACCCATTCACGGCAATTCCCGCCAAGGCATCCAAATATTGGCGGCCGTCTACATCCCATAACCAGACGCCTTCACCGCGCTCGAAGGCCACGGGTAACCGGTTATAGGTGTTCATGACATGGCTCATGGCTGCAATCCTAAGCGTAATGTGCTGCCTGCTCTAAAATGAAATCGGCGGCGATATTTCTATCGCCGCCGCCCGATCCTGCATTCTACTGTTTGCGTCCTGCTATTTGCGTCCTCGACACTAGGCGGCCATGCCCTTGACTGCCGCAGAGAGTCTGCTTTTGGTGCGGGATGCGGTATTCTTGTGGATAATTTTTTTATCCGCAATGCTATCAATAGTGCTAATGGACGCTTGAAAAACAGCCTGTGCGGCAGTCTTGTTTCCTTCGGCCACTGCTTTACGAACCTTCTTCACTGCGGTACGCAATGTGGAACGCAAAGACATGTTGTGGGCCCGTTGGGCTTGAGCCTGACGGGCACGTTTTTCAGCTTGGGCGGTATTGGCCATGGTAATGCTCCAGTTGCAAGAACCGCGGCTTCAATGCCGCAATTCCTTAAAGTTCTGTGGAAAACTGGGCATTCTAGGTGATTTCCTATCAAAAATCAATGGGCTCATCATTCCGCCCTCGAAGAGCCCAGGCGGGCTATGTTACCCTCTGTGACACTCATGAACCTCCTTAAAGCCCTTGCCCAAACCAGCAGCATGACGCTGCTCTCACGCATCCTCGGATTTATCCGGGATGCCTCTGTTGCCCACGTATTTGGGGCCGGCGGCCTGACCGATGCCTTTTTTGTGGCTTTTCGCATCCCCAACTTACTGCGTCGCCTGTTCGCGGAAGGGGCTTTTTCCCAAGCATTTGTCCCTATTTTGGCCGAAGCCAAGACCCGCTTAGGTGAGGAAGCGGCTCACCGCTTGGTGGACCATGTGGCCACTGCCTTGGCCTTGGTGGTGGCCCTAACATCCTTGCTGGGCGTGGTGTTTGCTCCTCAAGTGATCACTATTTCAGCCCCCGGTTTTGCCTCGGATCCTGATAAATTTGCCATTGCCTCAGACCTGTTGCGCGTTACTTTTCCTTATATTTTCTTTATTTCTATGGTGTCTTTGGCCGCCGGGGTGCTCAATACCTGGAACCGCTTCTGGGTACCCGCCTTTACCCCTGTATTGCTTAATGTCTCCTTTATTTTCTTTGCCCTCGTGGCAGCCCCCTGGTTTGACCGTCCCATCATGGCGTTGGCGTGGGGCGCTTTGGCGGGCGGTGTGCTGCAATTGCTGTTTCAAGTACCTTTTTTGCGCGGCATTCACATGTGGCCTCGTTTTCGCTGGAACCCCCGTGAACCGGGTCTGTTGCGGGTACTCAAACTGATGGGGCCCGCCGTGATTGGGGTGTCGGTAGGACAAATCAGCCTAGTGATCAGTACTATTTTTGCCTCTTATTTGCCCACAGGCAGTGTGTCTTGGTTGTTTTATGCAGACCGTTTGATGGAATTTCCTACCGGCTTACTGGGAGCGGCCTTGGGTACCATTTTGTTACCCAGTCTGGTCAGCCATCATGCGGCGGGCGATGAAAACCGCTATTCCGGCCTCTTGGATTGGGGCTTGCGCCTTACCTTGGTGCTGACCTTGCCTGCGGCGGTGGCTATGGCTGTGGCGGGTGTGCCGCTGGTTTCCACGCTGTTCTTCCGTGGCGCTTTTCAAGCCCATGATGTGCTGATGGTGCGCAATGCCTTAATGGCGTACAGCCTGGGTTTAACCGGCCTGATTGCCGTGAAGATTCTAGCCCCTGGTTTTTACGCCCGGCAAAACATCAAAACACCGGTAAAAATTGCCATTCTGGTATTGGCTGTAACACAGGTAATGAATGTGCTGTTCATGATTCCCTTTCAGCATGCGGGGTTGGCCTTGGCCACAGGATTGGGCGCCTGCCTGAACGCGGGGCTGCTCTACCACGGCCTGCGCAGTCGCAATTTATTTCAGCCACGCCCCGGTTGGGGCCGTTTCTTCATGCAGCTCTTGTTGGCGTTGCTTGTCATGGGGGCAGTGTTGTCCTTCTTTCAAGGAGAGGAAGGGCGTTGGCTGAAGGGGGATAGTTGGCAGCATTTGCTGTGGCTAACGCCTTTATTGCTGGGTGCTGGTTTTAGCTATCTGGCCACGCTCTGGCTGACTGGTGTGCGCTTGAGTGATTTCTCTAAGCGCGGCGCTTAGGGGTCAGACCCCATTTCTTGGGGTCAGACCCCGGGTGGGGTCTGACCCCTAGTTAATCCAGCGCTGCTTTTACCACCGCCTCTGTCAGGTGGGGGGCAAACATCTCAATAAAATCGAGGGTGTACTGCCGCAAAAATGCGCCACGGCGAATACCAATACGGGTGGTGCTGTTTTCAAACAGATGACTGACATCAATGGCGCGCAGTCCCGTATCGCGAATGGGATCGAAGGCCATGGCCGCGATAACGCCCACCCCCATGCCCAACTCCACATAGGTTTTAATCACGTCCGAATCCAATGCGGTCAGCACAACGTTGGGCTCTAGCCCCAAATGCTCGAAAGCCTGGTTGATTTTGGAGCGCCCCGTAAAGGCGAAGTCGTAGGTGATGAGCGGCAAGGCCGCTAATTCTTTTAAAGTGATTTTGCCGCGACTCAGTAAGGGGTGGTCAGGGCGCACAACAACACACCGATTCCATTCGTAGCAGGGCAATACTCGCAAATCCGCAAACTGATCCAAGCCCTCCGTGGCAATGGCCAAATCAGCGCGGCCGGCCACCACTTCCTCGGCCACCGTGATGGGATTACCCTGATGCAAGATAAGTTTTACCAAAGGGTAACGCTCTGCAAAGCGGGCAACCACCGCCGGCAACACATACCGCGCTTGGGTATGGGTAGTGGCAATGGTGAGGGCGCCAACGTTTTGATTGCTGAATTCCCGTCCTGCGTCTTTTAGATTCTTGGCCTCTAACAGCACGCGCTCAGCAATGATTAAAATACGACGTCCTGGTTCGGTAACGCCCACCACCCGCTTGCCATTGCGCACGAAAATGTCCACGCCCAGCTCATCCTCTAACAGGCGAATCTGCTTGCTGATGCCCGGCTGCGAAGTAAAAAGATTTTCTGCAGCCTGCGAGAAATTAAGCCCCGCTTGGGCCACTTCCACCAAATAACGCAGTTGTTGAAGCTTCATGGGATACGCCCTTTAGAACCAGAAGTTTTGTAAACAAAACACTATATTACTTAATATCACCGTAAAAATCTTACTGTCAGCCCCTTTGGGTACTGCAGCAACCTCCATGAGGCTGGCGGAACTGGCTGAATTTGCGGTAAAATTTCCTTTTTTCCGGGTCTGTTCATGCGCATCCACTTGGGAATCCCAGCTTCCGCTATAGGCCCCCTGGCTCTTACCATTGGCAATTTTGATGGCGTCCACCTGGGGCACCAAGCCATGTTGCACGCCCTATCTACAGCAGCGCAGCAGCTGGGCCTCCCCACGGCAGCAATGACCTTCGAGCCGCACCCCCGAGAATTTTTTTCACCACTTGATGCCCCCGCACGCCTCACCACCTTGCGAGAAAAGTTAGAGTTACTCGATAAAGCAGGTATAGATGAAGTGATTGTGCTGCGCTTTAACAAAGCCTTGGCCGATACATCCGCTGAAGTGTTCATCTCGCACCTCTTGGTAGAGCAGCTACAAACCCGTTGGCTGTTGGTGGGGGATGATTTCCGTTTTGGCGCACGACGCATGGGCCATTTCGAAACCTTACAACAGGCCGGCCTGGCACAGGGCTTCGATTGTTTTTCACTGTCCAGCATCCTGGTGGATGGGCAACGGGCTTCCAGCAGTGCTGTGCGCGAGGCCTTAATTGCCGGCCAACTCAAATTGGCCAGCAAGTTATTGGGCCGACCCTTTTCTATAACCGGTCGTGTTATTCCAGGCCAGCGCCTGGGCCGAACCTTAGGCTATCCCACCGCCAACTTGCGCTTGGGACGACGGATTGCGCCCCTGTCTGGCATCTTTGCTGTTACGGTGAAGGGTTTGGAGGACAAAGCGCTACCGGCGGTGGCCAGTTTGGGCACACGCCCCACCGTAACCTGCCAAGGCGAACCTTTGTTGGAAGTGCATTTATTTAATTTTAATTGCGACATTTATGGTGCACGTATTCACGTAGAATTTCATCATAAAATCAGAGATGAAGCACACTTTGATAGCCTTGATGTATTAACCCAACAGATCGCACACGACGCCGATGCCGCACGCGACTATTTTGACCAGCAACACTTGAGCGCCTCATGACTGATTTTAAGAAAACATTAAACTTACCCGAAACACCATTCCCCATGAGGGCTGATTTGGCCAAGCGCGAGCCTTTTTGGATTGCCTCTTGGCAGCAACAAAAACGCTATCAGCGTCTGCGCCAACATTGCGTGGGTCGGACGCGCTATGTGCTGCACGATGGCCCCCCTTATGCCAATGGCGACATTCACATTGGTCATGCGGTGAACAAGATTCTCAAAGACATGATTGTGAAAAGCAAAACCCTCTCTGGGTTTGACGCGCCTTACGTGCCGGGCTGGGATTGTCATGGCTTACCCATCGAACACCAAGTGGAAAAGCTGCATGGCAAACATATCGAGCCCGCGCACTTTCGCGCCCTTTGTCGCGAGTATGCAAAAACCCAAGTGGAGCGCCAGAAATTAGATTTTATTCGATTGGGTGTATTGGGTGATTGGGAAAACCCCTACCTCACCTTAAACCCTCAAACTGAAGCCGACATCGTGCGTGCCTTGGCCGGCATTTGGAAACGCGGTTATTTGGTACAAGGGCAAAAGCCTGTGAACTGGTGTTTGGATTGCGGCTCTGCCTTGGCCGAGGCCGAAGTGGAACATGAGGACCGTAAGTCCACTGCCATTGATGTGGCGTTTGCTGTTACCGATCGCGCCGCCTTAGCCAAGGCCTTCAACATCACCCTGGACAGCACAGAAGCCTTTGCCGTCATCTGGACCACCACCCCATGGACCTTACCCGCCAACCAAGCGGTGAGTGTGAATCCGGAATTGGATTACGTGTTGGTGCGCACCAGCAAAGGTCTGTTGATACTCGCGCAAGAATTGATGGAACAGAGCCTGACCCGCTATGGCCTAGAGCCCCAAGAAATATTGGCACACACCAAAGGCGCTGCACTGGAACATTTGGCCTTGCAGCATCCTTTTATTGATCGCCCCTCTCCCATGATTTGCGGAAATCACGTCACCACCGAAACCGGTACGGGTTTGGTGCATACGGCACCCGCCCATGGCGTGGACGATTACGTAGTGGGGCAACGCTACCACTTGGCGGTGGATAACCCCGTAGGGGGCAACGGTCAGTTTTATGAAAACACGCCTTTGGTGGGGGGTTTAAATGTGTGGAAAGCCAACCCCGTGGTGATTGAAGCATTGCGCGCACGCGGTCGTTTGCTGTGCGAAGCACAGATCACGCACAGCTATCCCCATTGCTGGCGCCATAAGTCGCCGATTATTTTTAGAGCCACACCGCAATGGTTTATTGCCATGGACGATGCGCCTCAAAATGGCAAGACGTTGCGCGACACGGCTTGCGCCGCTGTGGCGGAGACCACATTTTTCCCCGCCTGGGGGCAAGCGCGCCTTAAGGCCATGATTGAAAATCGCCCCGATTGGTGCGTGTCGCGTCAGCGCGCTTGGGGTGTGCCCATGCCCTTCTTCGTGCATCGAGAAACGGGAGCCCTGCATCCCAACACGGAAGCCTTCACAGAAACCATTGCGCAGCGCATTGAAATATCGGGGTTGGAAGCGTGGTTTGAATTAGATGCTGAAGAATTATTGGGCGATGACACCGCGCATTACCGCAAGCTTAGTGACACCTTGGATGTGTGGTTTGATTCTGGGACCACCCATGTCTCCGTATTACGTCGACGCAGTGATTTGCAGTATCCCGCTGATTTATATTTGGAGGGTTCGGATCAACATCGTGGTTGGTTTCAATCCTCATTGCTCACCGCCTGCGCATTAGATGGCCATGCCCCTTATAAGTCGTTACTCACCCACGGTTTTGTGGTGGATGGCACAGGGCGTAAGATGAGCAAGTCTTTAGGCAATGTTATTTTGCCGCAAAAAATCATGGACACCTTGGGCGCAGACAACTTGCGCTTATGGGTGGCCAGCACCGACTACTCTGGCGAACTCAATCTCTCTGATGAAATCTTAAAGCGTGTGGTGGAAGCCTATCGCCGCGTTCGCAATACGTTGCGCTTCTTGCTGGCGAACATTGCGGACTTTAACCCTCAGCAACATGCTCTACCACCTGAGCAATGGCTGGATATTGATCGCTACGCCTTGGCCCTGACACGAGAGTTTCAACAACAGGCTGTGGGTGATTATGAGCGCTTTGAATTTCATTTGGTGGCGCAGCGCCTACAGACTTTCTGCTCGGAAGATTTGGGTGGTTTTTATTTGGACATTCTAAAAGATCGCCTCTACACCGCAGGCGCCAGTTCTCACGCACGTCGTGCCGCACAAAATGCCCTATGGCACATCACGCAGAGCTTGGTGCGCTTGATGGCCCCCATCCTCACCTTTACCGCAGAAGAAGTGTGGGCTACTTTAAAAAACACCACACCCGAGCATGATGATTCCGTGTTCTTTCAAACCTGGCATGACTTGCCTACCGTGCCACAAGAAGTAGAGCGTGTAATCCACTGGAATCGCTTGCGCGCCCTGCGCACACAGGTACAAAAACGCTTAGAAGAGTTGCGCGCGGCGGGCGCCTTAGGTTCCTCATTGGCTGGTGAAGTGACGCTGTATGCCGAAGGATCAACGCTGGAATGGCTACACAGCTACAGCAACGATTTGCGCTTTGTGTTTATTACTTCTAGCGCCACTGTGGAAGACAGCGCTCAATGCACCATTCCTGGCGATGCGCTAAATGTTAACTTGGCCGCCGTAGGAGAAGCTGCAATGGAAGTATCTGTGGTAGTGGTAGCCACCAGTCACAGCAAATGCGAACGTTGCTGGCATTACCGCGCGGACGTTTATCACACAGGCGCTCATGCGGGTCTATGTGGTCGCTGCATCATCAATCTGGAAGGTGCTGGTGAGGCGCGTCATCATGCGTAATATTTTGCATTGGTGGGGTCTGGCTTTGCTAATCGCAGCGCTCGATCAACTCAGCAAGTTTTATATTAACGCCACACTCTCACCCACTGAGCCTATTGTTCTCACCGGCTGGTTTAATTTGGTGTTGGCCCATAACTCCGGCGCGGCCTTTAGTTTCTTGGCGCAAGCGGCGGGCTGGCAGCGCTATTTCTTTTCAGGCATTTCTCTCCTCGCTATTATATTTTTAACGCGTCTTATCCAACAACATACTAAAAATCGTCACTTTTGTTTTGGCCTTACTCTGATTATGGGCGGCGCTTTAGGCAACTTGATCGACCGTGTGGCACAAGGCACGGTGACCGATTTCATTCAATGGCATGTGAGCAGCTATTACTGGCCCGCATTCAATCTGGCCGATTCTGCTATTACCGTGGGCGCCGTGCTGTTGATATGGGATTCTTTAAAGGCGCGTTCATGACATTGCAGAATATTTCTATTGTGTTGGCCAACCCACGTGGCTTCTGTGCCGGGGTGGATCGCGCCATTGAGATTGTAGAGCGCGCCCTGGATCGCTTCGGCGCCCCCATTTATGTGCGTCACGAAGTTGTCCATAATCGTTTTGTGGTGGATAACTTGAAACGCAAAGGCGCAATATTTATTGACGAACTGAGCGAAGCCCCCAAAGGGGCCACCGTTATTTTTAGTGCGCATGGTGTGTCTTTGGCGGTGCGCGAAGAGGCCGCCCAACGCGGGCTTGAGATATTTGATGCCACTTGCCCCTTAGTCACCAAGGTGCACACAGAGGTGTCGCGCTTGCATGCAGCGGGTCGTGAAATTGTCATGATTGGTCACAGAGGTCACCCCGAGGTTGAGGGCACCTTAGGCCAAGCCCCCAATCGCATTTACCTGGTGGAAACACCAGAGGATGTTGCGCTGCTGGTTGTTCAGAACCCCGCGCAATTGGCGTACGTCACACAGACCACCCTCTCAGTGGATGACGCACAACGGGTGATCGCCGCATTACGTGCACGTTTTCCGGCTATCACGGGGCCACGCAAGGATGACATTTGTTACGCCACACAAAACCGCCAAGACGCCGTAAAAACATTAACCCTTGAGGCGGATTTGGTTATTGTGGTGGGTTCTCCCACCAGCTCCAACTCCAATCGACTGCGCGAAGTGGCCACCAACCGGGGTATTGATGCCTACATGGTGGACCGCGCTGACGATTTAAGAGCGGAATGGCTGTTGGGAAAGACCCGTATCGGTGTGACTGCGGGCGCTTCTGCTCCTGAAATACTGGTCTCTGAAGTCATTGCCCGCTTACAAGAAATGGGCGCTACCACTGTAGAAGAATTGGCAGGTACCCCTGAAAATGTCACGTTTCCATTGCCGCGCGCTTTAGGTGATTGAATTCAATTCTATTCAAGTCTATAGTGTTAAGTTATCAAAACTATAATTCAGGTACCTCATCATGATTATTGATAAAACGCCAGATCGAGCTGACACCATTAAGCTGTTGCGGCAATCGGACATTATTCCCACTCATCAACGTTTGGTGATCGCCCATGCCTTGTTTGCACGTCAGCAACATGTCTCTGCTGAACAATTACTGGACATGGTTAACCAATCCCACACTGAGGTTTCTAAGGCTACTGTCTACAACACCCTTAATTTGTTTGCTGAAAAGGGTTTGGTGCGAGAAGTAATCGTAGACCGCAATCGTGTGTTTTATGACACCCGCGTGAGTGCACATCATCATTTCTTCGACGTAGACTCCTGCACACTCACGGACATCGAGCCCCGTGTGATGCATGTGGATTATGTACCCCCTCTACCCGAAGGGACGATACAAGAAGGTGTGAGTATTGTGGTGCGCATTCGGCGTAACCACGCGCCTGCTTCTGCTGCTGCCTAATATTTTCTTAATTATTCAATTTTAAACATGGCACCGATCCTATTAATCGGTGGGAGCGGCTTTGTGGGCCGCGCACTCACCGCTCGCCTCATGGCCTTGGGCCATACGGTGCTTATTCCCAGCCGTCATGATGCGCCTGCTCGTGATGCTGCTGCATCCCAAAACCATTGGCTGAAGGGCGACATTCACAATCCTGATTTTTTGAATTTTTGCTGTGCCTCTGTAGGCCCTCAGGGAGTCGTGGTTAATTTGGTGGGGTTGCTGCACGATACACCGGGTGTTCCCTATGGCGCGCAGTTTAGGGCCGCTCATGTCACCTTGGTGCAGTCCATCATTGACGCTATGGAGCAACAAGGTCTGCGACGCTTACTGCACATGAGCGCCTTGGGCGCGAATAGCAGTGGGCCCTCCATGTATCAGCGCAGCAAAGGTGACGGAGAGGCGTTGGTGCGAAGCAGTGAATTGGATTGGACCATTTTTAGGCCCTCGGTTATTTTTGGCTTAGAAGATAATTTTATTAATCTGTTTGCCAAACTCTCTCGGTTTTTGCCTCTCGTCCCGCTGGCCAATGCGGATGCGCGCTTTCAGCCTGTCGCTGTGAACGATGTGGCAGAGGCCTTTGCGCGCTCCATCACCTTGCCTGATACGATCGGAAAAAGTTTTGATTTGGTGGGACCGCAAGCATACACATTGGGTCAATTGGTTCAATTATCCGGCAGGCGCATTGGTCACCAGCGGCGCATTATTCCTCTACCGGGTTGGGTGGGACAACTGCAAGCACGATTGTTTGAACTGATGCCCGGCACGCCCCTTATGTCGCGCGACAATATTGCCTCCATGCAGTTGGATAATGTTTTGCCTGTGGGGGGTGTTAACGCGTTAACGCAAGTATTTGGAATCACGCCTCAGTCACTAGAGTCTTTGGCCTAGTCAATGCTGATTTTAACCGGCAATAGGAAAATTGCCGGCAACCGCCTTCAACGGCTATAATTGCATCCCCATAGTGCTGATGTAGCTCAGTTGGTAGAGCAACTGATTCGTAATCAGTAGGTCGGACGTTCGATTCGTCTCATCAGCACCAATCAATTCTGAAGCGTCTATTTATGCAGGCGCTGGCGCAACGCTTCGCATGGATCAGGGCGCGGTTCTTCGGGGACATAAGCCACCACATCAAAAGCATTCTGCGGTTCAGCATCATGGTTCTGCGCGACCGTCGGTGATGTTTGATTAGACGATTGTGACTCTGACTCCAGCACGGCCACACTCACCACCACCGCATGAGGATCCATTTGATGCAACCACACGGGCACCGCCAAGTCATTGCGCAGATGCCCGTTACCGGCCAACAGCACCACGGGGCCATGGGTGCGTTGATGCAACGCCACCAACGTCTGAGCCATTTCATAATCACGCGCCCGTTGGGCATTCACCATGCTGGGCAGCAGATGTTCTGGCATTAAATTGCAGTGCCCCACACGCACTTCATTCAATAGGGCCTCTCTTTGCTCATTACTCCAAGCGCTGGGCTCATGGGGCGCTGAGCGTTCACCGCTCATAATTTGACCCAGCTCAGAGCGCGACAAATTTGCAGCGGCGAGTGGAATGCTTTGCGCCAATGCCCATGTGAAGACCGGTTCATAGAGCGGCCATTTCCAACCTTTAAAATCGAATTTCGCTTCTTCGGCAATACTGCGGGCTTGATTGGCGTCTGGTTGTTGATGCGCACTTTTCCAACTCGTGATAGCGCTATCTAATGCCGCTTGATTAAAAACATCCAACTGCTCCATAGCAATGGAAACTTTTCGTTGCGTTGTGAGTTGCTGCAGCCAAGAAAAGCGCAGCGCGTGGCCGGCTGCGTTGTCGTGCACTTCGCCCAACAAGATGTAATCTGCCGTGAGCGTTTGCTTGGGCAGCGGGTCATTGCTATCACTAAACACTTCAGGAGATGTGAGCGCCATCAGCGGAAACAGCAAGAGAAACAAAAATAATCGCCAATAGGGGTCAGACCCCATTAGGGGTCTGACCCCTATTTCAATTTTGGAGGGTGAATTATTCATAATGACGAAAATACCATGAAAAATACCCACTGGGGACAACAAGAACTTGCAGAATGCTGGATATAAAAAATAAGAGCAGCCTAAGCCGCTCTTATTTTATGCAACACGTTCTGTATCTTTAGAAACGATAGTTCATACCCAAAGATATCCCTTCAAGATGATTTCCACCCCAGCATTGCGGTGATGAATCTACACCACCAGACGCTGAGATTCCAGGACCCGCATCATGGCAGTCTGTTTGCACGCCATGACCACCAGCACCCAAGTTATAGTGGGCATTGCCATGGTTGACTGTAGCCGCAAAGTTGCCGTAGAAGGATAAGTTACGATCTACTTGATGTTGCAGCAACAAAGTGTACATATCGGCCGTACTGTTATTGGCTAAACTGGGGTCATAATTATGCTGCCCACCCGCATCCCCAGTGGGTAAATCTGCGTGACCCCAGCCAAAACTGACCTTATTGGCATAGGGTAAATCTTGCTGAATCATGAGCCAAGTGCCATCCCGCTGCCGCTCATTCTGGAAATTCAGGTACGTGGGGATTTTACGTGTCATATGTTCCCAGATACCACCCACCGTAGTACCAGTAGATTGGAAACGATACATTACGCCGATTTTGGTAGCTGCTTCATCACCAACATCATCAGCGATTGCGTTTAGCACATTAGCATCGGTAAGGGGGTTGCTAAGGCCAGAAGCTAAGCCTGCTGGTATACCCGGTAGAGAACCTGCCAAGCCTACGATATCGCTGCCGCGATTTACTTTTGTATGAAGCTCATAAGCAGCGGTTAAATACCAAGCTGTTTTATCGTCATAAACCAAGCTGGCGCTAAAGGCGTTGTTAAAGCCACCGTCGTTACAACCATCCGGTGAATTCTGACTCGATCCAATATTGCTGCCCGCTCCACCAATCAGGCCGCCGCTGCCAGGTACGTTTCCGCCCGCACAATTTGAACCGCCTTGCGGAATGGAACTGCTATCCTGCGAACGGTTCTGCCCGGGCGAGAAGAGCGCTGCAAAACTCAAGCCTTTGTAGTTGGGTGATTCATACCAAATGGAATGTTCAATAATGGTACCGAACTCAACACGATTGTCGCCGCCGGTATTACCCATAATCACATTCATGCTGCCCAGTTTTCCTGCAAACGGATCAAAGATTTGCGTAGAGAGCTGGTAGGGCGCAAAGGTTTTACCAACCTTAACCGCACCCCACTCTTTGCCACCAAAACCGATGTAGCTAGTACCCGTGGTCAAGGCGCCTGATGCTGTGCTGTTTTGTGCGGAATTGGTTTGACCTGTTCCCGCTACAGCGGATAGGGCGATATTGGTTTGCAATTGCCACAGGAACTGCGAATTATTCCAGCTGGCAATAGGTTGGAAGCCGCGCAACCCCACATAGGTTGAGTTGGTAGAAATGGCCGGCAACATACCCACTGTTGAAATGGGAGATGCCCCAGCATGGTTGGCATTTGGTCCTTGCACCATTCCCGGCAAACCATTGGTTACATCATCTGCCGATACATCCAACTGACCGTAGAGGGTAATACCGCCGCCGCTGGGCATGCCAAAGGTCAGGCTGTCATCACGCTCACGGTGCAAGAAGTTAGCGCTATCCACTACGCCTGGATTGGCTGCACCCGTGTGCATGTTCACCGTGCCAGGTTTGTAGCTATCGGGTTGCTGAGGAATTTGAATGCGCTCAAAGCTGGCGGTCACTTTTTTTGCATCTTCTGATGCAGTAGTAGCTTTTTGATCGGTTTTATCTTGCTTCTTGGAGAGATCATCCAATTTCTTATTGAGCATTTCCAGCTGAGCTTTCAGCGCTTTTATTTCGTCCTGCGTACCATCGGCATGAGCGGCCAATGGCAGAACAAGTGCGGAGCCCAGTGCAATTGCGGCCACCAGCGCCAGCGGTTTTAATTTCTTGTGAAACATTGTAGCTCCCCTCAGGTTATCGTGGTTTTCTTGCACTGCAACATGCAACCACTTGTTACATCGAGTTAAGAACATATCAATGGCGTCATAAAAATGCAATTAAATTTATATCTTTTTGTTGAACGGGGTTGATAGGCATCAAGCATTGGTTGTCAAAATTCCGCCTTTTGGGGTAGCCTTAACGATTCCCCATGCCGCGCGCCATTGTTCATGCCCTTTATTAGTCACAACCCCGCCACCGAAACGATTCTTGAACGCTTTGATAGCCTCGATAAAACTGCGCTGGCTGCACTTTTGTCACAAACCCATGCCGCCCAGCGAGAATGGCGTCACAGGCCTTTTGCGCAACGTGCTGCGCTGCTGCGTGCCTTAAACCACCTGTTGTTGGCGCAACAAGACCGCTTGGCAGCCTTAATTACCGAAGAGATGGGCAAACCCACCCGTGAGGCCCTCTCGGAAATTAAACGCTGTGCCGCCGTATGTCTTTATTACGCCACTGAGGGCGAGGCCTTTTTAACCCCGCAGCCCACAGCCTCCGATGAGTTACACCACAGCTACATTTCCTACCACCCCATCGGCGTGGTGCTGGGCGTTATGCCTTGGAACTTCCCGTTTTGGCAGGTGTTTCGCTTTGCTGTTCCAGCCCTCATGGCTGGCAATGGCGTGGCCATTAAGCATGCCCCCAACGTGCCGCGCTGTGCGGCGGCTATTGCGGAGGTTATGAGTTCAGCGGGCTTTCCCCCACACCTCATCACCAATCTCTACATAGAAGATGCGTTGGTGGCGGATGCCATCGCCAGTCCGCACGTGCAAGCCGTTACCCTTACGGGCTCTGGCCGCGCAGGGCGTGCTGTGGCGGCATTGAGTGGTGGCGCCTTAAAGAAATGCATTTTAGAGCTGGGGGGGTCAGACCCCTTTGTGGTGTTGGCGGATGCGGATTTAGAATGGGCCGCAGACCAAGCCATAACCTCTCGCTTTAGCAATTGCGGGCAAACCTGCATCGCCGCCAAACGGTTTATTCTGCTGCCCCAAATTACCGATGACTTTATTGCTTTATTGCAACAGAAGGTAGCCGCTTTGAAGGTGGGCAACCCGGCCGACCCGGGCGTTACCATTGGCCCTATGGCGCGCCAGGACTTGCGTGACAACTTGCAACGCCAAGTGGATCTGGCGCTGAGTGCCGGTGCCCACTGCTTAATGGGCGGCCATATGCTGCCCGGCCCTGGTTGGTTTTACGCGCCCACCCTATTAGATAACATCACCGAAAGCTCGCCGGCGTGGACAGAAGAATTGTTTGGTCCTGTGGCGCTCATCATTCGCGCACGCGATGAAATGGATGCCTTGCGTTTGGCCAATGACACGCCCTATGGATTGGGGTCTAGCGTATGGGGGCGGAATGCGGAACACGCCGAACAGTTTGCCGAAGGCATCGAAGCCGGCTGTACGTTTGTTAATGGCATGGTGCGCTCCGATCCACGTCTGCCCTTTGGGGGCACCAAGGCCTCAGGCTTTGGGCGCGAACTCTCCAGCCATGGCATTCGAGAATTCACCAACATCAAAACGGTTTGGGTGAAAAACGGATAGGGGTCAGACCCGGGGTGGGGTCAGACCCCTATTTTAGGAACAATTCATAGGCTGGGTTTTGGCTTTCATCCACCCAGGGGTAACCCAAACCGTTTAAAAATTTCTCAAAGGACTTCTTGTCTTTGGGCGGCACTTGCAAGCCCACCAACACACGGCCGTAATCGGCCCCATGATTGCGGTAATGGAACAGGCTGATGTTCCAGCCGGCGTTCATACTGTCCAAGAAGCGCATCAAAGCTCCGGGACGCTCGGGAAACTCAAAGCGCACCACCATTTCATTTTGCGCTTGCGGGGCACGCCCACCCACCAAGTGGCGCACATGCAGCTTGGCCATTTCGTTGTCAGTTAAATCCAGCGCTTTAATACCGTGGCTTTTAAGGGTTTTCAGTAACGCGGTTTTTTCACGATCGTGCGCCACGGAAACACCCACAAACACCTGTGCCGCTTCGGCATCGGCGTAGCGGTAATTAAATTCGGTAATGCCGCGCTCGCCCAACAATTCGCAGAACTTGCGGAAACTGCCCGGTTTTTCTGGAATGGTGGCCGCGAACACTGCTTCACGGCGCTCTCCCAGTTCAGCACGCTCAGCAATAAAACGCAGCCGATCAAAATTCATGTTGGCGCCACACGCTATGGCCACCAAGGTTTTGCCTTTTAAGCGATCGCGCGCCACCACCTGCTTCATGCCCGCAATGGCCAAGGCACCAGCGGGCTCTAAAATGGCGCGGGTGTCATCAAACACGTCTTTAATGGCGGCACAGATGGCATCCGTATCCACGGTGACGATTTCATCCACCAAGGTTTTGCACAAACGAAAGGTTTCCACGCCCACTTCGCGCACCGCCACCCCATCGGCAAATAAGCCCACTTGCGGCAAACGCACGCGTCGTCCCGCAGCCAAAGACTGCTTCATGGCATCGGAATCTTGGGGTTGCACACCAATGATGCGAATCTCGGGGCGCAAGCGCTTTACATAAGCTGCGATACCTGAGATCAGCCCGCCTCCGCCCACTGCCACAAAAATGGCATCCATGGGTTCGGAGTACTGTCGCAAAATTTCCATGGCAATGGTGCCCTGGCCCGCAATCACGTCGGGGTCATCGTAGGGGTGCACAAAGGTGTAGCCCTTAACACGCGCTAGTTTCAGCGCAGCGTCATAAGCCTCAGAATAAGACACCCCTTCCAGCACCACCGTGGCACCGCGGGCTTGCACCGCTTCAATCTTGATGGAGGGCGTGGTGGTGGGCATCACAATAATGGCTTTGGCCTTCAAGCGCTGCGCGGATAGGGCCACGCCTTGGGCATGGTTACCGGCGGAGGCCGCGATCACGCCGCGTGATAATTCCGCCTTTGAAAGCTGGGCCATCTTGTTATAGGCGCCGCGCAGCTTAAAAGAGAAGACCGGCTGCATGTCCTCACGCTTTAAAAGCACGCGATTGCCGAGCCGAGCCGAAAGCCGTTGGGCCTCCTGCAGGGGGCTTTCGATGGCCACGTCGTACACGCGAGTGGCGTTGAGAATGCGTTCTAAATAGTCTATGGCCATTGGTTTTTCACTGTTTAAGTGATCAAGGGTAACAAACTTTTGCGCATTGACCAAAAACGGTTGAGACGGACTCCGCTTGGGGTTATGCTGAAACCCTATGGATAGGAATCATCATGACCCAAGATGAACTAAAACAAGCAGCGGCCAAGGCGGCCATGGCCTTCGTGGTGAAAGACGCCATCATCGGTGTGGGCACCGGCTCTACAGTCAATTTTTTTATTGCCGAGCTCGCCAAAATAAAGGGGCGCATTGAGGGTGCCGTGTCCAGTTCACAAGCCTCCACGGCACTCCTAAAAGCCGCCGGAATTCCGGTGGTGGACCTAAACAGCGTCAACGACTTGCCTGTGTATGTGGATGGAGCGGACGAAATTACCGAGCATTTTGCTATGATTAAGGGCGGGGGCGGTGCGCTGGCGCGCGAGAAAATCATCAGTGCCGTGGCGCGTCAGTTTGTCTGCATCGCGGACGAAAAAAAGCGTGTTCCCGTACTGGGGCAATTTCCGCTGCCCCTTGAAGTCATCCCCATGGCCAGCGGTTATGTGTCCCGTGAAGTGGTGCGATTGGGTGGCAAGCCTGTTTTACGCGCGGGCTTTACCACGGATAACGGAAATATTATTTTAGATATTCACAATTTAAGTATTATCAACCCAGTGGAAATGGAAACCCAGTTGTCGGCCATTACAGGGGTGGTGATGTGTGGCCTTTTTGCGCGCCGCCCAGCAGACGTATTGGTGATGGCCACTGCACAGGGCGTGCAGATTCTGCGTCGATAAAGGCATCAAATTGTCATAAGCCTATGATACGATCGACAGATACAAAAAATATTCGCAACTCCTGAGAGAGAACCGCCATGAGCTCAGAACATATCACCAAACAATTTGACGTAGAGCTTGAAACCGTTCGCGCCAAAGTACTCAAAATGGGCGGACTGGTAGAAGAGCAGATCGAGCATGCCGTAGAATCCTTGCATAAAGGGGATCTCGCGTTGGCCGACCATGTGATCTCCGAAGACCACCGCGTCAACGGCTTGGAAGTGGGCATCGATGAAGACTGCACGCGCATCATTGCGCGCCGCCAACCCACCGCCAGCGACTTGCGCTTGGTATTGGCTATTATTAAAACCATTACGGATTTGGAACGAATTGGCGACGAAGCAGAAAAAATCGCCCGTATGGCCAAAATGATTCACGATACCGACCGCCTGCAAACCACCCGCTCTGTGGATTTGCGCCACTGCGCTCAGTTGGCCAAGGACATGGTGGGCCGTTCATTAGATGCTTTTGCAAGGTTAGACGCCAACAGCGCCATGCAGGTGTTGCGTGACGATCAAAACGTGGATGAGTCTTTCCGTGGCATTTTGCGCCAGCTCATCACCTTTATGATGGAAGATCCACGCACCATTTCTAACTCCATTGAAATGCTGTTCGCTGCCAAAGCCATTGAGCGCATTGGTGATCACGCCAAGAACATGGCGGAATACGTCATCTTCTTAGTAAAGGGTAAAGATGTGCGCCATATCTCTATAGAACAGGTAGAGCAGGAAGTTATTTCGTAGGCGGCACGTAACCGGCGGCGGCATCAGCCCCGTTACCAAAGAAATGTGCTTCCAATTGCTGGGCCAAGTAGGCGCGTGCCTTGGCATCGGCCAAATTCAGCCGGTTTTCATTAATCAGCATGGTTTGGTGCTTAATCCAACCCTTCCACGCTTCTTCCGATACCTCGTTGTAAATGCGCACACCCAAGGGTCCGGGGTATGGCGCGTAGGCCAACCCAGGGGCCTCACGTTTTAACTTAATACATTGAACAGTTCTGCTCATTATTTGGCCTTGGTTGTAAGCTGTTTTACAAACACCTTGGAACGGCGTTGGTAGTTGTAGAGTTCCTGCTTTTTATGCGGCAACACTTCAATCGTGGTTTCTACAAAGCCGCGCTCTACAAACCATTGCCCGGTACGCGTACTGAGTAAAAATAATTTTTGAATGCCTTGGGCGTGCGCCTGTGCCTCCACATGGTGCAGCAGCGTATCGCCGCGGCCCATATTGCGGTACTCGGGGTTAATGGCCAAGCAGGCCAGCTCTGCGGAATCTTCTGCGGTAAAAGGGTAGAGTGCCACACAGCCAATAATCAGGCCATCATGCAGCAGCACCGAGAAGCGCCCAATTTCAGCTTCTAGCAGTTTGCGGTTGCGCTTTACCAGCACCCCATCCGCCTCCAAGGGCTCTAGCAGCGCCACCAGTCCGGGCACATCGGCCAGAGCGGCGGGCCGCAAGGTATCGTTGGTGTCGCGCGTCACCATGGTGCCAATGCCCTCGCGGGTGAAGAGTTCTTGCACCAAGGCGCCATCCACGTGGCGTGTAATCAGATGCACGCGTGGCACCTTGTTGCGACAGGCGCGCACGGCACAGGGCAAATAGAAGGCCACGTCTTCTGGTTGCGGCTGGCCGGTTTTTAATAAAGCCTCCGCTTCCGCAGCACTCAGCTCGGAAAGGGTTTCTCCTGCGGCATTTTGCACACCCGGGGTATCGGTGAGGAAAATGAGCTTTTCTGCACCCAAAGCAATGGCGGTAGCTGTAGCCACTTCTTCCACGGTAAGGTTAAAAATCTCTCCCGTGGGGGAGTAGCCCAAGGGCGGCAGCAAGACAATTTCTTTATCATCTAAACGGCGGCTAATGCCCACCGCATCAATTTTGCGCACCAAACCCGTGTGCTGAAAATCCACCCCATCCACCACGCCAATGGGGCGGGCGGTGACGAAGTTGCCACTGGCCACGCGAATGTCCGAGCCCGCCATGGGAGAATTGGCCACGCCCATGGACAGCAGCGCCTCAATTTCAAAGCTTAAGGTGGCGGCGGCTTCAATCACACAACTCAAAGCCATTGGGTCGGTAACACGCAGGCCTTTTATATATTGAGGCTTTACCCCCCGCGCGGTAAGGCGGGCCTCGGTTTGTGGCCGGGCGCCATGCACCAGCACCAAGCGCACACCTAGGCTTTCCAGCAAGTTGAGGTCATGGGTTAAGGCAATAAACTTACCATCGGCCACCACCTCGCCACCGAAGGCGATCACAAAGGTGCGATCGCGGAAGGCGTTGATGTAGGGCGCCGCGGAGCGGAACCAGTTTACGAAGGAGTCTGATTTGGTCATGAAGGGATTATAGCGGTTGCGTGGGCCCTGTTTCCACAAAATCACCCCAACGCCCCTGCAAGGTGGCCAGTAGGGCCATGGCGGCCGTTTCGGTGCGCAAAATGCGTGGTCCCAAGCGCAATGAAATGAAGCCCGCCGCCTGCGCGGCCGCCATCTCACCTTCAGTAAAGCCGCCCTCAGGCCCCACCAGCAATACCACTGGCCCCACAGGCGCGGTGAGTTGGTCCAAAGTGGTTTGAGCATGGGGTGCCAAAATAAGCTTCAGGCTATCGGCAGGCAATGTGGTGAGCCATTCTTGCAGCGGCGTTATTGCATCTACCGTAGGGACGCGATTGCGCCCCGATTGCTCACAGGCTGATATCACCACACGCTGCCAATGCTGCTCTCTTTTTTGAGCGCGCTCGGCGCTCAACCTCACCACGCTGCGCTCAGTACTAATGGGTGTGCAGCGGGCTACGCCCAGCTCCACTGATTTTTGAAATACCAAATCCATTTTTTCAGTCACGCAGAGAGCTTGCCCCAACCATACCCGCAATGTGGATTCGGCCTCACGCTCTGAGCGGGACACGCGCTGCACGTTGACCTCCCCGCCATTAATTTCAGTAATGCAGGCGCGCTCTTCCCCGCCCGTGCCATCAAATAAGATGATGTCTTCGCCCACCTTTAGGCGCAACACACGGCTAGCGTGATGGGCCACGGTGGCAGGCAAAGAGAAATGCGGATGGTCCGCCAAAGGGGTGTCGCAATAAAAGCGTGGAATAGCCATGGTTCGTTGTTTTGGGGTCAGACCCCGTACGGGGTCTGACCCCAAAATAACAGATGGCACCATGCTATCATGCGCGCATGCGCGATCAACTTATTCAAGTGGTTAAAACTGTCGCCCAGCAAGAGGTGATGCCGCGCTATTTGAAGGTGGCTCATGAACGAAAAAATGACGGCAGCTTATTTACCACCGCCGACTTAGCCGCCCAAGAAGCCTTGGTTACCGCCCTGAACGCCTTGCATCCTTGCCCCATCCTGGGCGAAGAAATGACAGAATCGCTGCAGCATTCCATATGGAACCAACATAGCGTGGATATTTGGTGCGTAGACCCCATCGATGGCACCTCCAACTTTGTGCACGGCATTCCCTACTTCGCCGTGTCCGTGGCGCTGATGCGTAACGGTCGGTCTATTTTGGGCGTGGTGTATGACCCCGTGTCTGATGAATGTTTTTCTGCAGAAAAAGCACAGGGTGCTTGGCTTAATGGGGTGCCATTGCCGATTGCTGAAACCGCGCCCACTTTGCAAGAGGCCATCGCGGGCGTTGATTTAAAACGTTTGCCTACTGCTCTGGCGCAGGCCTTAAGCGCCAATCCGCCCTACGCCTCACAGCGAAATTTTGGTGCCAGCACGCTTGAATGGTGCTATGTGGCCGCCGGGCGACTGAACGTGTATTTGCATGGTGGTCAAAAGCTATGGGATTACGCCGCAGGGTCTCTTATCTTAGAAGAATCGGGTGGGCATTACTGCAGTCTTGATGAGCAACCGTTTTGGGAAGGCCAACCCTGGGCTCGCTCGGTAATGGCCAGCCTTAACCCGGAACTGTTTAATCAATGGCGTGATTGGTTGCGCACGGCGCGCTAAACTTTCTTCTTAGGTGTGGGCTTATTTTGCGCCAACATACCCGGGGCCTCTTCCAATAAAAATTGTTTAAAGGCGCGCGCCACCGGGGACAGTCTTTTTTCTTGGTGATGCACCAAGTGCCAATCACGCACAATGGGCAACCCGGGAACAGGCAACACCACCAACCGGCCGGTTTCCAATTCTAAAGTTATGGTATGTTCGGACAAAAAAGCAATGCCCATGCCGGCGATGGCCGCTTGCTTAATGGTTTCATTGCTGCTCATTTCCATGCGCGGTTTAACCGACAGTGCATGGGAGGCTAAAAAGCGTTCCAATAGCTGACGTGTGCCCGAACCTTTTTCACGCAACAAGAAAGGCTCTTCCGCTACTTGCTCAAGGGTTAGCTTTTTAACCCCCACCAATGGGTGGTTGGGTGGCGCCACAATAAGATGTGAATTGCGCGCAAAAGATTCCGACACCACATCCAATCCCTCAGGGGGCTGACCCATAATCACCAAATCCACTTCATTGTTCACCAGTTGATGCACGATGCCATCGCGATTGCTCACCGATAACTTAAGCTGCACCGCAGGATGCAGCTCACAAAAACGGGCCAGTAGTGTGGGGGCAAAATATTTGGCGGTACTGATGATGGCAATGTCCAGGCGGCCACTAATCCCCTCGCGCAAACTCTCAATGGCTTCACGGGCCTCTTTCATTTGACGGGCTATAATGCGCGCATGCTCATGCAGGGCCACGCCTGCGTGGGTTAGGAAAATACGCTTGCCCATATGCTCAAAAAGCGGCAAACCCATCACTTCTTCCAATTGCTTCACTTGCATGGATACGGCAGGTTGCGTGAGGTGCAATTCCTCGCTGGCGCGTGAGAAGTTCAGCAGGCGGGCCACAGATTCAAAAATTTGCAGCTGACGAAAGGTGAAATGCATCGGTTATGCTCCCTTATAAGCCCATTTTATAAACTTTCATTGGTCTCACTATCTTTTCTTATGATACCCCACCTGTCTGACAAAAATAACTGTTGCCGTTGCCACGCGGGGGATGACCGTAGCGTGCGGCTGGGTGATAATTGTGACCCCCTTATTACATCAGTGCCAAAACAGTAGCCTCTATTTCTAGACTTTGTATTAATAATTTTGGATGTTACTGTTTTGTCACATTTTTTTATCTTTTAGGAGTGGGTTATGAGCATTCGTGTGGGTATTAATGGCTATGGCCGCATTGGTCGAAATGTGTTGCGCGCCCTATATGAGTCCGGACGCCGTGACATTCAAATTGTCGCCATCAACGATTTGGGCAATTCAGAAACCAATGCCCACCTCACCCGCTATGACACCACCCATGGCCGTTTTTCTGCGGAAGTGTTGGTGCAAGGCGATAACCTGGTGATTAATGGCGACGTGATTCGGGTGTTCTCGCAACGCAACCCCGCGGATATTCCTTGGGCCAGCGTGGGCGTGGATGTGGTGTTGGAATGTACCGGCCTTTTCACCACCAAGGAAAAAGCATCCGCCCATATTGCCGGTGGTGCCAAAAAAGTGCTGATCTCGGCTCCGGGCGGCAAAGACGTGGATGCCACTGTGGTGTATGGCGTGAATCACCACATATTAAATTCCACCATGACCGTGGTGTCTAACGCTTCTTGTACCACCAACTGTTTGGCCCCCTTGGTGAAACCATTGCATGAAAAAATTGGTTTGGTGAAAGGCATTATGACCACCATTCACTCTTACACCAATGACCAGGTGCTCACCGATGTGTACCACTCTGATCTGCGTCGTGCACGCTCTGCCACCATGTCCATGATCCCCACCAAGACGGGTGCGGCGGCGGCTGTGGGATTGGTGTTGCCCGAACTCAATGGCCGGTTGGACGGTTTTGCCGTACGCGTACCCACTATTAATGTATCGCTGGTGGACCTAACCTTTGAAGCCGCCCGCGCCACCACGGTGGACGAAGTGAATGCCATTATGAAGGCCGCTTCAGAAGGTGAGTTAAAAGGCGTGCTGAATGTGAACGCCGCACCCTTGGTATCCGTGGACTTTAACCATGACCCCGCATCCAGCACCTTTGATGCCGGACTCACTAAGGTATCCGGTGGCACCCTCGTGAAAGTATTGTCTTGGTACGACAACGAATGGGGCTTTAGCAACCGTATGTTGGATGTAACAGCCTTCTGGATGGCAGCGCAGTAAAACCCCTATTAATCCTCTTGTAAGGTGGCGGCATGAGCGTTATTCGAATGCAGGACCTAAACCTCACCGGTCAGCGTGTACTGATCCGAGTTGATTTTAATGTGCCCCTTAAGGCGGGGGTAATCAGCGACGACACCCGCATTCGCGCCAGCCTGCCCACCATTGAGTTGGCCGTGGCTGCTGGCGCGCAGGTGATGTTGATGTCTCATCTGGGTCGCCCCACAGAGGGGCAGTTTGATGCAGAAAGCTCACTGGCGCCCATTGCGAAACGTCTGTCTGAGCTGATGGGCAAGCCCGTACCCCTCATTCGCGATTGGCTGGATGGTAAAACCGTTGTGGCCCCGGGGGCTGTGGTGATGTTTGAAAACGTGCGCTTCAACGCAGGCGAAAAGAAGGATGATGATGCGCTATCGCGGCGCATGGCCGCCTTATGCGATGTGTTCGTCATGGATGCTTTTGGCACCGCGCACCGGGCCGAGGCCTCCACCCACGGCGTGGCACGCTACGCCCCCATTGCCTGTGCGGGACCGCTGCTGGCCGCCGAACTGGAAGCCTTGGGACGCGCCCTAAAAGAACCCAAGCGCCCTCTGGTGGCTATCGTGGCGGGCTCGAAAGTATCCACCAAGCTGACCGTACTGGGAAGCCTTTCTGAAAAAGTGGATCAGCTGATTGTGGGAGGAGGTATTGCCAACACCTTTTTATTGGCAGCCGGTAAAAAAATTGGCAAGTCTTTGGCCGAACCCGATTTGGTGGAAGAAGCGCGCCGCATTATTGCCGTGGCACAAGCCCGTGGTGGCGATGTCCCCATACCCGTGGATGTGGTGGTGGGCAAAGAGTTTTCAGAAAGCGCAACAGCTGTCACAAAATCTGTGGATGATGTGGAAGCCGACGATATGATTTTTGATATTGGACCTCAGACTGCTGCACGCTTGACTGAGATCTTAAAAAACGCCGGCACCATTGTGTGGAATGGTCCGGTGGGCGTATTTGAATTCGACCAATTTGGCGCCGGAACCAAAACCATTGCCATGGCCATCGCCGACTCTGCCGCATTCTCTATTGCCGGTGGGGGAGATACTCTGGCGGCTGTGGCCAAATACGGTATCGCCGACCGTGTGTCGTACATTTCCACCGGTGGCGGCGCTTTTCTTGAGTTTTTAGAAGGGCGCCCACTGCCTGCTGTGGTCATATTAGAATCTCGCAACACTTAACCCCTAACGCATTAGGAGCCTCCAAATGCCCCGTCGTACAAAAATTGTCGCCACTATTGGCCCCGCTTCTAGCAGCCCAGAAATTTTAGAAAAAATGATTCTGGCCGGTATGGATGTGGCTCGGCTTAATTTCTCGCATGGTACCGAGCAAGACCATCTGGACCGTGTGGACCTCATTCGATCCATCGCCAAAAAACTGGGGCGTACGGTGGGCATCTTAGGCGACCTTCAGGGCCCTAAGATTCGCGTGGGTAAATTCCGTGACTCTCGCATTACCCTTAAAGCCGGCGAGGCATTTATTCTGGATGCCGCCTGCAGCTTAGGCGACCAAGAGCGCGTGGGCCTTGATTACAAAGAATTGCCGCGTGACGTAAGCATGGGCGATGCGCTGTTGCTCGATGACGGCAAGATTGAATTGCGGGTGGAACGTGTGGAGGGCAACGAAGTGCATACCACGGTGGTGCAGGGCGGTGTACTGTCCAACAACAAGGGGATTAACCGTCGGGGCGGGGGCTTAACCGCACCGGCACTCACCGACAAAGATATTGAAGACATTAAGCTTGCGGCGCGCATGAAAGTGGATTACTTGGCCGTGTCCTTTCCGCGCTCTGGCGCTGATGTTCAATGGGCGCGCGACCTGCTGCATAAGGCCGGTGGCCACGCCCAAATTCAATCCAAGATTGAGCGTGCAGAAGCCATTGATGCCTTAGAAGATATTATTGCCGCCAGCGATTCCATTATGGTGGCCCGTGGTGATCTGGCTGTTGAAGTGGGCGATGCCGCAGTGCCCGCCATGCAAAAACGCATGATTCGTTTGGCACGCCAAATGAATAAGACCGTCATCACCGCCACGCAGATGATGGAATCTATGATTTCCAGCCCCGTGCCTACCCGCGCGGAAGTTTCTGATGTGGCCAATGCCGTATTGGATGGCAGCGACGCCGTGATGCTGTCCGCTGAGTCGGCTGCAGGCTCTTTCCCGGTGGAAGCCATTGCCGCCATGGCACGCGTCTGTACCGAGGCTGAGAAGGAAGACACCTTAGAGCTGATTGGCTTGCACGAATCGGACCGCATTGATCAAGTGGAAAAAGCAGTAGCACGCGCCGTCATTCACACGGCCCGTCATTTGGGCGTAAAAGCCATCGCAGCCCTCACGCAAAGCGGCACTACCGCATTATTGGTATCGCGCGCGGATGTAAATGTACCTATTTATGCCATGACCCCGGTGGAAGCCACGCAACGCAAGGTGACCTTGTTCCGCGGTGTGTATCCGGTGGATTTTCAGCATAAAACCGAAGGTGCTGCCGAAATTATCGCCATGGCTGAAGCGTGTTTGCTTGATTTAAAGGCGGTTAAAAAGGGCGACCTTATTTTGCTGACCATTGGCGAACCGATCGGAACGCCCGGTGGCACCAACACCATGAAAATTATTCGCATCGGCGATCACGATTAAGGGTTTTTCATGAGCCTTGTTTTGCAAACCACCATTACCTCATTGCCTTTGATTGCGCGCGGCAAAGTGCGCGATATTTATGCGGTGGGTGATGCGCACTTGCTGATGGTGACCACCGATCGCTTATCGGCCTTCGATGTGGTGTTCCCCACGGCCATTCCCAATAAGGGAAAGATTCTTAATGACATGACCCATTTTTGGTTTAAGCATTTTGCATCGTTGGTGCCCAATCACTTAAGCGGTATCTCACCAGAGAGCGTGGTGGCTGCCCATGAACGCAATCAAGTGGCCGGCCGCTCTGTGGTGGCCAAGCGCCTGAAAGCCTTACCCCTAGAAGCCGTGGTACGGGGTTATCTGGAAGGCTCCGGTTGGAAAGAATATCAACACAGTCAATCCGTCTGCGGCATTGCCTTGCCCGCCGGTTTGCAACGCGCCTCTAAATTACCCGCCCCCATCTTCACGCCTGCCACCAAAGCGGACGTGGGCGATCATGATGAAAACATCGACTTTGCTCGCACTGTTTCATTAATTGGCGAGGACATGGCCTGCCAAGTGCGCGATACGGCCATACGCCTATACCAAAGCGCAGCGGACTACGCCTTAACGCGCGGCATTATTATTGCCGATACTAAATTTGAATTTGGGTTGGATGAGAACGGCATTCTCACCTTAATGGATGAAGTGCTGACCCCGGACTCTTCACGCTTCTGGCCCTTGGATCATTACCAAGCGGGGGTTAGCCCGGAGAGTTTTGACAAGCAATTCGTGCGCAATTATTTGGAATCCATTCATTGGAACAAGAGGCCGCCTGCCCCTGAGTTGCCTACTGAGATTGCTGAAGGCACAGGCGCCAAATATGAAGAAGCGTTGCGCAGGCTTACGGCCTAAATCATTTTTAGGATGGCAGTCCATTCTTTTTCCATGACCGGCGTAATGGATAGCCGGTTGCCACGCGCCAGTAATTTCATCTCACTTAACGCTGGACGCTCTCGCAACTCCGCCAAAGAGATGAGACGCGTTTTTTTAAGCGCTTTAATCTCCACATTAAACCAACGTGGTGATTCCCGCGTGGCCTTAGGGTCAAAATATTTGGATGTTGCATCGAACTGGGTTTCATCGGGAATGGCCAGGCCACTTACTTCCGCAATCCCCACAATGCCAGGCTCTGCACAGGTGGAGTGGTAGAACAGCACACCATCCTTCTTTTTCATATCCCGCATCATGAAGTTGCGCGCTTGGTAATTGCGCACACCAAACCACGGCACGCGCTTGCCAGGCATTCTCAGCACGTCATCAATGCTCACTTCCGATGGTTCGGATTTCATTAGCCAGTAGGCCATGGTATGGGGATCCCCCGTGGGTGCCGTCCGGCTGGCATCTTGAACCCAGGCCTCAAAGGTGGTTACCAACCGAGCGCATCAGGCGCTTCCCTTAGGACGCGCACAACAGCGCTCATAGGGTTAATAACCGGGTTAGATGATTATCGGTTCAAAGAATTAAAACCGTAACGAACACCCCAGGGGAAATCTAAAAAAGGTTTTCTTGATCAAAGAAGCAACGATCCAACCGCTTCTCCATGTCTTTAATCTTACGCTTAATATCGTCCACATCCCAGCTGCTGGCTGATTTATATTCCATCATTTCATACACTGCACCAAGCCCTGCCAATACCGCTGCACGCTCAGGCCCCACACCATCGGCCTGACTCTTCACTTCTCGCATGCGTCGATCTAAGTCCTGGGCAGCTTCTTGCAACAACGCTTGTTTGTCGGGTGCGGCTGAAATGCGATAGTTCCGGTCCAAAACCGTAAGTTCCATGGCTACTGATTCCACAACGTCCACAGGTTTGGATTTGCTCATGATTATTCCGGCACCTCGCTGGCCAGCTGCTGCAAACGGTGGCGCGCCTCTTCCATTTTGGCGGCCATAATATTCATTTCTTCCTCTTTAGCCAGCAGCTCTTGGCGTAAGCGCAAGTTTTCAACTCGCAATTGATCGCATTGGCTAATTACGCGCTCAATCTTCTGTTCCAAACTGGCAAAATGTTTGTCCATGCCATCAATATAAGACCATGGGCTTTGTGGCGTCAATGCTTCTCTGATCTTTACTTTTTTTACCCATTGGTTACAATGGACGCAGCTAATGTGAATGGTTCACATTGGGGTGCTTGGGCGTTGTTCTTCCGCCCAAGTTAAACGGGAAACAGGTTTGATGCCTGTGCTGCCCCCGCAACGGTAAGTCCTGATCACTTTGTCATTACAGTCACTAGGTCGGAAGGTTAACGCCCACGGCCCGGGAAGACGACAAAGGTTTTCGGATGAGCCCGGATACCGGCCCCACGCTACAAGTCGCCAAATCCTTTGGCGCGCTGGAAATACTGCGGGGTAGCAGTATTCGGGCAAGCGCTCGTGAATACGGTCGCTTGATTTTTTTGGTTTTCCTGGAAATATCCCTAGTGTTTCCCTGTCTATTACAGGGAGATTATTTTGAACATTCGTCATTACTTGGCTATTTTTGCCAATGCATTACCACTTTTCCTAAGTTTTATGTCGGCGCCCACTTCTGCCGCGGAACCCACAGATTCTGCTGCCGCCTTGCCGCTTATTACCGTATCGGCTTCACGCTTCGATGAATCGCTTGGGCAGACGCTGCCACAAACCACACTCATTACCCACACTGCAATCGAAAAAAGTGGTTTAACCGATGTTTCTCAAATTTTACAAAAACTGGGTAATGTGCCCACGCGCATTAACCTAACGGGCGCTCAGGATTTATCCATAGATTTACGGGGCTATGGCGCCACCAGTGACAACAATGTGGTTATTCTTCTGGATGGGGTTCGCTTATCTGAAATTGAGCAAGCCACTGCGCGCGTTTCCATGATTCCAGTAGAAACCATTGATCACATTGAAATTATTCGCGGTGGTTCTAGCGTACTTTATGGCGAAGGTGCAACAAGCGGCGTGATTAACATCGTAAGCCGAAAACGTTTAGACGATCTGGCTACGGTGTCTGCAGGCTTGGGCAGCTTTTCCACGCAGGAAAGCAGCGCTTATGTTTCAAAACAAAATGGGGCAGTCTCTATTGCCGCTTACGGAAAAACGCTGAACACCGATAACTATCGCCAGAACAATCAGGCGCAAATACGCTCCGGTGGCGCAGCGGTGCAATATCAGCCGCAACCCAATACTCTTTTGGGCATGCGCCTTTACACCGACCAAGAGGCCACTCATTTGCCCGGACCATTAACACTGGCTCAGTTTCAACAGAACCCACAACAGTCCATTAACCCCAACGATTATGGCACCACCAGCGGCAACACCGTCACCCTATTCGGCTCTACGCTGATTCAAAACACCGAGTTGGCGGTGGACATTAACGCGCGCAACAAACAGGCCAACAGCGTTCTGCCCAGTCTTGGGGGCAGCACAAACAGTTCAGCCCATTACTTTGGTGTTTCACCGCGGGCCAAAATTCATGATTTGTTAGTCGCGGGAAATGATTTGTCCTTCGGCATGGATCTTTCACGTTGGGACCGTACCTACTCGTCAATCTACCCCGCCTATCCCGCCTTTTCTACCATTGATGAATCCCTTGTTCAAAACAGTCTTGCCGCCTATTTTAGAGACGATTGGACGCTTAGCCCCAGCAATCGCCTCACAATGGGCGCTCGCCTGGAAAACATCCAAAAGGAAGTGGTTCACTTTAACGGGGCGGGAGCCAGCCCCAACACACGTAACGCCTTAAGTGCTGTTGAGCTTCAATACACCCATTCATGGAGCAGTACTATGGAGGCCTATGCGCGCACAGGTCAAAGCTATCGAGTGCCCAATATTGATGACTTGCGTGGTGCGGCCGCCAGCTTGTTGCCGCAAACCGCCCTAGACTTCGAATTGGGGCTGAGCTTTCAGCGTTTGTCTCCCAGCAACGCCACATTGCGTGTTTTTAGAAGCGATATTCACAACGAATTGGCCTACGACCCCGTTCAATATACCAATGTTAATTTAGCGCCCACGCAGCGCGAGGGGGTGGAGTTGGAAGGGCGCTATCAAGCGGCATCAGGCATTGCCTTACGAGGGTCTTTGCAAGTGATTCGTGCCTTGTTTAGTCAAGGAGCCTATGCCGGCAATCGCGTCCCGCTGGTTCCCTCGTTTAACGCTCAATCGGGTATCGAATGGGAGGTCACCCCCAATCAGAGTGTGGACTTGTCTGCGCGATTGGTGGGTCCACAATATGTGGACTCTGACTTTACCAACACGCTGGCACAAATTCCCTTCTTCTGGACCGCAGACTTGCGCTACTCCAATAAGCTCTCGGCGCACTGGAGCATATCTATGTCTCTTAACAATCTTTTAGACAGGAAGTATTACGATTACGCGAATAGTTACAGCGGGTACTACCCCTCACCCGGCCGCAATGGTGAAGTGCAATTAAAATATCACTTCTGAACGTAAGCCTCTGGATGGCTTCGTAGGCGCAGTACCGTAATCACCGTGTGAAGCAACATGGCCGGCGCCATCCAGAAAAAGAAAGATTGCACAGTTTCAGGCAACCATGTCACCAGATAAATCCACAAACCCATGGGGCTGATGACGCCCTGTGGGTTCATCAGCAGATAAAAGCCGCCACTGGCAAAAAATTCAGCGGCCAAAATGCTGGTGAGGCTTAAAGCAAAGTAAGGCAATGTGGACCAACGGGGGGTATAGAGACTGGCAAAACGGCGTCCGGCCCACCACAGCACACTGTAAGCGGGCACCATAAACAGGTAGGCGGGAACAAAAGTCGCCTCCGTAACGCCACCCCAAGTCATGGCCACAAAATCAATGGTGGCCACCAACAGCAGGCCCGCTACCAGGAAAGTAGGCCGGCTCAGGTAAAACCCACCCAAGAAGAAAGCGGCCCATGTGGCGGGAGGCAGGTGCAACTGAGTGGCAAAATGCTGACTATGCGTGACGATGACCAGCACCGCAAGCACGGCGCCTAGGGCAAACAACTGTAGTTTGGAAAGCTTCATATTGGTTTTTCTAAGGGAGGGGTTGCTATTGATTGGAATAGTACCAGATTCCTTAAAATTCCTCCGGGTTTGGTACGGTATACTATTCCCCTCACTGTAAGGATGACTCTGCGTGACATCAGCGAAAAAAACCATTCATAGCGCCGTACTCTACCGCCGTCTGCTGCGCTACGTGCTTCCCTACCGCTGGGAGTTTGTGGGTGCCATTGTGGCCATGGTGATTACCGCCGCCACAGAACCCCTTCTGCCGGCCCTATTAAAACCCCTGTTGGACATGAGCTTTGTGCACAAAGACCCGCTCTGGATTCAGTGGGTTCCGGTCATGCTGATGGGCATGTTTATAGTCCGTGGCATTGCCAACTTTATCTCAAAGTTCGCCATGAATTGGGTGGGCAATAAAGTGGTGATGGATTTGCGCGGCGAAATGTTTCAACGTCTGTTGCAAATGCCCGTGCGCTATTACGACGAACGTCCGGGTGGGGTGATTATCTCTAAGCTGTTGTTTGATGCCGGGCAAGTCATGACAGCGGCCACCACGGTCATTACCAATTTGGTCACCGACACCTTTGTGGTGATGGGGTTGCTGGGTTGGTTGGTATACCTCAATTGGCAACTGACCAGTATTACCTTACTGGCGGCACCTCCCATTGCATGGATCATGAAAAAATTCAACGCGCGCTTGCGCAGCGTCAGTCGCGACGGCATGGTGGCCATGGGTGCCATCACCACCGTATTGGATGAGTCCATTAATTGCCAACGGGTGATTAAAGTGTTTGGCGGTGCTGAAGTAGAAACCGAACGCTTTCATCAGGCCAGCAACCGCGTACGCCGCATCAGCATGAAGCAAGCGGCAGCCGGTGCTGCCAATGTGCCCTTGGTGCAGTTTTTTGCCGCTCTCTCGGTGGCGGCTATTATTTGGTTGGCCACACGCCAGGCCAACGCGGATGAAACCACGGTGGGTGGATTTGTCTCTTTCATCACCGCCATGATTATGTTGTTGGCCCCGCTTAAGCGCCTCTCTGACATCAGCGAATCATTGCAGCGCGGCTTAGCCGCTTCAGAGAGCGTGTTTGATTTAATCGACCAAAAACCCGAAGAAGATCACGGCACGGTAGTGGTAGAGCGCGCGCATGGTGAATTGCAATTCGATCAGGTTTCGTTTTCTTATCCCAGCGGCAACCGCCCCGCCCTTGAAAATTTTAACCTGCTGATTCAACCCGGTGAAACCGTGGCCTTGGTGGGACAATCGGGCAGCGGTAAAACCACGCTGGCCAATCTCATTCCGCGCTTTTATCACCCCACTGCGGGCGCTATTCGCCTGGACGGCCATACGCTAGAATCTATGACGTTGGGTAGCCTGCGCGCCAACATCGCCTTGGTTAGTCAAGAAGTGGTGTTGTTCAACGACACCGTGGCGCATAACATTGCCTACGGCCCCTTGCGCAGTATTTCTATGGACCGCATTCGCGATGCTGCTCGTGCTGCTCATGCGCTGGATTTTATCGAGCAACTGCCTGATGGTTTTAATACTTTGGTGGGCGAGAACGGGGCTCGGCTTTCAGGTGGGCAGCGTCAACGCATTGCCATTGCGCGCGCCCTGTTAAAAAACGCGCCGATTTTAATTTTAGATGAAGCCACTTCGGCCCTAGACAGCGAATCGGAGCGCTCAGTGCAAGCCGCACTGGATGCGCTTATGAAAGGACGCACCACCTTAGTGATTGCGCACCGCCTATCCACTATCGAAAACGCAGATCGCATTGTGGTGCTACATGAAGGAAGAATTGTAGAAATGGGCACCCACAGCGAACTGCTGACTCGCAACGGACAATACGCCCGCCTACATCAAATGCAGCCGCTTAGCGCCATTTAAGCCACAGTTTGGCGTAACGGTAAAATGTAGCATGAGCATTGGTGACCGCAAGCAATAGCCCCTGACCGCCATCTAAAAAACTTCGTCGCAAAATATAGGTTCTAAAAAAAGCCCATAGCCCATGCCCTGTAGCCCCCCATAAGCTGGCGCTTTCGCCGCGCACATAGGATTGCTCGGCACCTAAGGTGGAATAGCGATTGGCTTTGCCAATGGCCTCTTCCAAACTGGTGTAGGTGTCATGTTGCAAAGGGCTGTGCAAGGTTTCCACGGCCCCATCGGTGAGCAAGCGTTCATGCACCAGATCATCAGAAAAACGTGCAGAGCCACGCCGGAACAGGCGCGTCACATAATCAGGCCACCAACCGCCATGACGCAACACGCGCCCACAATACCTTGAAGCACGCGGGATGCGGAAGGCGTTGGCAGCAGGAAACTTCATCACCGCTTCAATCTCGGTGCGCAATTCTGGACTTACGGTTTCATCCGCATCTAAAGACAGCACCCAATCCCCACAGGCCAAATCAATGGCACGATTTTTTTGTGGGCCAAAGCCTGGCCAGTCGAAGGCTTCTTCCACACGGGCCCCTAGAGCGCGTGCTTTTTTAACGGTGGCATCGGTACTGCCGCCATCCAAAACAATGCGTTCGTCAGCCCAGGCCACGGAAGCCAAACAGGCTTCGATAGCCCGTTCTTCGTTGCGCGCAATTATCACCACTGAAAGTGTCATAGGTAATGGCTCCGATACCAAGAAACAAATTGTTGTATCCCGACTTCCAATGAAGTTTGCGGCAACGCACCCACTGCTTCTGTAAGGCGTATGCCGTCGGCAAAAGTGGCTTCCACATCGCCCGCTTGCATGGGCATGAGCTCTTGAATAGCCGCGCAGCCCAAATGCCGCTCCAATGTTTTAATCAGCACGCCCAAGGCCACGGGTTGTTGGTTACCGATATTATAAATCCGCCATGGGGCGTTACTGCTGGCCGCGTCCGGTGCCGCGCGATTATATTCTGTGTTGGCGGTGGCGGGCTTTGTTAGCACGCGCACAATGCCCTCCACAATATCCTCCACATAGGTAAAGTCGCGCTGCATATGACCTTGGTTAAACACCGCAATGGGCTCGCCGGCCAAAATGGCGCGGGTAAATTTAAAGTACGCCATGTCGGGTCGGCCCCACGGACCGTATACGGTAAAGAAGCGCAACCCGGTGGTGGGGATATTAAACAAATGACTGTAGGCATGGGCCATCAGTTCGTTGGATTTTTTGGTGGCGGCATATAGGCTGGCGGGGTGATCCACCGCATCTCCCTCGCTCCAAGGCATATGGGTGTTGGTGCCGTATACGCTGGAAGAGCTGGCGTACACCAAGTGCTCCAAAGAGCTGTAGCGCGCCCCTTCTAAGATATTTAAAAACCCCGTGACATTAGAATTAATGTACGCGTGGGGGTTTTGCAAGGAATAGCGCACACCTGCTTGAGCCCCCAGATGCACCACATGGGTAAACCCCGCGCGCGCGAAGAGTGCTGTGATTGCCGCGCTATCCGCCAGGTCCAGCCGTTCAAAGCGAAAGCCCGGCTGACCCTGCAACTGTTTTAAGCGCGCTTCTTTTAGTGCCACGGCGTAATAATCGTTGAGATTATCAATACCCACTACAGAATGGCCCTGGGCCAAAAGGCGCCGCGCCACGTAAAAACCTATAAAGCCTGCTGCCCCAGTAATAAGAATTTTCATGGGGAAATTTTAGCATGGCATACCCGCAGGTAGCCGCAAACCGCTGCACAGCCTAGAATGGCGGGATGCGCCGAATTTTAATCATCAAAACCTCCTCCTTGGGGGATGTGGTTCACGCTTTGCCCGCCGTGACGGACATTGCCCATCATTGCCCCGACATCACCATCGATTGGTTGGTGGAAGAACCTTTCGCAGCCATTCCTCGCCTGCACCCTGCCGTGTGCCGCATTATTCCCGTGGCCACACGCCGTTGGCGTCATCGGCCATGGGCGCGCACCACACGTCAGGACCTCCTGGAATTGCATAAAGCCTTACACGTTCACCATTACGATCTCACGCTGGATTTACAAGGACTGATTAAAAGCGCACTGCTGTCTTGGTTAACACCCGCACATCGCGTGGGGTTGAGTTGGTCCAGTGCCCGCGAACCCTTGGCCACCTTGGCGTACCAAGAAAAATTTGTAGTGCCTTGGCATTTGCATGCGGTAGAACGCAACCGCTTACTGGCTGCACAGGCCTTGGGTTACACACCCGATGCCACTGTGCGTTATGGAATTACCTCTCCGCTCTCAGCGCCCCAATGGGCACCCAGCCATGGGTATGCAGTGCTGTTGCATGCCAGCAGTCGCGCAAAAAAAGAATGGCCGGAGAATCATTGGGTTGAATTAGGTCATCAACTAAACGCTCGTGGGTTGCGCGCTATTTTGCCTGGCGGCAATCGTGTGGAGCGCGAGCGCGCGCTTCGTCTGGCAGAAAAAATACCACAGGCGCAGGCCGCCCCCGCGATGGATTTGGCTCAAGTTGCAGCCCTACTGGCTCACGCACAGGCGGTGGTGGGTGTGGATACGGGTCTTACGCATTTGGCCACGGCCTTTAATCGCCCGGTGGTGGCCATTTATACCGCTACCGATCCACAGGCCACAGGGGTGTACGGCAGTGCTTGGGCGGTAAATTGTGGCGGCAAGGGCTTAATACCCACCGTATCAGAAGTCATGCAAGCCCTACCATGTTGACTACCTTACGCCGCTACAGTGCTTTGCTGGTTGTGCTGCTGCCCTTTGCATTTTTGCGCCTGCTCTGGCGCAGCCGGCTTGATGCGCGCTATCGTCAACATTGGGCCGAACGGCTGGGTTATTACCCCCTACATCCACAAAAACCCATCATTTGGTTGCATGCTGTATCGGTGGGCGAAACACGTGCTGCTACTATTTTGGTGCCCCTGCTGCGCACCCATTACCCGCAGCATCAACTGCTTATCACGCACATGACCCCCACAGGACGCGCCACCTCGCCTGAATTGAATGGGGATGTATTGCGCGCCTATTTACCCTATGATCTGCCTTCTGCAGTGGCGCGTTTTTTGGCGCATTTCAAACCAGCGTTGGGGTTGCTGCTTGAAACCGAACTCTGGCCCCACCTCATCGCCGCATGCCGCAACGCTCAAGTTCCTCTGCTGCTGGTCAACGCGCGCTTATCTGAAAAATCGGCTGCGGGTTATCGTCGCCATCAACCCTTGGCAGGCAACACCTTGCGTGGTCTGTCTTTAATTGCCGCGCAAACCTTTAACGATGCGCAGCGCATTAAGGATTTGGGTGCGCAAGATGTGGTGGTGTCGGGAAATTTAAAATTTGACGCACCCACTCCCAGCGCCAACCCCACCGATTTACCTTGTTGGAGCATCACGCGACCGGTATGGATGGCCGCCAGCACGCGTCCCGGCGAAGAGGCGCTGTTGCTAAACCTGCTGCCACGCTTAAATATTCCCAATGCCTTACTGGTATTGGTGCCACGCCACCCACAACGCTTTGCTGAAGTGGCCGCCTTGCTACAAGCCCACGGTATTGACTTTGTGCGTCGCTCGGAAGGACGTCCTGTCCCCGATAATGTGCCGGTACTATTGGGCGACAGCATGGGTGAAATGTCCGCTTACTATCAATCCGTGGATGTGGCTGTTATTGGTGGCAGTTTGCTGCCCTTTGGCGGACAAAACTTAATCGAAGCCACCGCCGTGGGTTGCCCTGCCATCGTGGGCCCGCACACTTATAATTTTCATGATGCCGCCGATTTTGCCGTGGCGGCGGGGGCCGCTGTGCGTGTATTGCAGCCCAATGAATTGCTGACCGTACTGCCGGACCTATTGGGCAATCATGAGCTGCGCCAACGCATGGGCGATGCGGGCCGTCACTTCACGCTAGCCCATCGCGGTGCGGCACAAAATATTCTCACCCTCATTCAACGCTTTCTCCCTGTACGTCATGAGTAAAGCCTTTACGCGCGAATCCGATGGCGAGGATGATGATGAACTGCAGAGCGCGCCCAGCCTGCCCGCGGGTGCACCCAACTACATTACACCCGCCGGTTATGCCCATCTGAGGGCTGAGTTTGAACAACTGTTGCGCGTGGAGCGCCCCAAAACGGTGGAAATCGTATCCTGGGCGGCTTCTAATGGCGATCGCTCAGAAAATGGTGATTACATTTATGGCAAGCGCCGCTTGCGCGAAATCGACCGACGTCTGCGTTTTTTAACCAAACGCCTAGAAGCGGCACAAGTGGTGGACCCCCTGCAGCAAAAAGGCAATGGCCAAATATTTTTTGGGGCTACGGTGGTGTTGCGGGATGAAGAGGATGCGTTACAGACCTATCGCATTGTGGGAGTAGATGAAACGGATTTTGCGCGCGGTTGGATTAGTTGGGTTTCGCCCATTGCGCGCGCATTGCTCAAAGCGCGCGAGGGCGACACGGTAAAGTTTCAAAGCCCAGCCGGCATCCGTCAGGTAGAAATTGAATCAGTGGAATACCGCGTGGAGTAATCCTGCGCGTTAGGTTGATTGCATTAAAACGTAAAGCGTTCCGGTTGTGCGGCATTGTGCAAAGGAGGCACCACGGTCTCAAACAACACCTGCGCGGGTGTTGACAGACCATCCACGCTTTTCACCCAGCGCGTGGCTTTCATGGCTGGGGCATCGCCCACAATGGCGATTAAGCGCCCACCGGGAGCCAGTAAATCAAAAAAGGCTTGAGGAACAGTTGGCAAGGAGCCTGTAATAACAATGGCATCCCATAGCTGTTCCGACATCCAGCCCCGTGCGGCATCCGCCACTTCCACGGTTACACTCTTGTAAGACGACAGTTTTTGCTTGGCGGCGGCGGCCAAATCGGGATGAATTTCGATGGTGGTGACGCAATGCGCCAAACGGCTCATGAGCGCTGCCATGTAACCGCTGCCCGTACCCACTTCTAGCACCCAATCCGTAGGTTGCAGGTGTAATTCTTGAATCAATCGGGCCTCTAGCTTAGGCGAGAGCATATGCTCGCCATGCTCAAGGGGCAGTTCCATGTCCACAAAAGCCAGGCTTCGCCATGGGGAGGGTACAAAATCTTCGCGGCGCACCGTGTAGAGCAAATCCAGAATGGTGGTGTTGAGCACGTCCCAGGGACGAATTTGCTGTTCTACCATGTTAAAACGGGCTTGTTCGATGTTCATGAATGCCACTCCAGAAGCCTTAGGTGTCGGAGGCACTAGTTTACCAAATTCTGCACGGCTCCCATAGCCTCTCAAAGGGCAAAATGACCCTTGTTCTTGATCAAGTCTTAACGCTCATGGACGTTCACCCGGTTCTATAATCAGGGTAAACTGATGCGACTCTGTAATTAACGTCTACTGCGCTCAGTTCTGGACAAAAACCCTAAATAGAGAGAGGCCCTTAAAATGAAAAGATTAATGAGTACCCTATATTTCTGGGTATTGCTGGGCATTTTTGCCGGCGGCCTATACGGCTATTTGGACCCTAAAGACGCAGTGGCCTTAAAGCCCTTTGGGGATGGCTTTATTGCGCTCGTTAAAATGATGATTGGTCCGGTGATTTTCTGTACCGTGGTACTGGGCATTGCCGGCGCTGGTGACATGAAAAAAGTGGGGCGCGTGGGCGGCAAGGCGCTGATTTATTTTGAAGTAGTATCCACCTTCGCGCTGCTGATTGGTTTGGTAGTCATGAACACCATTAAACCGGGCAAGGGTTTTAACATCGACCCTGCCACGCTAGACCCCAAAGCGGTAGCCTCCTACGCCAAAGCCGCCTCCGATCAAACGGTGGCCGATTACATTCTGCACATTATTCCCAAAACATTATTGGATGCCTTTACCAATAGTGGTGATTTGCTGCAAATTTTATTGGTGGCTATTTTGTTTGGCTGGTCCTTGGGCCGCATGGGCAATACCGGGGAATACATACACCGTTTCATTAATGAAATTTCACGGGCTTTCTTCAGTATGATGAATGGCATCATGAAGCTGGCACCCATTGGGGCTGGCGGCGCCATGGCCTTCACCATTGGTAAATATGGTGTGGCTGCCCTAGGCCCCTTAATGTCATTGATGGCCGTGTTCTATCTCACCTGCCTCATTTTCATTATTGTCGTATTGGGTGCCATTTGCGCCGTAACCGGTTTCAATATTTTCCGTTTCTTAAATTACATTAAAGCGGAGTTGCTGACCGTGCTGGGCACCTCTTCTTCAGAGGCGGCGTTGGTGCCGTTAATGCAAAAACTAGAAAATGCGGGTTGCCCTAAAGCCGTGGTGGGATTGGTGGTTCCTTCCGGTTATTCGTTTAATCTGGATGGCACCAACATCTACCTCACCATGGCCTCCTTATTTGTGGCGCAAGCGCTCAATATTGATCTGTCCTTAGAACAACAACTCACTTTGCTGTTTGTGGCCATGCTCACGTCTAAAGGCGCATCCGGCGTTACGGGCGCGGGGTTCATTACCCTAGCCGCCACCTTGGCCGTAGTACCCAGCGTACCCGTGGCGGGGCTGGCGCTTATTTTAGGGATTGATCGCTTCATGTCTGAAGCGCGCGCTATTACCAACTTCATTGGTAACAGCGTGGCCTCCGTGGTGATATCCCGTTGGGAAAAAGAGCTGGATTACGAAAAACTAAACAAGGCCTTAAAGGGCTGATTGTCGGAGTGTGTTGGAATGAATGCTAACCCTAAATTTCTTGCTGAAACGGCTCATGTAGATGAAGCCTCCGTGGCTCCGTTGCCCCAGTCCCGTAAAATTTACGTGGAGGGCTCGCGCGCCGATATCCAAGTGCCCATGCGAGAAATTAGTCAGTCG
>CAIVUX010000004.1 GCA_903909215.1 uncultured Ferrovum sp.
CATCGGCCCAAACGTTTAATGTAACCAGCAAGCTGAACAAAAGCATAAGGGAGCGAACCATGGGGAAATCTCCTTGTAATAAATCCCGCAGTGCTGCAGGTCAACCATTATCCCCAAAAATACGCTATAAGGTAACAATGTATTTCAAATCGAACTCTGCATCATTTTTACGGTCCACCCTCAGGTATAGGGGTTTGTTTTTGTTATAGCATTTTTGTTTATTTGACCAAGGGGTACAAAATGACATTTAAATCCATTCGTTACTTGATATTGCTGGCCGTGGGCGCCCTACTGCCCCCCATTTTGCCCGCGCTTGCTGATAGCCCTCCTCCACCTATGGGTTATATGCATTCCATGGATCCGGTACAACATACGCAAGCCTATTTAGATGAACTCAAAATTAAACTGAATTTAACGCCGGCACAGACCTCTGCTTGGGTCACCTGGTCCGGTGGTGTGCTGGAAGAATCTAAGAAACAAGCGGAGCGCATCAAATCTTGGCATCAAAAAATGCAGGGTGACATCACCCATGAAGAAGGCTCCACACCGGAGCGCATGGCACATGGACTGGATCATATGCGCGGTGAAATCACCCGCATGCAAGAGCATGTCACACGCATGGAAAGCGCATTAGAGCGCACCAAAGCTTTTTACGCCGCACTGGATACCAATCAAAAAACAATTTTTGATTTGAGTATGCAAAATGCCCACCACGGATGGCAGGCTGGTTATGGCGAGCAATGTGGTGGCCCACATAATCGTGACGCGGAAGGCAATGGATCCGCACATAAAGCACCTGGCAACGCCCATTAATTACATAAGCCAATCAGCGAGGATGGAACAATGAATACGGCACTCAAACGAAGTGGTTTGGTTTTGGCCCTAGTGGCGGCATGCGCTTCACTGCCGGCAGCGGCCGATCATGGCGGTTTTCGTGGTGGTGGTGGTTATAGCCATGGCGGATATGCCGGTAGGGGCGGCTGGGGCGGTGGATATGAAGGGGGTGGTGGTTGGGGTTGGGGAGGACTAGGTTTGGGTTTGGGTTTGGGGTTGGGGTTAGGAGCGGCTTATTTGGCCAACCCTTATGTGTATAGCCCTTATTACGGCTATCCCTACGGCTACGCATCACCCGCTACTGTGGTGATTGATAATTCCACACCTGTATCCCCACAAGGAACCACGGTGGCCCCATCCGCACAAGGTTCAGGCAGTTGGTTTTATTGTGACTCGGCGAAGGGGTATTACCCCTATGTGGCGCAATGCCCGGAACCTTGGAGACGGGTTTCAGCCACTCCTCCTGGCGCTGTGCAATAGTCCGTTAGCGATACACCAATACGGGAACTGTTGAGTGTGTGAGCACTTTTTGTGTTTCGCTGCCCAACAGCAACCCCGCTAACCCGCGCCGGCCATGGGAAGACATCAGAATTAAGTCGCACCCTTGGTCGCGTGCGGTGTTAATAATGCCCGTATACGGTGAAAACTCCACCGTCTTGATGGCATTGCATGTGACGCCTAGTTTCTGTGCTGCTTGAGATACCAGCGCTAAATGACGATCTGCCTCTGCTTCCATCAGCTCCATCACGCTCTGCGGTGTTTCCACAGCAAACTCCGTCATGGGTAAATATTCCACCACGCAGGCATAAGCGGTTACTCGAGCCCCCAATGAACGTGCAATCTCCAAACCCGCTGTTACCGACTTTTGTGACAACTCAGAACCGTCCGTTGGTATTAGAATGTGTTTAAACATGATGCGCTCCACGAGATTGGTGACGGAGTTCATTATAAACCCCGCGGCACAGGCCGGTTTCAGGGCTTTTGCCCCAAATCTGGTAAACTGGGCTGTTAATCATTTAAGGCGACTCGCATGATCCCTGAACTGGGCCACTTTGCGCTGATTCTGGCGCTACTTCTCTCGCTGACTCTGGCTGCTTTCTCACTCACCGGCGCTCAAAAAGGCATCGCCCTGTGGATCACGTTGTCGCGCCCCACAGCTCTATCGCTGTTTTTTACCATTGCAGTGGCTTTTGGCTGCTTGGCTTGGGCCTTTTTGCACAATGATTTCTCGGTGCGTTACGTGGCCGAACACTCTAATTCTCAGTTGCCCGTGCAATATCAATTCTCGGCGGTATGGGGTGGTCATGAAGGCTCCCTGCTGTTGTGGGTATTGATGCTGACGGGTTGGACAGCGGCTGTGGCGCTCTTCTCACGTCGCTTGCCCGACCCCATCGTGGCACGCGTATTGGGCGTGTTGGGCTTGGTGACCGCGGGCTTCTTGCTTTTTATCTTGCTCACCTCCAACCCCTTTGATCGTTTACTGCCCATCCCCACTGAGGGGCGCGATTTAAACCCCATGCTGCAAGACCCCGGTTTGGTGTATCACCCCCCCATGCTGTACATGGGTTATGTGGGGTTCTCTGTGGCTTTTGCCTTTGCCTTAGCAGCCCTCATCTCGGGCAAGCTGGACGCTGCTTGGGCGCGCTGGTCGCGCCCATGGACCTTGGCTGCATGGGTATTCTTAACGCTGGGCATCTGCTTTGGTTCACGCTGGGCCTATTACGTATTGGGCTGGGGCGGTTGGTGGTTCTGGGATCCGGTAGAAAACGCTTCCTTTATGCCTTGGCTGGTGGGTACGGCTCTCATTCATTCATTGGTGGTCACGGAAAAGCGTGGCGCCTTTAAACGCTGGACTGTGTTGCTGGCCATTAGCGCTTTCTCGCTTTCCTTGCTGGGCACCTTCATCGTGCGCTCCGGCGTGCTGACCTCCGTACACGCCTTTGCCACAGACCCCAAGCGCGGTATTTTTGTGCTGGCCTTTTTGGCTTTTGTGATTGGTGGCTCGCTGACCTTGTTTGCCTGGCGTGCACCCTCCGTGACCGAAGGCGGGCGCTTTAAATTGGTGTCGCGCGAATCGTTCTTGCTGCTCAATAACGTATTGCTGGTGGTGGCCTGCGCCTCGGTGTTGTTGGGCACACTCTACCCCATGGCCATTGACGCCTTAAATCTGGGTAAACTCTCTGTGGGGCCGCCCTATTTTAATTCCGTGTTTATCCCCCTGATGGTGCCGCTCTTAATGATTCTGCCCTTAGGCAGCGCCGCCAATTGGAAGCGCGCGGGGCTCATGGACCTGTGCAAAAAATTACGCTGGGATTTTGTTGCGGCAGTGGCCATTGGCGTGGCGGTACCCCTGCTCATGGGCACCTTTATTCCCTCCTCCGCACTGGGTATTGCCGTGGCCGCATGGTTGATTATTGCCGTGGTTCGTCAAATATTGGCCTGGCCCCATATGCGCGACATTCCCCTCTGGTTTTGGGGTATGCAAACAGCACATTTGGGCATGGCGATATTTGTGATTGGCGTGACGCTGATTAAGGGCTATGAACTAGAGCGCGATGTGCGCATGGGACAAGGGGACACCGTCACCTTAGCCGGCACCACCTTCCGTTTGGTGGGCGTAGAAAAAGTCCCCGGCCCCAACTACAACGCCATGCGCGGCACGGTGACCTTCAGCCAAAATGGAGTCGTAGAGGGTCAGCTGTTCCCCGAGAAACGCGTGTATTTTTCATCCACCATGCCCATGACGGAAGCCGCCATTCACTCCTCCATTGATCGCGATTTATATGTCTCTTTGGGCGAACCTCTGCCCGATGGCGCTTGGAGTTTGCGCGTCTACTACAAACCATTTGTGAATTGGATTTGGGCCGGCTGTCTGTTAATGGCCTTGGGCGGCGCCTTAGCGGCCTCCGATAAACGCTATCGCGTCAACACTGGGCGCAAAGCATGAAACGCACCCTGTGGTACCTGATTCCCCTAGCCTTTTTTATAGGGTTAGTGGCGTTCTTTGCCGTGGGTCTGCAGCGCGACCCACGCTTGGTGCCCTCACCTCTGATTAATCATTCAGCAGCTAATTTTACGCTGCCGCAACTGCACGCACCTGCCAAAACATTCTCGCCTGCGGACTTGAAGGGGCAGGTGTGGCTTCTTAACGTATGGGCCTCTTGGTGCGTGTCTTGCCGCGAAGAGCACCCCATTTTACTGAAATTTTCTCGCAACCATGTGGTGCCTCTGATTGGGCTGGATTACAAAGATCAGCCCTCCGATGCTTTAAAGTGGGTGGGTAATTACGGCGACCCTTACACTTTAACCGCAGTGGATTTAGACGGTCGTGTGGGCATTGATTATGGTGTGTATGGCGTGCCTGAAACCTACGTCATCGACAAAATGGGTGTGATTCGCTACAAGCAAATTGGTCCGGTTACGCAAGAGGCCTTGGACAACACCATTCTGCCTTTAATTGCGGAGCTCAAGAAATGAAACGACTTTTCATTTTAATGGCACTGCTGCTGCCTCTGTCTCTTTACGCCAATGAAGCGCGCCCTCTGGCGGATGATGAGGCGGTGGAACAGCGTCTTATCAAGATTGCGGAAGAAATGCGCTGCTTGGTGTGTCAGAACGAATCTTTGGCAGGATCACATGCAGACTTAGCCGAAGACTTGCGCCGTGAAATCCGCGTACAGATTAGGGCCGGCAAAAGCGATGCGGAGGTGATGGATTTCATGGTGACGCGCTATGGCGACTTTGTGCGCTATCGCCCGCCCGTAAAGCCCACCACTTGGTTGCTGTGGTTCGGTCCCTTTGTATTATTGGTTCTTGCAGTAGGCGCATTGGCTTTCATGTTGCGCCGACGCAATCACTTATCACCCGATATACCGCTTACCGATCAACAAAAACAAAATGCTGAGGCGCTTCTGCGCGACAAGTCATGACATCCTTTATTATCGCCGCTGCTCTACTGACCCTATTGTCACTTTCATTTTTATTATGGGCCCTATTGCGTCGCAAATCCGGTATCTCCGACAACCGCCGCGCTTTGAACGCCGCGGTATACCGCGACCAGCTACTGGAATTGGAGCGTGAGCAGTCGGAAGGCAGCTTGGCTGATGCGGATTACGCACAAGCCCAAGAAGAAGTGCAACGCCGCTTGCTAGAAGATACCGACACCGGTCCCGAAATATTGGACAGCAAGCGCGGACGCAAATGGGTGTGGGCCACAGTGTTGCTCTTCCCACTGGTTGCCGCCGGCTTCTATGCCTGGCACGGCAACCCAGCCGCCCTAAATCCACAAAGCGCTGCAGCGCCTGAAGTCACCGACCAACAAATTAAAGAAATGGTTACCAAGCTTGCGGCTAAGTTAGAGGCGAATCCCAATAATCCCGAAGGTTGGGCCATGTTGGCGCGCTCGTACATGAATCTGGCGCAACCTTTGGATGCGGTGAGCGCCTTTAGCCATATTGAAAAGCAAGTAAGTGAGGACCCGTCCTTAATGGTGGATTACGCGGAAGCGTTACTGGACTCAGCGGACGCCCAGAATTTTGCGCATGCGCGTGCTTTGGTGGAAAAAGCTTTAACTCAGGAACCCGGTCACCCCAAGGGATTGTTTATCGCTGGGGGCATCGCCCTCATGGATAAAGATTTTGCGCGTGCGGATGCCTTATGGGAAAAACTCTTACCGTTATTAGAACCCGGCTCACAAGATTTCAACTACGTGTTGGACAGCGTGAATCGCGTACGGGTTAAGCTTAAAAAACCCGCGCTAAAGGCCGAGCAATTTAATCAAGCAGAAGGCCCCGTCAGCCAGCCGGCTACAACGGCAGGTAAGTCCGCTGAAACGGCGCCAGCCAATACAGGTGCTGCAGCAGGGTCAGCCAATGTGGGCGCAAAAACAGGCAACAGCAGTGTCAGCGGTCATGTGGAACTGGATGCAGCCTTGAAGGCGAAGACCTCGCCCACGGATACCGTCTTTATATTTGCTCGTGCTGTATCAGGACCGCGCATGCCTCTGGCTATTCTTAAAACCACCGTGAGCGCTCTGCCACTGGATTTTGAATTGACCGAAGCCATGGCCATGAGCCCGCAGATCAGCTTATCCACGGCGGACATGGTGCGCGTGGAAGTGCGCGTGTCGAAAGCCGGAAGTGCTACACCTACGGCAGGTGATCTAATCGGTGCCAGCTTGCCCGTGAAACCGGGTAGCCGTGGGGTGTCTGTGAAGATTAATGCGGTGCAGCCTTGATGTCACTTTGGGGTCCACTTTGGGGTCATTCCATAGCACAATAGGGGTCAGACCCCATGCGGGGTCTGACCCCTATTGCAGGAATGGTGGGCCGTGAAGGATTCGAACCTTCGACCAACGGATTAAGAGGTTAAATTCTGTTTTTTATTAATTTAAAATCAATAGGTTAATTTTGGTGTGTAGTAAAGTGTGTAGTGTAAAAACTACACACCAAGTAGATAAACCGTTACTTTAAGTAACGGTTAAAATTCAATTCTGTAGCCATTACTGTTGAATCGCATTGAATTTTGACCCACCCTTCGCATCGAATATTGACCCAGGGCGGGTAGTTGATTTTGGACCCACCAACTGTGGATAAGTCTATCAAATAATCTGGTATTTTGTTGCGTAACA
>CAIVUX010000005.1 GCA_903909215.1 uncultured Ferrovum sp.
CGACTGACTAATTTCTCGCATGGGCACTTGGATATCGGCGCGCGAGCCCTCCACGTAAATTTTACGGGACTGGGGCAACGGAGCCACGGAGGCTTCATCTACATGAGCCGTTTCAGCAAGAAATTTAGGGTTAGCATTCATATTAGAAATCCTATTTTATTATGTCGAAAGCTTTCGACCCAGCTTCTTCTCAACAGATTCAATTTTAGACAACAGACGGCCGCTCGTACCGCTACGATAATCTATCTTAATTTGCGTGCCAATACGCAGACAATCCACTTTCATGGCTTCATAGCAAGCCGTCACCACCGCCATAACGTCGTGCCATTCGCCTTCAATAATGGTCCCCATGGGAGTCAGCTGATAAGGCAAGCCACTTTTATCAATAATATCTAAGGAGCGCGCAATGTAAGCACTCAAACTCTCGCCTTTAGTGGTTGGATACATTGCAAATTCGAGCAGTACCATAGGTGACTCCATTAAAATTTTAAGATATTAATGCCGCAGAAATCTGTTGAGTCACTTCAGCAGCCAAATCAGCGGGTAGGCACTTATCTGGGTGAGCAGCTGCCCACGCTTGAGCTACGTTGGTCACAGAATCCAGCAAATAATGGCGCCCACTGCCCAGCGCCATTTCAAATTCATTGCATTGTTGTGTGAGCGCCTTTGTATCCGCATCAACCAACAATAACGCATGCGCGAGAACAGCATGCCGCCCAGCAAAATGGCGCCAGTATTGTGCGGTTCCTGCGATTTTTTGTACCCCAGCCGCACCTTGCACTGCTAAATTAAACCGACCATCGCAGAACGACCCCACAACTTCTTGAGCAGTGGCATTAATTTGTAATTGTTCCAACGCGCGGACAAGGACGCTGCATAAATGACTGTAGACTTGCTCCACCAACACACCCGGTCCTGCTATAACGGGATACGCCAACGTTAAATTTAAAACACCAGGCCCTTGCGGCACCAAGCCGCCGCCAGAGCGGCGCATACGCACAGGCCACCCTTGTTGGGCAAACTGTGCGCATATAGAATCAAAGTTCTTGAAACGCCGATAGGACATCGGAACAACCAAACATTGCTGCGACTGCCAAAGCACTGCTCTGGAACACCCTTTTTCGACCTCTTCTAACCAATCTAGTTCAATGATGGGTTGATCCGATTGCTCGGATCGCGTTTCTAAGAGGTCAAATTGTGGGTTAATCCGTTCCAGCAAAGTCACATCATGCAGTCACGTGCGCCACGAGCAAGCGATTCACATCACCCGCTTTTTCCATCTGCACCATGTGCCCCGCTTGATCAAACAACTCAACGGTTGCACCCTTCGGTGCATTTTTAGCATGGGCCGCTGGCACCACTTTGTCATCCGAACCCCATAACATCAGAACCCGCTTTCCAGCTTCGCCTAATTTTAGCCCGGGCTTCTCGCTCTGACGTCCACCAGGAAATAAAGCTTCTGAAAGGGTTTTTAATACCTGCTCAACCCCATCCGAGCGCTTATATTTCAACACGTCGTCAACCAATTGTCTGCTAACCAAGCTTGGATCATAAAACAGCTGCTCCAAAAGCGGCTTCAGCTCTTTACGTGACGCTGCTGAGGCAAACCCGCTGGTGTAACTGCTGTTAATTTCATCACCAAAACCTGCGCTACCGATCAGAGTCAGTGACTCCACGCGATTGGGCTGTGTGACCGCTAATTGCGCGGCAATGGCTCCGCCCATGGAATGGCCTACTAGGTGAGCCTTGGGAACATTAATGGCATCCATGAAGCGTGCAACAAAATTTGCCATATCAGCCAGCGATGTTCCGGGCAAACGCACGGTGGATTGACCATGCCCGGGCAAATCGAGCGCAATTACTTCTGCTTTTTCTGCTACCGCATCAATATTAAACAGCCAATTATCCAGGTCGCCACCAAAGCCATGAATAAACAGAACGGGGGTTCCTCCTGCATTTCCACGACGGGCATAGCGTACTGAAATATCACCCACGTCAAGACGCAATGTGGTGGGTGCAGCATCCGCCTCATCTTCATCCACTGCTGGAGTCACATAAGAGGCAATGTAAGCATCGATATCCGCATCGCTTACATCCGTATCAGCCATTACACCAAGCAACGCCTTAACCGGTAACAATTCACCTTCATGCGCAACAATCTTGCGCAACAAGCCCGCGTCTGGTGCCTCAACGGCATTGGCAATCTTATCGGTTTCAACATCTAGAATCGGCATGCCGACCGTGATGTTGGTCCCTTCAGTCACCAACCATGAAGTTACTGTTCCTTCCTTCATCGAGAGGCCCCATTTGGGCATCACGATGGGTGTTATATTTGACATTACTTTTTTCCTTTCTGAAGTGTTTTGCGCACAGCGTCTGCGATTCTATCGCTACCTGGAATGTACAAATCTTCCAGTGTTGGTGAGAAAGGTACTGGGCAATGTGGTGGAGAAATCATTTCAATGCCGGCTTTCAGTGCACTGAAGGCATGCATAGAAACCAATGCCGAAATATCGGTTGCAATATTGCAACGTGGGCTGGCTTCATCCACACAAACCAGACGACCCGTTTTGGTGACGCTGTCCAGAACGGTGTCTAAATCCAGCGGTGATAATGTACGCAGATCAACCACTTCTACTTCGATACCTTCTTTAGCCAAGGTGGCCGCAGCTTCTAAGGATCGATGCACCATCAAACCATAAGTGACGATGGAAACATCCTTCCCTTCACGCACCACATTGGCTTCGCCCAAAGGAATGGTGTAGCTGGTTTCTGGAACTTCGCCTTCCATGGCGTAGAGGTTTTTATGTTCACAGAAAATAACGGGGTCATTGTCGCGAATGGATTGAATCAGCAGACCCTTTGCATCATAGGCCGAGCTGGGGCAAACCACTTTCAGACCAGGAATATGCGTGAACAACGGGGTCAGCATTTGGCTGTGCTGTGCGGCTGCACGGAAACCAGCACCCACCATTGCACGAATCACCACAGGGGTTTGCGCCTTGCCGCCAAACATATATCTGAATTTTGCGGCTTGATTAAAAATTTGATCGAAACAAACGCCCATGAAATCGATAAACATCAGTTCAGCGATAGGACGCATGCCACATGCCGCAGCGCCAACAGCGGCGCCCACATAAGCAGACTCAGACAACGGGGTGTCTAACAAACGTGAACCATGTTTGGCATACAGCCCTTTTGTCACGCCCAACACACCGCCCCACGCATCCATTTCACCAAAACTACCAGAGCCACCGACAATATCTTCGCCCATCATAATAACGGATGGGTCACGAGTCATTTCTTGATCTATTGCCTCGTTGATTGCTTGTTTAATACTAATTTTGCGAGCCATATTAAATTCTCCTATTCTTTTCTGGTCTAGTAGGACACGTAGACGTCTGTTGTCAAGTCGGCCTCAGTGGGCAAAGGCGCTGCCTTGGCTTTAACGACAGAATCTTCAATCAATGCCAATACTGACTTATCAATTGCCTCTAATTCAGCTGCACTAATAACCCCTTGTGAGGTCACTTGCGCGGCAAACTTTTTCAGGCAATCAATGTTGGCGCGTGCGTTCTCAATTTCGCCTTCAGGACGGTAGGTTTGTGCATCGCCCTCAAAGTGACCGAAGAACCGTACAGTTTTGCATTCAAGCAATGATGGGCCGCCACCTTCACGTGCGCGACGAATAATTTCTCCTGCTGCTTCATACACAGCAAAGAAATCGGTTCCATCTACGGTAATGCCAGGCAAACCAAAACCTGCAGCACGATCAACAAAGCTGTCCACTGACACAGCGTAATCACGTGAAGTCGATTCTGCATAACCATTATTTTCAACCACGAAAATAACAGGCAAGTTCCACACGCCTGCCAAATTCAAGCTTTCAAGGAACGTTCCTTGGTTGGATGCGCCATCTCCTACAAACGTGATTGCGATTTCACCTTTATTGCGATACTTGGCAGCCAATGCTGCGCCGCATGCCAGAGGGGCGCCTGCACCCAAAATACCATTGGCACCCATCATGCCTTTCGATAAGTCGGCAATATGCATTGAGCCGCCCTTGCCGTTACAAGCGCCACCTTTTTTGCCATAAATCTCTTTCATCATGGCGCCGACGTCTACGCCTTTTGCAATACAGTGGCCGTGTCCACGGTGCGTACTGGCGATGCGATCGCCATCACCTAGATGACATAAAATGCCCGTTCCTGTGGCTTCTTCTCCCGCATAGAGATGGACAAATCCTGGAATATCTCCACGGCTAAAGTCAACGTGCAGACGTTCTTCAAACTCACGGATTGTGCGCATGGTGCGGTAAACTTCGAGCAACCGCTCCTTGCTTAGGGGAAATGGATTACTAGGCATGGCAGGTATCTCCTTCTGGTAAAATTGCTGTGGTTGGTGATGAGTGAAATAAACCCCATGCTGCTGCTGTCTGTAGACAACGGGTTACATCCACTGTAAAAAATGAATTTTCGCGCAATGTGACAGTGACCTTGTCTTTATCGTCGAAAGTTAATTCTCGTTCGCCGTCCAAGGCCACAACACCGCCTTTTAGGGTCACTTCGAAAGGTTTATTTGCCGGCATGACTTCCCAGTTCGAAATGCCAATATTTCTGATCATCCCTGGGGCAATCGGTGCTTCCAAGATCAACTTTTGCTGCTTAATGTCATCGCTAATATGTACCGCTAAACCGCCGGGCGCACGACGCCCAACAGGCTGAAGCAATCCGCCGATGGCCGATAGCCCAATCACTTGCGGATCTGCAAAGGTTAGAAACACACTGTTCAGGCTTTCCGTCTTCCATACTGCCCGTGCACCCACATAGCGGTCTGTTGAGATCACTGCATCAACCAAGGCAATATCACTTCGCTCACCATCATTGATTGAGATCTCGATGGTCTTGTTATGCGCCAAGGCTTCGTCAGCAGACAACCGTCCGGTGGCATAGAGTCCCACCGCAATGCCGGTAATGGTGGATTCACGCATCTCTGGGAAAGCGTTATTTGTTCCCGTTGATAATCCTGCAATGGGAATCGTGGAACCGCACTGCATGAGCTCTCGAACTACGGCGCGATGCGTTCCATCGCCACCCAGCACAATAATCGCTTTCACTCCCGCCTCACACATCATGCGCGTGGCGGTAAAGGTGTCGTCAACGGTTGATGTGACAGCCATGTCCAGAAACGAAACCTTGGGAAAGGAGTGGTGCAGATTATGTTCGCGCTTCAGGTGGCGTATCAGAATGGCGGCCTGCCCGCTTTTGTCCGGCATCATCCACACATGCCCCAGCCCCATGCTGGACAGCGAGGTGAGGATGCGCAGGATGATGTTGACGCGATCCGTAATTTGCAAATTACTGGCATTGGCAATCACCCGGCGAATATCCCGCGCCGAGGTTGGGTTTGCAATAATGCCAATGGTTGAATTACTGGGTGTCATTTAAATGTCTAGTGTTTCAGTATGGGTACAACATATGCACATTCCGTGCCATATTCTGTATCGAAAAAATATGTTGCAATACAGCATGTTAAAAAACCTAATGAATACAAACTGCTGATATCTTTCTCTTTCATAAATTGCTACAGGGTCCAGACCACACGCCCATTTCTCAGCGCATGGGTTAAACAATGCAATGCGACACTTGATGCAGGTGTCGCCCAGGGTGCCTCAGTGTTTCAGCGGTGTTTAGGAACGTTTGCGTTGCGTGGGTAAATCGGTACATACCCCACGAAACACCTCTGCTGCCAACCCCACGGATTCGCATAATGTGGGATGGGGGTGAATGGTGTGACCAATTTCCGCCGCTGTTCTTGCTGTTTCAACAGCCAAACAGATTTCTCCAATCAGGTCGCCGGCATGGGTTCCCACAATGCCGCCACCCACAATGCACTGACTCTCCTCGTCAAACAGCAGCTTGGTGAAGCCCTCATCACGGCCATTGGCCACCGCGCGCCCAGAAGCCATCCACGGAAAAACCGCCTTTGTTACACGCAGTCCCGCCGCTTTACACTGCTCTTCCGTCTTACCGGTCCAGGCAATTTCAGGATCGGTGTAGGCCACGGATGGAATCTGCTTAGGCTCAAATCCGCCTTCCATTCCCGCTGCCGCTTCGGCGGCCGCATGGGCTTCATGCACGGCCTTATGCGCCAGCATGGGTTGACCCACGATATCGCCAATGGCAAAAATATGAGGCGCATTGGTACGGCGTTCCGTATCCACAGGGATAAAGCCTCGCTCATCTACTACAATACCGGCGTTTTGCGCACCAATTTTATGACCATTGGGCACGCGCCCTGTGGCCACCAACACCAAATCAAAGCATTCGCTCTCGCCTGTGCTGTAAGTCACTGTAATTCCAGCTTCATCCGCGCTAGCAGCAGAAACGGCGGTTTGCAGCAAGATACGATCGAAACGTGGGGCGTTTAATTTTTCCCAGACCTTCACCAAATCACGATCCGGACCAGGCATTAAATGAGGACCTAATTCAGCAATGGTGATGCGCGAACCGAGCGCTGAATAAACCGTTGCCATTTCCAAACCGATAATGCCGCCGCCAATCACCAACATGCGTTGTGGAATAAAGCGCAGTGCCAAAGCACCGGTGGAATCAACAATGCGTGAATCATTGGGGAGAAAAGGAAGCGTACTGGCTTGAGAGCCCGCAGCCACAATGGCCTGAGCAAAAGAAAGGTTGCGAGTGGCGCCAGCGCTGTCCACAACATCCATTCCATTGGGCCCCTGAAAACTGCCCAACCCGCGCACCACTTCTACTTTACGCGCGCGCGCCATGCCTGCTAATCCACCGGTTAATTTCGCCACCACACCATCTTTATAGCTGCGCAATTTATCCAAATCAATTTTTGGTTTTACAAAATCAAAACCGGCCTTTTGCAAATGCATAGCTTCTTCGCTTGCTGCGGCCACATGCAACAGTGCTTTGGATGGAATGCAACCCACATTCAGGCATACGCCACCCAAAGTGCCATAGCGCTCAACCAATACCGTTTTTAAGCCCAGATCGGCGGCACGAAAAGCCGCTGAATAACCGCCAGGACCCGCGCCCAGTACCAATAGATCGTAATCAAACTCATGTTCAACTGACATTATTCAAGCTCTTTTTTAGCAAAATCAAGTGCCGCTTGGGCGCAAATTTCATCTTCATCGGCCGTGCCACCACTCACACCAATAGCACCCACTTGAACGCCACCTGACATCACAGGCAACCCTCCAGCGAAGGCAATAATGCCAGGCACCAACGCCAAGCCAGGCAATGCGCCGCCCTTAAGGTCTTTGCCGTAACTTAAGCTTTCAATGACGCGTGATGGGAAAGGGAAGTGAGCGGAAGTCTGTGCCTTACGCATGGCAATATCCGCCGCACCCAAGAACGCATGGTCCATACGGCTAAATTCAATCAAGTTTGCACCAACATCTACAATGGCTATATTCATTTTCCAGCCTTTTTCCACAGCCTTGGCTTCACAACCGGCGACTAACTTGCGCGCCGCTTGAAGCGATAGAACAGGGGCTTTCTCAAGGGCAAAAACTGCCAAGCTTGCAACGAGTAACAGGCTGGCGAGAATAGCGGAAATCACTGATTTTACTTTCATAATAACGAACCCTTTTGATTGGTTTGGTTTAAAAACGTATAACATTACTCTATATTAGAGACTGTTACCATGGCTCTTCATCACCCTTGTTTTTCGCTGCTGCCGCTTTTACGCGTTGAGATTCTTCGCGCAAAAATGTAATCACCTGCCAAATTTCATCCGGGCTCAGGCTGGTGGCAAATGAACCCATGGGCGTGCCGGGTCGACCCGTCACAATGGTGAAATACATAAACGCATCAGAGTTCGCGCCGCCTGGCGCCCATGATCCGCGCACCAACTGCGGCCCCTTGCCGCCCTTGCCCCGTGAGTTATGACATTGCTGACAGTTGCGGCCAAATAACTCTTCTCCTTTCTGTGCAGCGGCATGATCATTGTAAAAAGGATTGGTGGGCTCAGCGCTGGGTGTTTCTGCCTGGACTGGCGCGCAGCAAGCCACTCCAACCCATACCACGCCGGCTATAAAAAGCCAAATAGATTTGTGCACGTTATTGATCATAAAATTCTCTAAATAATTAAGTCGTAGTATTGGTATCAAAACGATTCAACATCATCAATTAAATTGGTGGCAATGTGATCAACGCATTATTTTCGTTGATTTTTGCTAGCGTTCCCGATTTTTCTAATTCAACCAAAGCGCGATTCACGTCCTCAATGAGCGATCCGCTATTGCTGCACGCGGCCATCACAAGCCGGTTACGCAAGCTCTCGTCTTTTGGTTGTATGGCCTCAATTTTTAGCGGTGCATCTTTGAACTGAAGCCGGTAGCGCGCCAATGCAGGTGACCAAATCAAGGCTTTTGCCACATCACCATTGACCACGGCCTCTATGAGATCATTGTTATTCGCGTATGGAATGCGATTGAATTTATTCACGTGCAGATAAAGGTCGGCTGGTGTAGCCGTAACGACCCCCACGCGAGTGGTGGGCACTGCCGCAGGGCTGCGAGCTGTTACAAACACATACCCCACGGATGTATAGGGGTTTGATTTTTTTAAATGATGTTCGGCCAGATCACGGGTCATTTCTTCGGCATCTGGTAAGCCCATGTAGAGGTCACAACGCCCAGCCTGAATGGATTGTTTAAGTGCTTTTCCCAATCCGCCACGCCCGGGAATCTGAACCCAAAATAATCCTACTTCACGGTGCATATTTTCACCCAACGCGCGCGCAATATCCACATCTGCACCGCCGCTCGTTTGCTGTGAAAAGGGTGGGTTATCTGCGTTTACGCAGACCGTAAGGTGAGGGGGGATATTTTTTTCAGTTTCAGCTGCCAGTGGAAAAGAGAGTGTGAAAATAACTGCACAAAACACCAACGTAGAATTTAAATATTTCATCAATGGCCTTCATAGAATTACCGGCGCACAAGTCACGCTTGTGCGCCGGTAACAGGTTTAGTCAGGTAAACCAAATACCATCATGCCGCCACCATGGTTCAGGTGTTCGAACAATTGGTCATATACCAAGGGGAATAAGCTACCGCCACCAGGACCGTAGACAACGGCAATATATTGCTTGCCGTCAGCACCGGTAAAGGAGGTTGGGTTGCCGTGTATTCCGGTCCCTACATTAAAGCGCCAAAGCGTTTCACCTGTGTCATCACGCATGGCAGAGAAAATCCCTTCTGCGTCACCTGAGAACACTAAGCCGCCTGCTGTTGTTACTAAACCGCTGGTGGCTGGTGTGCTTTGTGGTTTCGTCCAAACCTGTTCACCGGTTGTGGCATTAAACGCTTTGATACCACCAGTGTAGGGGTTGGCTTTCAACACTCTTGAGGACAGGAACCATTCACCACTCTTCCATTCCATTTTTTTAGCTTGAATATCCATTGAGCTATCAATAAAAGGAATGTAGATTAGTTTGGTTAATGGGCTATACGCTGCGGGGTGCCATTCCTTACCGCCATCTAAGATGGGTGCAATATCAGTGGCAATACGGTCATAACGTGGCACTTTGTCTGGATTGACGATGGGGCGGCAATTGTCGCCAAATCCTGTTACCCAATTCACACGTGCAATGGGGACCACCCAGTTGCACTTGCCGTTTGTACGGTCAATGGAATACAAATGACCATTGCGATCGCCATGCAACCAAACCTTGCGACCTTTTTCGTCATTTATCTGGATGACTTCATTGTTACCGTCATAATCCCAGGAATCGTTTGGCGTGTATTGGAAGTGATACTTGATTTTGCCGGTATCCGCATCCATGGCCAGCGTTGAGTTGCTGTATAAGTTATCGCCCTTACGAACGCTTGGATCAAAATCTGGCGTTGGGTTGCCCGCGCCCCATAAAACCGTGTTTGTCTTAGGGTCATAGGAACCGGTTAACCATGCTGATACGCCGCCCACTTTCCATGAGTCGTTGGGCCATGTTTTGGCAACAGGATCATTAGCACTTGTAGGACGGGTGTTGGTTTGCCAAATCACTTTGCCGGTGTCAGGGTCGAGCGCTGTAATCTTACCCACGTTGCCGCCCACATCGCTACCGGAATTCCCCACAATCACTTTGCCCTTCGCAACAAGGGGCATAGAAGTGTAGATTTCACCGGTCTTGTAGTCACCTAATTTAACATCCCAAACAACTTTACCAGTGGTGTTGTTTAATGCCACCACATGGCTGTCAAGAGTGGCCATGTAAACCATGTCCTTATACACAGCCACACCTCGATTCACTGCTTCACAGCATAAACGTGGGCCAATGTCACCAGGTAAGGCATGTTCGTACTTCCAGATAATATGTCCTGTAACGCTATCCACTGAATACACTCTATTCTGACTGGAGGTCACATAGATGCGGCCATTCACCACGGTGGTTTGGCTGTCTTGCGCGTCACTTAGACCAAAGGCCATGTTCCACTTCGGTACCAGTTTTTTCACATTGTCACGATTTACTTGTGTGAGTTGGCTAAAACGTGTGGATTGATAATCTTTGCCGTAATGCAGCCAATTGCCCGCATCTTTATCGGCATTAATCAGCATGTCTTCGCTGACATAATTGGGGCGCCACTTGAATGTGGCTTCAAGCACATTCACACCTAACGGTGGTTCCGGATCCTCGGCTAACGCGTTGACCATCACTCCGAGTGACAGCGCGATCCCAAGTGAGATCAAATAATTTTGCTTATTTTTTATTCGCATAACTAGGCTTCTCCTATCTATATTCGTTTTGGGAAATTCCTTATTTTTACAAGCATTAGTCGTGCCATAGTCTATTTTCACTTTTAATGTCATGTAAAGTTGTTGATTAAAAAGCGTTTATTAAACTATAGAAATTTAATTTAAATAATTTTATTTGTCTCAATAATACATTTGTCGCTTTTATTTTTTAGTGACGAAATGACTATTTAGAATGTTGCATTGCAAGATTATTCTTCCTTGAATTTTATTTTAATTATTTTTTGTAGTGCTTTCCAAAATGCTGTTATGCAATATGTTTATATTTTTATGTTTGGCACAGTAATTGCATAAGTTTTAGTTTGTTGCAGAACAACAAAAATTATTCGCCTCCAAGCGATCGTGGCTTCACTTTGATATTTGCATATAACTAAAGAGGGAAAAATGAAAATCCTACACGCGTTGTCCTTGAGCGTTGCACTGCTGGTTGCCGCATGGGTATACATCAGTATCGGCCTACCACAATTTAAATTTATTCCGTGGATTGGTTTTGTTGCTTGGGCTGCATTTTATGCAGCCGGTGGTGGAAGCGCTGGGATTACTAAACCCGTGGCTACCAGTCTTGCCGGTGTTGTGCTGACAGCATTGACCATGTATTGCGTGGGCTTGGCCGGCGGCGGGTTGGTAGCACTGATGTTCATTATTGCCGTGTTGGCATTCGTGTTGGTTGAAATTTCGAGCATTGGATTATTTTCATACACACCCGCCGCCTTTCTGGGGGCCGCCTCCTACTTTGGCTACCTAATGTTGCCAGGCAGCAAGCTTGATGTCGATGGCATATTTTTTGTTGCTATATCTTGGATTGCTGGATTATTACTGGGTTATGCATCAGAGTTCTTGGGCAAAAAAATGGCAAGCTCTGAATAATTTTTTTATTTAACCCGACTTATCATGCAATGAATGCTAATGATTCACGACCAATGTTGACTGTTAACGGGGAGCGCCTGACGTTGGCGCTCCCTTTCTCTGTATCTGATTTACTCGCCAGTCGCGGACTGTCTCTGAAACGTATTGCCGTTGAACGCAATGGTGAAATTGTTCCGCGTGGCCTCCACGCACAAACCTTCCTGCAAAACGGTGATCGCATTGAAATTGTGATTGCAGTTGGCGGGGGTTGAAACCATCTCGGGAAATACCATGAATGACATTCTTCACATTGCCAACAAGCCTTACACGTCACGCTTAATCGTTGGCACGGGCAAATATAAAAATTTTGAAGAAACTAAAGCGGCCATTGAGTCCAGTGGCGCTGAGATGATTACGGTTGCCATTCGGCGCACCAACATTGGCCAGAATCCTGACGAACCCAACCTCTTGGACGTACTCTCCCCTGAGCGCTATACCTTGCTTCCCAATAGCGCCGGTTGTTACACAGCAGAAGACGCGCTGCGCACCTTGCGCTTATCGCGTGAACTGTTGGATGGACGCACTCTAGTCAAACTCGAAGTGTTGTCTGATCAAAAAACACTTTATCCCAACATGCCTGAAACGGTACGTGCCGCAGAAATTCTCGTAAAAGAGGGTTTTCAGGTGATGGTGTATTGCACGGACGACCCCATTCAGGCCAAGCGGCTGGAGGAGGTGGGTTGCGTTGCCATCATGCCGTTGGCCTCCCTCATAGGGTCTGGCATGGGTATTTTAAATCCATGGAACCTGCAACTCATTATTGAAAAGGCCACCGTTCCCGTTTTGGTTGATGCGGGTATTGGCACTGCATCCGATGCGGCTGTGGCCATGGAACTGGGCTGCGACGGTGTGCTCATGAATACGGCCATTGCCTGCGCCCAGCAACCCGTATTAATGGCCAGCGCCATGCGCGATGGGGTACGAGCGGGGAGACAAGCTTTTTTGGCGGGACGGATTCCCAGAAAACATTACTCCGCCAGTGCCAGCTCCCCCACAGTGGGTTTAATTACTTAATTTACTTCAGTATGTGTGATCAAATGCGGCTTTCTGCGCTGAATGCATGTCTCCAGTTTTAAATTGGCATGATATTTGCTTAATTCTTAACTGCATCTCCTCACTAAGTGGCGTCTCCGTTGGTTATTTCCTAACCGCTGGGCGCTTGCTTCCTCCTAGGGAGTCGTGAAAACGACTCCTTTTTTTTTGCCTAAACCCATCGTAAAACGTTTGCGGCGCAAAAAATTTCTCTTTCTTCTATTAAACACCTGTATCATTTTCTAAATAGAATGTAACAATTGTAACCATTTAAATAATTTCTACGCAATGAATCAGATTTTTTTGTCACGATGTAGCACTACCGCATGGCTTTAATGTCCCAACCCGCACGCCAAGTCTCGTTCAGAACCCTTTATTTCAGTTGAACAGGGCGTTTATTCTGTATTCTATACAGCTGAATGAATTGGCATAAATATTGCTAATGATTTAAGCCAAGTGATCAGGGGCTCTTATCACCCCGGGTCGCCGACAGTGGATCCAGAACATGTAACGCATTCTGGCTTCTAGCCAATTATCGTAGTCTGTAGCGATTTATTGAAAATAAAAACCTCACGGGGGAATTCGTTCATGCAAAAACATAAAGTTAAGCAAACATTAAAAATAGTTTCGGCGGCAGTTGCGCTTGGCTTGACCATGCAAGGCGCGGCCTATGCTGGATCAGGCCCAGGGTATGAAGATCCGAATAACTGGCCACAGTTTCACCGCACCTATAACGCTTGGCATTTCAGCCCATTAAGCCAAATTACCAAGGCTAATGTTAAAAAGCTAAAGGTAGCCTGGATTCACCAACCCGGTAACATCACCATGGGTCAGCAATCATTCCCAATCGTAATTGACGGTGTGTTGTATTACATTTCCGCCAACAACAATGTTTGGGCTGTAGATGCTGCCACGGGTAAAACTATTTGGCACTACGAAACCAAGCTTGACCCAGTTGCCAACGAAGTATTCTACAAAGCCGCTAGCCGTGGCGTGACTGTTGGACGCGGTAAAGTGTTTGTGGGTACTCTGGATGGTCGCTTCTTAGCTCTAGACCAAAAAACCGGTAAAGAAGTCTGGTCTACACAGTTAACTGACATGAAGAAAGAGTTCGGCGCGCTCTTCTCAGCCCCTCCTCAATTGGCGGGTAATGTTCTGTTTGGCGGCACCACCGGTGGCGATCAGCCCATTATTGGTAAGATTTTCGCTGTAGACGCCGATACAGGTAAACGTGTTTGGACCATGGAAATTCCCAAGAACGACCCCAAGAGCTGGCCTAGCGAAAAAGCCCGTTCCGAAGGCGGTGGTACAGCTTGGTGGCCTGGTACTTACGATCCTACAACGGATACCATTTACATCGGTACCAGTAACGCAGCGCCTGATTACTACCCAGACGAACGTAAGGGTGACAACCTCTACACCGCCACATTGCTGGCTTTGAATCCAAAAGACGGTTCGATTAAATGGCATCGTCAAGAAGTACCCCATGACGCTTGGGATTACGATTCTGTTTATGAAACATTGTTAATCCCCATTAACGGCAAGGACACCATTGTTCATTTGAACAAGAATGGCTTTGTTTATGTAATGGATAAAGACAATGGCAAACTGCAAAATGTTTGGCAATATACTGAAAATCAAAACTTCACCTCGGGTATTGATCCTAAAACCGGTGAAATCCATAACCCGAACTATCCAGAAGTGGGTAAGCAGAAATTATTCTGCCCCAACTTGTTGGGTACTCGTAGCTGGAACCCCGGTGCGTATAACCCCAATACCAAATTGTGGTATTCCACTGGTATGGAAGTATGCAACACGGTAACCGGTGCTAAGCAAGAGAAAGTTGAAACCATCAACGGCCTGGCCTTGGGTTTGTCTGAAATCACATTGGTTGACCCACCTGGCAAGAAGGGTGATGGTTGGTTGGGTGCTTTTGACCCTGCCACTGGTAAGGTTAAATGGAAAATCCGCTTTGATCTGCCACCAATCAGCGCTGTATTGACCACCGAAACAGGTCTGGTGTTCATGGGCGATTTCCGCGGCTCCGTGCACGCATATGACGGTGACAATGGTAAAGAGCTCTGGAACTTCAACACGGGTTCTGGTATTCGCGGCGGTATCGTCAGCTACGCTGTGAATGGTAAGCAATACATTGTTGTTCCTTCAGGTCTGGGCTCACATGTACCTGGCTTCTTGTCAGGTAAGTTCCCAGAAATTAAGACATTGCCTGGTGGCTCTTCAATCATTGCATTTACTTTAGAATAAGCAACATGACTAATCCGGCAGGGCGCTTACCTCTTTGGGTAAGCCGCCTTGCCGGTTTTTTATTGGAGCGCATCTTTTGAAAACGACAACTCTACAAAAAACAGTTTCGCTTTTAACGTTACTACTCTGTGCAAGCGCTTATGCCATGGAGCCCGCAAAAGATCCTGCGGATGCAACGCAAGCCGCTACTAAACCGGCTCCATTGCCCACCGAAGCGCCTTTCGATTTAACTGACCCAGAGCACATTGCTTTGGGGAAAAAACGTTTTAACGCTTATTGCGCTGCATATTGCCATGGCAATGAAGGCAGCGGAGGCAAGACACCTGCCTTCAAAGGGCGTACCGACATGACCCAAGCCATGTTGTTTAAGGTGATTACAGAAGGTCGCGTGGGCTCTGATGTGATGCCCTCTTGGCATGCTTTTACTGAAGAAAAACGTTGGGAATTAGTGGCCTATATTATGGATCTGGGTAGACAACCGGCCAATAAGTAGTCCTTTCTATCATCCTGAAGCGCTCAAATTGCGCTAATTTTTGCTTGACAAGAAGACGGCGTTTTCCTACGGTCTGATACACTTCTAGTTACTCATTTCACTGTTAGAAGCGACTCAATTGATGCCTGCTGCCACCCCCTCTGATCGTCGATATACCATTACCCATCAATGGGCAATGCCCTCAGAGGAAGGCATGCTCCTGGTGGGCATTACGGATTTCGCTCAGTCCCAGCTAGGGGATGTGATGTTTGTTCAGTTGCCCGACATATCGCGATCAGTACAGGCTAACGAAGCCTGTGCCTTGGTGGAGTCGGTGAAAACAGCCTCTGACGTCTATGCCCCCGTGGCCGGCACCGTCGTCGCAACCAACAACGCTTTAACCGATGCACCAGAGATTCTTAATCTATCACCTTACATCAGTTGGTTTTTTAAATTGCGGCCCGATTCAGCGCAAGCATGGGAAACACTCATGACTGCAGAGCAATACGATGCTTTTGTAGGTTAACACCGCCCTCAGGGCAACTTTGTTTCATCATAATAATTAGGAGACTTAAAATGACTACTGTTACCTTAGGCGGCAATCCCGTTACCGTGGCTGGAAAATTTCCCAGCGTGGGTGAGAACGCCCCCGACTTTTCACTCACCACCAAAGATTTGAACGATGTGAATTTGGCCGCCTACGCGGGCAAACGCAAAGTGTTGAACATTGTGCCCAGCCTCGACACCCCCACCTGCGCCACTTCCACACGCAAGTTCAATGAAAAAGCAGGCAGCTTGCCCAATACCGTGGTGTTGGTCATCGCGGCGGACCTGCCTTTCGCCATGAGTCGCTTCTGCTCCACGGAAGGGCTCAACAACGTGGTCACCCTTTCCACTTTCCGTGGTCAAGCATTTCATAAAAATTATGGCGTGGACATGACTGACAGCGTATTGCGCGGCTTAACCGCACGCGCTGTAGTGGTGTTGGATGAGCAAAATAAAGTACTGCATTCGGAGCTGGTGACCGAAATTAAAGAAGAGCCCAATTACGATGCTGCCTTGAAGGTATTGGCCTAACCATGAAAACGCTGATTTGTGGATCCATGGCCTTTGATACCATTATGGTATTTGAGGACCGCTTCGGAAACCATATTCTTCCGGAAAAGATCCACATTTTAAGCGTGGCGTTTTTAGTGCCTGAGTTGCGTCGTGAGTTTGGTGGTACAGCGGGCAACATTGCCTACAACTTGCAACTGTTAGAGGGTGAGCCGCTCATTATGTCTACCGTGGGGCACGACTTTAGCCCCTATCGCGAACGTTTAAAGGGTTTGGGTATTCCACAAACGTATATTCGTGAAGTAAGCGACGCCTTTACAGCGCAGGCCTTTATCACCACGGATTTAGATGACAACCAGATCACAGCCTTTCATCCGGGCGCCATGAACTACTCGCATTTAAACCAAGTAAGCGATGCACCAGAAGCGAAATTTGGTATTGTGGCCCCTGATGGGCGCGAAGGGATGCTGGCCCACGCAGAGCAATTTTTTAAGGCCGGTATTCCGTTCCTGTTCGACCCCGGTCAGGGGTTGCCCATGCTCACAGGCGAAGAGATTTTGCAGTTTATAGAACAAGCCAGTTACTTTGCTGTGAATGATTACGAAGCGGAACTGATGGCTGAAAAAACTGGTCTCTCCATTGAGGCCTTGGCCGCGCGTGTCAAAGCCGCCATCGTGACGCGCGGTGTTGAAGGATCTATTATCTACACCGGTACAGATATCGTTCATATTCCAGCCGTACATGCTGAAACCGTGGAAGATCCCACGGGTTGCGGCGATGCCTACCGAGCTGGATTGATCTACGGCATTTCGCAAGGCTGGGAATGGGCCAAGGCCGGACGGTTAGCGGCGCTCATGGGGGCAATTAAAATTGCCTATCGTGGCGGGCAAAACCACGCACCCACGCGCGCGGATATTGCGGCCCGTTTTGAACAAGCCTTTGGATTGACTCTGGATTCGTGAAGCCGCTTGTTTTAACGTTTCGTTTATTTATAATTTGCACGCATATTCTGCGCGGTGTTATGACCAGCGCCTGGGTGTTGCCCGGCGCCTCTGCGCAAAGGCGCGATGCGCTGATTCTGGATTGGTCGCAAGCGCTATTAAAAAAGCTGCGCATTACGGTGCATGTTCATGGCGCCTTGCCGGTCCGCTCTCAATTTCCCATCATGCTGACCTCCAACCATATTTCATGGGTGGATATTTTTGTTATTCATTGCGTAAGCCCCATGCGCTTTGTTTCCAAATCGGAAGTGCGGCACTGGCCCATATTCGGTTGGTTGGCTTTTAAAACAGGTACGCTTTTTTTAGAGCGCGCTTCACGCCAGCAAACAGCGGCCATTGGCGGTGCAATGGAAGAAGCGTTCATGAATGGGGATAGCTTGGGATTGTTTCCAGAATCAACCACTTCGGAGGGCTTAACTGTTTTGCCTTTTAAAAGCTCGATGCTTCAAGCAGCCGTGTCGCGACAGGCGTTGATATTGCCAGTGGCATTGCGGTATCGATTGCATGATGGAAGCGCTAACCCTCATATTCCCTTTATTGGGGATATGACCTTTGCACAATCATTAATACGCGTATTGCAAAGCCAGCCCTCACGCGTGGATGTTGCTTTGGGAGAAGCGCTGATGCCTGGAGCCATGAACCGACGCGAATTGGCGCGTCATTTGGAATCAATAACCTTATCTTTATTGAAACGATCTTTGCCTTAGCTATGGTGCGAACGCTTCTCGCAAGGCACTTGAAACAAAGCCCTATCTTCTAACCTAACCGCTGTTAGCGACCCTCCCCACAAACAACCCGTATCCAAGGCCAAGACATTAGAATCCAGACGCAAACCGAGCGCGGACCAATGGCCGAAGATGAGTCTGTCCTGCACAGTTTGTCGATTCGGTGCTTCATACCACGGCAAGTAACCCGCCGGGATATCTTTCAGTTCACCCTTATGGGTAAATTCCATTTCACCTTCCGGTGTGCACAGCCGCAGACGTGTCATGGCGTTGGTGATGACGCGCAACCGATCCATGCCTGTTAAATCATCAGACCAACTGTGTGGTTTATTACCGTACATAACAGATAAAAATTCCGTGTAATGTTCTGCTTGAAGCGCGGTTTCCACTTCGCGTGCCAAGGATTGTGACTGAGTAAGGCTCCACTGCGGCAGAAGACCCGCATGCACCAAGGTATACCCCGCATCACTGTGCAACATCGGGCAATGACGCACCCAGTGCAACAACTCGTCCCGATCAGGGGCGTTTAATATTTCCGTGAGAGTGTCGCCGCTGTGATGTTTGGCATACCCTTCTGCCACACAGAGCAAATGCAAGTCATGGTTGCCCAGCACAGCAATCGCACGGGGTCCTAAATTTTTAACGAAGCGTAACGTTTGCAAAGACTGTGGACCACGGTTGACCAAATCGCCCACAAACCACAATTGATCTTGATTGTCATTGAAAGGAATTTTATCGAGCAGGCGCTCCAACGGCGTTAAACAGCCCTGCAGATCACCAATGGCGTAAATGCTCACAAACTATTTGGCTGCCGCCACCATGTAGTCCACCGTGGCTTTAATATCCGCATCGGATAAAGCCGGATTACCGCCCTTAGCAGGCATACTGTTCTTACCTTTTAACGCGCTGTTGTATAAAGACTCTATACCCGTTGCAATGCGGGGTGTCCAGGCGGCTTTGTCACCGAACTTAGGCGCTTGTAGGGCACCCGTGGCGTGACAACCCATACATAGGCCGTTATAAGTGGTTTCACCCACTTTACTGGCAGACGCTACTGGGGGGGTGGCCGAAGCCGGCGCATCTGCCGTGTTGGCAGGTGCCCCTGTTCCTGCGGCAGGGGCGGGTGCTGGCGTGACGGCAGCCGGTGCGGGTGTCGTTTGTTTTGGAATTGCGGCAATGGCCACCGTGCCAACCGGTTTGATACGCTCTTCAACACTTGTAACCGGTTGATTGGCGGCCGTGCTGGCCATGCGCTGCTGTAGCGCTTGTTGTGCCAATACAGCGACTAAAACCGCCGCCACAGCGGCTGCGGTCCATTTAAGTTTTGAAAAAAAAGAGGTCATGATGGGTTTCCTGCGCAATGATTCTAAAGTTGATTGCACGATTATAACCCTTGTTGCCGCACCACTGCTATGAGTCGAACTGGACGTAACCCCTCAATTTTGTTAGAGTTTTGCTCCCACGCGCCCGTAGCTCAGTTGGATAGAGTATTGGTTTCCGAAACCAAGGGTCACAGGTTCGATTCCTGTCGGGCGCGCCAAAACAGCTTTGGACCACTATTCTAAATTTTGTACCCATGACACAACGGCAAAAACGATATTTAGTGGTCTGCACCTTACGCCTGGGTGACGTATTGCTCACCACGCCGTTGACCCACTCTATTCGGCAAGCCGACCCGCACGCATTGATTGATATGCTGGTTCTAAAGGGCATGGAAGGCATGTTAGAAGGCAATCCCGATATCGATCATGTGATTGCCGTGCCACACCGCTCAGGGACAATGGCACGCCTTAAGGAGTTTACCGGGCTATGGCGCCGCTATGATGTGGCATTAACCACGGTTTCATCAGATCGTGCCCGCTGGTATTGCTTTATTGCCGGAAGACAAACAGCCGGTTTGTATAACCTCCATAGCGCCTGGGCTTCAGTCCGCCTACTGCAACATCGAGTACTGTTTGACGACCTCAATACCCACACCCTGTCCATGGGATTGGCGGTATTGGATTTGGTAGGCCTTCCACGCCATTACACCGTTGTACCCCCAACAGCAGGTGGGTTAATACCCGAGCAGTTAAAGGGTATCCATTATGCGGTTCTGCACCCCTACCCAAAATTCAATTACAAGATGTGGACTTCAGAAGGTTGGATTGCGCTGGCACAATCCTTACAGCAACAAGGGCTCAGGGTTGTACTCACCGGCGGCCAGGATGCGGATGAACTGCACTACAACCGCAATATTGCCGCAGCCAGCAGCGCCACGGACTTGTCTGGAAGGCTAACGCTTGCCCAAACCGCCGACCTACTGCGCCAAGCCAAACTATTTGTCGGGCCCGATACCAGTATTACGCATATGGCAGCGGCCGTGGGTATTCCAACCCTGGCCTTATTTGGCCCCACCAACCCCGTTAAGTGGGGACCCTGGCCCGCCACCTACGCAGAAAAGAAAAGTCCATGGAGCCTGAAGGGATCAAAGCAAGTGGGCAATGTTTACTTACTGCAAGGGGAAGGCGAGTGCGTGCCTTGCAAGGAGGAAGGATGTGAGAAACGAGTGGATAGTTTTAGCGCCTGCCTTCAGAACCTAACCATTTCAACAGTACTAAATAGTGAGCGCGCGCGCCCGGGGACGTTTTGAATTCCCGCAAAAAACGTGCGCTTATCATTTGCACCGGCTGGATCGGTGACACCATTGCGTGCACCGCTGCCGCAACCTCATTAAGCAAAAAGGGTTACCAGACCACGCTTTTAACCCGCTGGCCGCAATTAAAGGAACTGCTTCAAAATGACAACCGTTTCAATACAAAAATTTATTGGCACATCAATTTCATAAAATTATTCAAACCTCTGTTGGAGTTATATTTTGATCTGGTGGTTTGGGAACCCAAAAAATGGAGTTACCAAGAACCGTTTACATGTGAAATAAGAAGATTGTCAGGCTGTGAACCCACACCCGAATACGAACTTTTCTTGCAACCTAAAAGCTCCACAACGCATTTAGAAACGCCACGCATCAGGCCAGTAATTGCTTTGGCGCGCGACATATACAAAAGATCTTACGGCAGGGGTATAGAAGATTTGGTCACAATGCTTTCTCAATTCGCTGATATCCATTGGGTGGGTCTTAGCCCGACTCTGGACTCAAAAAAAGGCAAGGGTGGGAGTATAGTGAGTGACGCTCATGTTATTGAAAATTCAGATGTCTTCATGGGCCCAGAAGGGGGCCTATTATGGATTGCAGCTGGCCTAGGAAAGCGCTGCATTTACTTTACAGAGCACTTTCTGGAAGTTCAAAAGGCAAACCATACCAATAATCTAGAGAACATATTGGGCAGCAAAAACCATTTCCCAGGTAATACAAAATACATTTCATTGGCGCCTTTTTGCACTAATGATGAAGCCATTAATATGTGCAAATCACTTATAGGGGCATCGTACCCGTGAACAAAAATTATTACTCTAAAGAGTTTAATTCGGCTTCAGCCTAGCCTAAGCAGTGTAAATTTGTAATTTATATTTTCACGTTACTTAACGCCACACATTAAGAATACAATGTCTTTTATGAACCAAAGAGCGCATAACATTCTACATTTGCTGTTGACCATCATGCCGATTGGGATATTCCTAATTAAGGGATGGATCAGCAGCGTGGTCTTCGTATGCTCAGCGCTTTCTCTTTTTATTATTATTTCCGGCAAGCTCTCCAGTCTTAAAAACCAACCCGCAGTTGAAAAGACCAATTCTTTACGTTGGTTTTATTTAATCCTAATAATGCTAATTTTTCCAGTCACTGCGGTCATTATTAGTTCTGTGTTACGTAATGAATGGATATGGCCAGATTTTGATAGTCCTTTTCGTTTTTTATTGGCTACACCCATTTTTTATGTGGTGTTTAAAAACAAACTTAACTTGATCAATCGGTGGCAGTACATTCTCCCGCTCACCCTGGTTATAACGTTACTCGCCCTACCTTTCATTCACTCTTATTATCATGGTCAGGACCCATTCAAAACGCGCATGGGTACTTATTTCGTTGACCCACTTACTTTTGGATGGATTTCACTAACCTTTTCTCTGCTTACGTTATTCAGCATCAATCTTGATCGCAAAGAGCATTGGTCATTAATCCTGTTTAAGATCATTGGGGCAGGCATTGGTTTTTATTTTTCAATGAAATCACAAAGCCGCACGGGTTGGCTAGCTGTTCCATTTATATTCTTCCTATTTGTATTTACCCATGGCCCGAAGAATAAAGTTGTATCCATGTTGACGGCCTTTATTGTTTCGCTTGTCTTGATTGCAGCAATTTATCAATCTTTTCCGGTAGTTAAACAAAGGGTTTCGGAAGGATACGACGATATCGTTTCATACAAAATGAACGATGTTAACGAGCTGAGCTCTTTGGGCGAACGTATTTCATTTGCGCGAATGGGGTTTTATTATTTTAGCTTAAACCCTGTTTTGGGATGGGGTCATAATGGTTTTAACGACCATGTGAATGACGCTGAAATTAGTGCTTATGCAAACGAGCACACCAGACACACTCCCGGTGGGGGCGGTCTTTTTCATAATGAATTGGTTACCAATGCTGTGGCCTTTGGTGTTTGGGGCATCATTTACACTGTTTTATTATTTTTTGCGCCTCTCGCCTTATTCATCACATCGTGGCGCAAAAAAATAAATCCAAAAATCTGCGCCTTAGGAGTGGTTTATATTATTTGTGAAGTGATTAGCAGCTTTAGCACCGAAGTATTCGCCTTGAAATTTACCGCCTCTTTTCATGCTGTGTTTCTTTCATGTTTTTGTGCAACTATACTGGCGGGCCTTTCTAATGCTTCAAGATCCAATTCATGATAAACCCTAATCAATATGCCATAACCTTTGCGTGCTATAACGCACTTAATTACACAAAGCTTTGCATTGACAGCATGGTTAAAAGCGGTACCCCGCTTGAAAGGCTGGTTATTGTTGACAACGGCTCACATGATGGCACACAAGAGTATCTACAAAACTTGCCCGTCGGCCGAAAAATATTTAACACTCAAAATTTAGGATGTGGTGTCGCTTGGAACCAAGGGGCTCTAGCGCTACAAGCTGAGTGGACCATTATCATGAACAACGATGTTATCGTTTCCCCCCTTTGGATTGAAAAACTCATTGGTGCGGCGATAAAATTAGGTGTTAAATTGGCCAGCCCCGCCCTCATTGAAGGCGCTCTTGATTATGATTTTATACAATTTGAATCGAGCGCCTCAAAGATGATGGAGTTGGTTAATAGGCCTAACCAGCAGCATGCAGTTTGCCTGGCTGTTCATTCTTCTGTTTGGCAGGAAATTGGTTATTTTGCTGCGGTTCCTAAATTATTAGGGTTTGAGGACACGCTGTTTTTTAATGAAGCAAAGAAGTCTAAAATTTCTGGTGCATTGGTTGGCGCCTCCTGGCTGCACCACTTCGGTTCAATCACCCAATCTCTTATAAAGGTTGAACGCGGTTTGAGTAAAAAAGCAGGGCTTGGGGATCGCTACAACTTTAAACTGCTTCAACAATCTTGGTTTGAAAGAAAGTTTAATAAGTTTTTAAACAAGCGGCAAACTCGACTTGATCGAGAGCGTGAGCTCGCGCAGTTTGGCATGACTCTTCATGGTGTTCGTGAAGAAGGGAAATTTGTTTGGCTTTGAGTGTGCGCGTCATTCTTCTCCCCGCTGCGACGCGAGCTTCACACCCAACTGCTTAAGCTTACGGTACAGATGCGTGCGCTCCAGCCCCACCCGTTCTGCTACGCGCGACATATTGCCCGATTCCAGGCGTATGTGATGCTCGAAGTATGCTTTCTCAAACAAGTCGCGCGCTTCACGCAGTGGCAAATCAAATTCCATACGATTGGCATTAGGCGCTGTAGGACTATCAAACTGGCTGGCGATTTTAATCACATCATCTGGTGATATTTCTGTAGAAGCGGCCGTTATGGCCAAAGTGCGCAAGGCGTTGGTTAGAGCCGATAAATTCCCTGGCCAATCCATTTGGCGAAGGATGTTAATAGCCCCTGAGCTTAGGGTTCGCACCGGTGTTTCGCCTGCTTCTGTCATTTTAGAAAGCAATGCCGTGGCAATTTCCGGAATGTCATCCGCATGCTCACGCAAGGGGGGCACTGACAATGTCAGTGCCGATAAGCGCACTGCTAATTCAGGATCGATTAAATCTTGGCCAATTAAGGCCGCTATGGGTTTGCTAGAGGCGCAGATAAGCCGCACGTGATGCTTTTCCAATTTGCTTAATAACTGTAGCAAGCCCCGCTGCTCACCGCGGCTCATGCCGTTCACTTCAGAAATAAAAATGACCCCGCCTTGGTATTCAGCCAATGGTTCAAAGGGGTTTTCTGCTAACCACACATTATCTTGCGGAGCATACCAAGGCGTATTGGGTTGATGCAAATAATGAGCCGCCAGTTCCACACCGCACCCGGATTCCCCCACCAGCAGTACCGGCGCGTTACGATTGGCCACTTGATCCAAGCGGCGGCGTAGGTCTGTAATCACGGGCCCACGGCCCAACTGATGAATGGTGAGTTCTGGACGATATTCGGCCTCGCCTTTGCGCAATGCGCGCTCTACAGTGGCTAATAATTTTGGCAGAGTAATGGGCTTTTCTAAAAAATCAAAAGCGCCAATGCGCGTGGCTTCAACGGCAGTTTCTACCGTAGCGTGCCCAGACATCATCACCACCGGCATATTAAGCTGGCCCGCCGCTCCCCACTCTTTCAACAGGGTAATACCATCCATCTCGGGCATCCAAATATCCAACAGAATAAGGTCGGGTCGCTCTTCTTGACGCATGGCGCGTGCTTCCATAGCGTTTGCCGCCAATTGCACGCGATAGCCTTCGTCATTCAAAATTTCGAACAATAGTTCACGAATACCGACCTCGTCATCTACCACGAGGATATGATTTGCCATTACAAATTCTCCGTTAGCGGGAAGGTGATGGTGATACACGCCCCCCCTGTATCCAGATTCGCAATCTGAATTTTTCCATGATGTTCTTCTACTATTTTCTTCACAATCGGCAGCCCCAACCCGGTGCCCTTACTTTTGGTGGTGACATAGGGCTCAAAGATGCGACCTAATAACTCTTCTGAAAAGCCCTGACCATTATCAGAGATGGTCAGTTTCACCCCGTCACTCATGGACTCAGTGACCACCAGTACCAAGGCGTTGTCTTGCCCTTGCAGGGCGTCTAAAGCATTTTGTACCAGATTGTGAATTACCTGGCGCAAGCGCGTGCTATCGCCGCTAATTGACGGCAGCATGTCTGCCAAGCGGGTTTCAATTTTTTCACCCATGCTTTCATACAGCACCAATACTTCGCGTATCAAGGTGTTGAGGTTTAAGCTTTGTGCCACCACTTTGGATGAACGTGCGTATTCGCTAAAGTCGTTCACCATACTCTTTAAGGCGTCCACCTGATTAATAATGGTGGTGGTGGAGCGCTCTAGGATATCCGCCTCATGGGCTGGCAGTTTGTCGAAAAGCTTCATACGCATGCGCTCAGCAGCCAACTGAATCGGAGTCAATGGGTTTTTAATTTCGTGCGCCAATCGTCGTGCCACTTCGGCCCATGCAGCATCCCGTTGCGCCTGTATCATTTCAGTGATGTCATCAAACACCAACACATGATCGCTGCTCTGGTCACCTGGCAGACGCATACCTCGAAAATGTAATTTGCGACTGCCCACAGGGCCTGTTATTTCGGCATCACCTTCCCAAGGCATATCCTCTGCCTTGTTAAACTGCTCGGTTAGGTATTTCGACACTGATTGCAATTCAGGAACGATGCTGCCCCAACTGTGTACACGCACCCCACGTACCCGAGCAAACCGCACACCTAAAATTTCATTGGCACTCAAGTTGGCACTTTTAAGTTCGAACTGCGCATCAAACACAATGACACCCGTCGACAAATTAGAAAGGATATTTTCTTGATACGCTTTAGCAGCAGCCAATCGATCTTGATCACGCTCTTGGGCAGCGGAGGCCTCCTGCAGTCTTTGTGTCATGGTATTAAAAGATTGTGTTAGTACACCCAATTCGTCATCACTCACCACGGGCGTCATTTTGGTAAAGTCGCCCGCACCAATGGTGCGCGTGCTTTCGGCCAAAGCACGCAAGGGAGCGCCCATACGCTCTGATATCACAAAAGCAAATGCGATGGCTGAAAGCAAGGACAACAACAGGGCTAATGTGAGGTTTAATCCATAAATACGTTTTAAGCCGGTGCGCGCCAATAATAGTTCTTGATACCCCCGATAGGCCGCCTCAACGCTATCCGCATCCGCAGCCAAATCTTTAGATACCGGCTGCATCAGCTGTAAAGCGCGTAAATCTTCAGTATAAGATAAGCGATTCACAGGAACTACAACGCGCAAAAACAAACCTTTTCCAGGAATGGTTTCCACAACTTTATACGGACGTTGCGAGCGAATTTGGTGAATCACGGATCCGCCCGTGGGCAGCGCATCGGGCATAAGCGCATCATTTAGCGCACTGGAAAAAGAAAGCACCGTGCCCGATTTAGAAAACAATGTGGCTTCTTGTACGCTGTATTGCTCTCGCAGATGATTGAGCAACGTGCCTTCTTCTAATGCGGAAGCGTCGCTCAATTGCGAGGACATGTTGGCGCCCTTTTGCGCCAAATCATTGAGCAGGCTGTCAAAAGTGGTACGCCCCAGGTCTAGGCCAGAACTTAGTGCTTTATCAACATTCACATCAAACCAAGACTCAATACTGTTGGATAAAAACTTAACAGAAACCCCATACACCAGCGTCCCCGGCAGTACCGCCATAAGGGCAAACAACACAACCAATTTTACTGTCAGCTTCGAACCAAATACCCGATCACGCACCTTTCGATACAGCATCCACAGTTGGTACACAATAAGTAAAAATAACGCACCCGACACGCCCGCTCCTAATGCCAAGAGCCGTGGGTAATGCTCGGCAAAGAGCGAGGTGTTAGCAGTTGCAGCGGAGAGCAAATACAACAAGCCACCACCGGCCAATACACCGATCGCCAACACCCACCCCATGCGACGTGTGGCCAATGGAATTTTGGCTTTCAAGGATTCACCGTCCATTCAAATGCGCTCGAGGACAGCTTCCAATCACTCGAAGAGAGTGCGTCCACCTGGAACGGTTTGGGGAGTTGTGCCAAATCCAAACGCAGTTGAGTGCTGGCGCGGTAATGCGCTCCTTTATTTAACGTGCCTGCATCTGCTACCTTAATTGAGCTTAATTGTGTAAGCGCTTGTAACGCATCGGCTAGAGAATTAAAACTCAAGCTCAGCGGCCCCATGGAAAAACGATATACGCGCGTGAGGGGGTTAAAGCTGATGCGGCGCTCTTGCTGCATGCTCACGATGGTTTTATTCAACCAGTACCAACGTGGCTCAATCAACTCAAAACTCAACACAAAGTTAAGCGGTATGCCGCGCGTAAGCGCTTCTTCTAGGGCCGGTGTCAGCTCCACATTAAAATCAGCGTTCAGAAAAACGCCTTCTTCCGCGGCCGTCACGACAGCCGTCTTCACCGTCACACCTTCACCCCAAGCGGTGGTCGTGAGCATCAACAACCCCACCAACAAAAAGGCTTTAAGTTTTTTGCAAAACGGCATAGAAAAAACCATCGTGAAGCGCATCGGGAGTGAGCAAGCCTTCTTTAAAATGTGTGTCTTCTATTGGGTTCAAGCGCGCATCCGTGTGACGTTGCAAAAAACCCTGCACTTGATCCTGATTTTCTTCTTTAAATAAGGAACAGGTTACATATAGCAATCTACCACCGCGACGCACCACATGCCACAATGCTTCCAGCAGACGTTCTTGTTCTTGAGCCAGTTGTGGGATGTCTTCAGGGCGACGCAACCATTTGATGTCAGGGTGGCGGCGCACCACGCCAGAGCCGCTGCAGGGTGCATCCAACAGCACCCGATCAAAGAGCTTTTGATCCCACCAATCTTCAAGCCGCCCCGCATCCACTGCCTGTGTATGTGCTGCCGTCAATTTTAAACGCTGCAAGCTGGCTTCTACTTTTTTAAGGCGGCCCGCATCGCGGTCCAACGCAACCACTTCCAAATCGGTGGTTTGTTCAAGGATGTGACTGGTTTTTCCCCCGGGGGCGGCACAAGCATCCAATACACGCTGCCGCGGGTGCAGACCCAACAAGGGGGCCGCCCATTGGGCAGAGGCATCTTGCACCGACACATCACCCGCATCAAAGCCCGGCAAAGCTTCCACCGAGAGGGGTTCGGCTAACACCAAGCCCACTTCTCCCACGGGGCTTGATTCCAGCCCCAACTGTTTTAGGCGCGCCTGATATTGATCGCGACTGCTGTGCCGGCGATTTACACGCAACGTCATGGGTGCGCGTGTTTGTGCTTGCGTGAGAATTTCTTCCCAAAGCGTCGGGTACTGCTCTTTCAGTTTTTCAATCCACCACTCAGGGTGACTAAAGCGTCCCGCGTCGGTACTGTGCGCCTGCGTTAATAATGTTTCGCGTTGGCGCAGCAGATTACGCAGTACACCATTGACAAAGCCCTTGCACCCAACGCCGGCCAGAAGCGCGGCCGTTTCAACAGCGTGGCTGACAATAGCGTGGTGGGCTGAGCGAGTATGGAGCAACTGATAAGCCGCCACCATGAGTAAGGTGTCTAAGGGGGGCTGTGGCGCACCTTTCACATACAATTCTTGCAACACGCGTTCCAACTCTGTGCGATGACGCAACACGCCGTAACCCACATCCTGCAAGGATGCGCGTTCGTGATCGGTGAGCTGGCCCGCCGCCTGTCCACGGGCATCAGTTAAAGCATGATCGAGGTTTTTTCCAGCGAAAACGCGAATCAGCGCTAAAGTGGAGAGTCGTTGAATTTCGATCACGATTGTCCCAATTGTTCGCCCACCCGCATGGGAAACCCTTTTAAAAATTCACCTGCGCTAAGCGGTTTTCCACCCGGACGTTGTAACATTTCCAATACCAGCGAACCCTGTGCGCAGCCTACAGTAATGCTGTCTTCCCCCAGGGCCAACACTGTGCCAGGTGTGCCATAAGCGCTTGCGGCACTGGCTTCCCACACTTTAATCATTTCGCCTTGTATCATCGTTTTGGTCACTGGCGCTGGATTAAATGCGCGCACATTGCGCGCCAATTGCTCTGCACTTTGCTGCCAGTCCAGCAATGTTTCGGCCTTAGTAATCTTAGCGGCATAAGTGACGCCGTTATCAGGTTGCGCAATAGGGGTCAGACCCCACCCGGGGTCTGACCCCCCATGGGGTCTGACCCCAATCTTTCCAATCTTTAAAAACTCCACCAGGGTACGCGCGCCCAAATCAGCCAGGCGCTCATGCAAAGCATGCTGGGTATCGGTGACCAGAATAGGGCATGATCGCATCAACAACACAGGTCCCGTGTCCAAACCGGCATCCATTTGCATAATGCTAACACCCGTTTCAGTGTCCCCCGCTTGCAAGGCGCGCTGAATAGGGGCGGCACCGCGCCAACGCGGCAATAATGAAGCATGCACATTAATACAGCCTAAGCGTGGCGTGGATAGCACCTTTTCCGGCAATATCAACCCGTAAGCGGCCACCACCATAACATCCGCTGCAAACCCCTCTATTAAAGACAAGGCCTCGGGGGTCTTCATAGATTCTGGTTGGTATACTGCAATCCCATGTGCCGTGGCCACACGCTTAACTGCTGAGGGAAAGGGTTTTAATCCGCGCCCTGCGGGGCGATCAGGCTGCGTTAGCACCGCTACTACCGTATGACCCGCACTGAACAAGGCTTCTAAGCTGCGCGCTGCAAACTCTGGGGTTCCGGCAAAAATAAGTCGCATTACAAATTTTCTCGTGCGCGTTTGCGCAGTTTGGTTTTAATTCTATTTTGTTTAAGCTGAGAGAGGTGCTGCACAAACACCTTACCCTCCAAGTGGTCCATTTCATGCTGAATGCAAGTGCCCAGCAACCCTTCCGCTTCTAGAGTGAAAAGTTTGCCTTCGCGGTTCATGGCTTCTACCTTAATGCGGCGCGCACGTGTCACCCGGTCATAAATGCCGGGTACGGACAAACAGCCTTCTTCGTTTTCAGCCTCGCCTTCGGAACTGAGTAAGCGCGGATTAATAAACACCTGCAGCTGTTGATGGTCTTCGGACACGTCCAGCACGATGATGCGCAGATGAACATCCACCTGGGTGGCCGCCAAGCCCACCCCCTCTGCGGCGCGCATGGTTTCTGCCATATCGTCCACCAATTGACGAATACGCTCGTCCACCACCGCCACCGCCGTAGCCCGGGTGTGTAAACGAGGATCTGGATAATGCAATATTGGAAGAAGCGCCATAATGTGATCGAGTTCTGACGAAAATGCCGTCACAAAGGACACTATTATAGCGGTCTCGGCCCATGGGCTTACGGAAAGCTGTGTTCATGACCCAAAATCACCCCTTACACCCAGCGCTGTCTGACAATGAAGCATCAGCGGCCATGGAGTGGTTATCCCATACGGGTAACCATTTTTTAACGTGCCATGAGCCCTGCTACCCCTCTTTGTTACGTGAAACAGCTGATCCACCCCCATTTTTGTTTGTCACGGGCTGTTTATCCTTATTAAACAAGCCGATAGTGGCTCTGGTGGGCAGCCGCAATGCCACGCGACAAGGCTGCCTAGATGCTGAGGCCTTTGCTCAGGCGCTCTCAGAGGCCGGAGTAACGGTGGTGAGCGGCTTGGCTGTGGGAGTGGATGGGGCAGCACATCAAGGCGCATTGGGCGGTACAGGCGGCACTATTGCAGTATTGGGCACAGGGGTAGATCGAGTTTACCCCAGCGGGCACCGAGAATTGGCCCACACCATTGCCCGAAAGGGCGCCCTGATCTCAGAGTTTCCACTGGGCATGGGCCCACAAAAATGGCATTTTCCAAAAAGAAACCGAATTATTGCGGGTCTTTCTTTGGGGTGCCTGGTGGTGGAGGCCAGTCTTTCCAGCGGTTCTTTGATTACCGCACGCCTGGCCTTAGAGGCCGGTCGCGAGGTATTCGCTATCCCAGGCTCTATCCATTCTCCTTTTAGCAAAGGGTGCCATCAGCTCATTAAAGAGGGAGCCAAACTGGTGGAAACCGTCCAGGACATCCTGGACGAACTCCCGTTTAACGCCCTAAAAGTCCAGGCTTTAGGGAGTTTTGAGTCCGTGCGCCCCATTCCAGTGCCTGCGGACATAACCGGCCTATTGTGGGCCGAACTGGGGCAATGCAACCTATCCCCAAATGAATTGAGCCTGCGTCTTGGCTTGACGATCGGACAGGTATCCCTCATGCTGACTTCGCTAGAACTCGCTGGACAGGTGGCCGCCGTTCCGGGCGGACGCTACCAACGGTTGGACTCCGGGCGGGGCAGGCCGCATCCCGCCCCCGGTTGGCAATCTTTAAAAGAGGGCGGTATTGATGGTTGATATTCTGATTTTTGTTTACGAAAACTTCTTTGCCAGTGGCATTTATCCTAATCACGCCGTTCTTCAAAACCGTCTGTTTGCTGCAGGTTTCGACGAAACCGAAGTGCGCGAAGCATTGGACTGGTTGGACCATGTTAACGGCCTGGACCAGTTAGGTGAGACCGACACCCTTAGCCACAATAATGCTATTCGCTGCCTGTCAAGCGCTGAAATTGAACGATTGGGGCCCGAAGGCTGGGGATTTTTGGTGTTCCTTGAAAACAACCACATTCTCAACGCGCAACAACGGGAATGGATTTTAGCCAGTGTTATGGGCTTAGATGCTTCTGAAGTGGATGTTGATCGCTTAAAACTCATTGTGCTCATGGTGCTGTGGCGCCAAGACCACCCTATAGACGCCCTCTTGTTAGAAGAATTGCTACACGACCAAGATTGGGTTTTGCAATAGAGTGACTGTGTCTAAAAATCTGCTGATTGTTGAATCGCCTTCCAAGGCCAAGACGCTTAAAAAATACTTAGGGGCCAGTTTTGAAATACTGGCCTCCTACGGTCACGTGCGCGATTTAGTGCCTAAATCCGGTGCTGTAAACCCCGATGACCACTTCGCCATGAAGTATCAATTGGTGGAGCGCAATGAAAAACATGTGGATGCCATCGCCCGTGCGGTTAAAGCTGCCGACCAAATCTATCTGGCAACCGATCCGGACCGCGAAGGGGAAGCCATTGCTTGGCATTTGGCAGAAATTCTGCACAGTAAAAAACTACTGAAAGGCAAGACCATGCAACGCGTGGTGTTCTACGAAATTACGCAGAACGCCGTGCTAGAAGCCGTAGCCAACCCCCGTGAAATTTCCATGCCGTTGGTGAACGCCCAGCAAGCACGGCGCGCACTGGATTACTTGGTGGGGTTTAATCTATCGCCCTTGCTTTGGAAAAAAATTCGCCGCGGTCTCTCGGCTGGTCGCGTGCAAAGCCCTGCCCTGCGATTGATTGTGGAGCGTGAAAGCGAAATTGCCGCATTCAAGAGTGATGAGTATTGGAGCCTGCATTTAGATAGCCATAAGGACAAACAATCCTTCACAGCGCGCCTTATCCAGTTTCAAGGGGAAAAATTGCAACAACTCAGCATTGGCTCGGAAACGCGCCAAGCAGAGGTACTGAAGGCTATTGAAGGCAAGGAGGCGCGCGTGACGCGCGTGGAAAAGAAACGCAAACAACGGCATGCCGCGCCCCCCTTCACCACCTCTACCTTGCAACAGGAGTCTGTACGCAAACTGGGCTTTACCACCGACCGCACCATGAAAATTGCCCAGCAACTCTATGAAGGGGTAGACATTGGCGGTGGCGCAGTAGGTTTAATTTCATACATGCGTACCGATTCAGTAAGCCTGTCGCAAGAGGCTTTAAATGATATTCGTGCCCACATTGCACAAAATTTTGATGGTGAATATTTACCGCCAAAACCCGTGTTTTACGCCAACAAATCCAAAAACGCGCAAGAGGCCCATGAGGCCATTCGTCCCACGGCTATTTCACGCTCGCCCGCTAATTTGCGTGGCCATTTGTCTGCAGAACAGTTTCGTTTGTATGAAATGATTTGGAAGCGCACCTTGGCCTGCCAAATGACACAGGCGCAATTTGATACCGTTAGCGTGGATATTGCAGCAGGGGATGAGGCCTTGTTCCGTGCCAGCGGGCAAACCTTAGTATTCCCCGGCTTCATTGCCGTTTACCGCGAAGACGAAGACGAAAGCGCTGAAAAGAAAGCGGATAACGATGATGAATCGCGCCTACCCATTTTGGTGGAAGGTGAAACGCTTTCCATAGATCGATTATGGGGCGAGCAACATTTTACCCAGCCGCCGCCGCGTTACTCCGAAGCCAGCTTGGTAAAAGCTTTGGAAGAGTACGGCATTGGCCGCCCTTCCACCTATGCCAACATCATTAGTACCTTGGTAAACCGAGAATACGTGTTGCTGGATAAAAAACGGTTCACGCCCACGGACGTGGGCGTGGTGGTGAACAAGTTTCTCACGGAACACTTTGCGCGTTATGTGGATTACGACTTCACCGCCAAACTAGAAGACCAACTGGATTTGGTATCGGAAGGCAAACTGGAATGGTTGCCTGTGCTAGAACAGTTTTGGGGCGATTTTTCAAAGCAAGTGGAAGAAAAAGCGTCGGTAAGCCGTGCGGATGTCACGCAAGAGGCGCTGGATGAAGCCTGCCCCAAGTGTGGCAAGCAGCTTTCCATCCGCCTGGGGCGGCGCGGCAAGTTTGTGGGTTGCAGCGGATTTCCAGAGTGCGACTTTACACGCAATCTTGATGGTGCTGCGGGCCCTACAGAACCAATGATTATTACCCAACATCCCGAAGCCAACTTGCCGGTACTGCTCATGAACGGACCCTATGGTCCTTATTTGCAATTGGGTGAAGCGGGGGAAGAAGGCAAAAAACCAAAGCGCATTTCCATTCCCAAAAACCTAAACCCCGCGCAAGTCACGCCGGAAATTGCTCTACAGCTTTTGTCGTTACCGCGCCAGTTGGGCACCCATTCAGAAACAGGAAAAGTAGTGAATGTGAACATCGGCCGCTTTGGCCCCTACATTCAGCACGATGGCGGTTTCCGCTCCATTCCACGGGCAGACAATGTGTTCGATATTGGCTTAGAGCGCGCGCAGCAAATTCTGGCGGAACCCAAAGCGGTGGGTCGTGGCGCCTTGCGTCAACTGGGCCCCCATCCTGAAGACCAACAGCCGATTGGGGTTTACAGTGGTCGCTACGGCGCCTACGTTAAACATGGCAAAGTAAACGCCACCTTGCCCGCAGACACTGAAATCGAAACACTGACCATTGAAGAAGCGATTGAGTTATTGGCTGCGCGAGTAGCCAAAACCGGCGGCGTTACCAAGAAAAAAGCAGCGCCGAAGAAAAAAGTGGCGGCCAAAAAGAAGGCGCCAGCAAAAAAACCAGCCAAAGACGCGCTAAGCGACACCCCAAAAGAGAAGAAAGTGGTGGTGAAAAAGCCAGCCAAGAAAGCGGTGGCCAAGAAGACAGCGGTCAAAAAATCAGCGGATTAGAAGCGCCACCACATGAGCCGCATTAAACCCCGGAAACGGTCCCACACATAACGCGCATTTACTGCGGGTTCGGGCAAGATCACAGCCTGTGCCAACTGGCCCCGTCTTAAAAAATGAGTATCAAAAGTCGATTGTGTCATGCCCCATTTGTGCAAAAACTGTTTGCGGCCATTGTTGCGCACCACCTTACCAGTTGAGCGCGACATAAAGTGGTACACCTGCGAGCGTCCCACTCCTAAAAAAATACGACAACCAGCGGCCCACAACTTCATGGAAAAATCGTTGTCACTGCTCATGCCCGGCGAAAACTCCGCGCTATAACCGCCCACTTTGCTCCACCACTCACGATGCACCACCGAAGGAGGCCAGGTGGCGCCATACCAATCGGGTTTAATTCGCTTAGGTTGGTCGGCCAACAGAGCTGTTTCATTAAAATCAGTTGGGCTGCTGCCATAGTCGGCAATCAATGTACACGCATTACCCGTTTCCCGACGTTCAATCATGGTGCCTGAAACCATAAAGGCGTTGGTATTGAGGCTTTGGATGCGTTCCAGTAGCGCGCTGTCCCAACCGGGGCAACACACCATATCATCATTGAGGTAAACCAAATAAGGGGCAGTAGAGATCTCGGCAGCGCGATTTACCGCCAAACAAATGCCGATATTTTCTTCAGAATGGGTATGTGTGATGCCTTGTGATCGAACCCACTCTAAACTGCCGTCGCTGCCGTCGTTTACGTGCAGCACGATCTGATAGGGCACAACGCTGTGACGGCGAATACTGTCTAGGCACAACCTCAGCAACGCGAGGTTGTTCCAGGTGGGGATGATGATGGCAAACACTGCATCCCGACGGTTTTCAGACATCTAGGTTGGTTACACCCAACGCATTGGTTTCAATAAATTGCCGACGTGGCTCTACTTCATCGCCCATGAGGGTGGTGAAAATCTCATCCGAGCGAATGGCGTCTTCAATTTGCACGCGCAGCAGGCGACGCGTAGTGGGGTCCATGGTGGTTTCCCACAACTGCTCAGGGTTCATTTCACCCAAGCCTTTGTAGCGCTGCACGCCCATGTTTTTGCGCACGTCCGCCAGCAACCACGCCAAGGCGTCTCTAAAATGCGGTGTGACCAAGCGTTTGTCCCCACGCGCAATGATTGATTCAGGCCCCATCAAACCTTCCAGCACGACGCCTGATTTTCTGATTTGAGCATAGTCGCCGCTGGCCAAGAAATCTGAATCCAAATAACTGCTGTGGGTATTGCCGTGGGTGGTGCGCACAATAGCCAAGCGATAACCGCCACGTCGCTCATCCGCTTCTGCATTCACTTTAATATCTTCGGCCACCAAGCTTTGTTGCAACTGTGCGGCCGCCCGCTCTGCGTGGGCCAGATCGCTTAAACCCTCAATGGGGGTTTGCATTAAGGCGTTCAGCACAGAGGGATCGATTAAACGGCTGAGGCGGGTGATGACCGCCTCAGCCAATAGGTATTCCCGCGCAATCTTTTCTAGCGCGGCGCCACTCACCACCGTGGGACCATTAATTAATTCCGCTCCACCCAACGCTTGGGTGAGCAGGTATTGATCCAACTCCAGATCGTCTTTAATATACTGCTCGTTTTTGCCGTGCTTTACTTTATAGAGCGGGGGTTGGGCGATATAAATATGGCCGCGTTCCACCAGCTCAGGCATTTGTCGGTAGAAAAACGTTAACAACAAGGTGCGAATATGCGATCCATCCACATCCGCATCGGTCATGATAATGATGCGGTGGTAGCGCAGTTTGTCGGCAGAATACTCATCCTTGCCAATCCCAGTACCCAAAGCGGTAATCAGCGTCACAATTTCTTGCGAGGACACTAATTTGTCGAAACGTGCGCGCTCCACGTTTAAAATTTTGCCTTTGAGCGGCAGAATGGCTTGGAACTTTCGGTCGCGTCCTTGCTTGGCTGAGCCCCCTGCTGAATCACCCTCTACCAAGTAAAGCTCGCACAGCGCAGGATCTTTTTCTTGGCAATCGGCTAATTTTCCGGGTAGGCCCAGGCCATCTAACGCCCCTTTGCGCCGTGTCATTTCACGCGCTTTGCGCGCCGCTTCGCGAGCACGAGCCGCTTCAATAATTTTACCAACAATAATTTTGGCTTCGTTTGGTTTTTCTAACAAAAACTCGTTTAACTTTTCGGCCACCACATCATCTACCACGGGGCGGACTTCGGAGGACACCAACTTATCTTTGGTTTGTGATGAAAACTTAGGGTCTGGCACTTTTACGGAAAGCACGCACATCAACCCTTCGCGCATGTCATCGCCAGTGGTTTCTACTTTGGCTTTTTTAGCCATTTCGTTTTGTTCGATATATTGATTCAGCGTGCGCGTCATAGCGGCACGCAATGCGGTTAAGTGGGTACCGCCATCACGCTGTGGAATATTATTGGTAAAACACAACACGGCTTCTTGGTAGGAGTCGTTCCATTGCATAGCCACTTCAACAGAAATGCCTTCGCGCTCGCCAATTGAGTGAAACACAGTGGGATGCAAAACCGCTTTATTGCGGTTAAGGTATTCCACAAAACCGCGCACACCTCCCACAAAAGAGAAATTTTCTTCAACCCCACTACGTTGGTCCACCAAAACGATTTTTACGCCATTATTCAGGAAAGATAATTCGCGCAAACGCTTAGCCAAGATGTCGTAATGAAACTCAACCAACTGGAAGGTTTCAAGGTCTGGCATAAAATGAACTTCGGTGCCGCGCCGAGTAGTGTTGCCCGTCTCTGCCAAAGGGGCCACAGCATCGCCGTGGCGAAATTCCATCTGATGCATTTTGCCATCACGGCAAATGGTCAGCTTCAACCAACTGGACAGCGCGTTCACCACCGAAACACCCACACCATGCAAACCGCCTGAAATTTTATAGCTGTTGCCATCAAACTTACCGCCGGCATGCAGTACCGTCATAATCACTTCGGCTGCGGAGCGCCCCTCCTCGGGGTGAATGTCGGTTGGAATGCCGCGGCCATTGTCGGTAACGGTAATCGAGTTATCTGAATGGATGATGACGTTAATTTCATTACAATGCCCAGCCAGCGCCTCATCAATGGCGTTGTCCACCACCTCAAACACCATATGGTGCAAGCCAGTGCCATCATGCGTGTCGCCAATATACATACCCGGGCGCTTGCGTACAGCCTCAAGACCTTTTAAAACTTTAATGTTTTCGGAAGTGTAGGTGCTGCTATTAGAGCTATTGCTAATGTCTTCCACGAATGAATTTTCCAGTTTTTTATATGTTTTTTAAAGGGATGGTTAGATGCGCATGGGCATCACGACGTATTTAAAGTTGTCGTTTTGGTTGGGCGCTGTAATCAGCACGCTGCTGTTGGCGTCACCAAAAGAACACACCACCGTTTCACAGGTGAGGTGGTTTAAAACATCCAATAAATAAGCAATGTTAAAACCAATATCAATAGGGTCTTGCGAGTACTTTACATCCAGGTCGTCTTGTGCTTCCTCTTGTTCGTTGTTAGTGCACACAATAGCCAGACTGTCTTTTGTAAGCAGTAAGCGCACACCGCGAATTTTTTCGTTGGATAAAATCGCCGCGCGCTGCAAGGCTTGTAATAAATCCAAACGCGGCAAGGTGAGGTGTTTGTCGTAACTGGTGGGGATTACGCGGGTGTAATCTGGGAACTTGCCATCAATTACCTTGGAGAGTAATTCAATGTGCCCAAAAGAAAATATGGCTTGGCTGGGCCGCAGCGTCATGGTAACAGGCTCGTCTGTGGTGCTCATAAGTTTAATAAGCTCAGAGACGGTTTTGCGAGGCAAAATAACATCGGTTTTTTCATATTTTTGCGCCATCGCTTCTGTGGTGTAACTCAACCGATGGCCGTCTGTGGCCACCACAGTGAGCATGCTGCCGTTTACAGACAGCAACGTGCCATTGAGGTAATACCGTACATCTTGTTGCGCCATGGCAAACTGCACGCGCTCTAGTAATGCTTTGAGGGTTTTTTGTGCTATGACCAGCGTAATTCCTTTGTCAGTAGATTCCGCCACTTTAGGAAAATCTTGTCCGGGTAGGGTTTGCAGACTAAAACGGCTCTTACCCGCGCGCACAATCAAACGATTGTCTTTGGTTTCAAGAGCCACCGCAGACTCGTTGGGAAGGCTGCGCAAAATATCATGCAACTTGCGCGCGGACAAAGTGAGCGCGGGGCTATTGGGCGCGGCCTCGGTTAACGTGGCTTTGGTGCGAATTTGCACTTCCAGATCTGTGGCGGTCATAAAAAGCTCTAGGCCCTGAGCCTCAATGAGCACATTGGATAAAATAGGTAATGTGTGACGACGCTCTACAATTCCGATAACCGCTTGTAAGGGTTCTAAGAGCTTTTCACGTTGGGTCTTTAAAATAATCATTAATTTAACCTAAATAGATAAGTAATTAAGAGTCGGGGCTAACCTGTGGAGTACCCCATAAATAACTATATAAACATTATATTGCGTAACACCCATCCCATGGGATAAGTCTTGTGTGTTTTGGTATGAAATGGGGATAAGTTCTGTGTTTTTTTTAAACCTGGTTTTATCCACATTTAACCCACACGTTATACCCGACTTATAGGCCGGGTTATTAACCGTTTAAAATCTGTTGCAAGGCCTGAAAATCTCGCTGGATGGTGTTGTCTGTTTCGCATAATTCTTGCACTTTTCGGCAGGCATGCAACACCGTGGTGTGGTCTCGCCCACCAAAAGCCTCTCCAATATCGGGTAAGCTCAGGCTTGTAATGTCTTTGGCCAAAGCCATAGCCACCTGGCGCGGGCGGGCTAGGGCCCGCGTTCTCTTCTTAGAGAACATGTCGCTGACCTTAATTTTATAAAAATCGGCCACTGTTTTTTGAATGTTCTCAATAGAAATTTGTCGATGGCGTAAGGCCAAGATGTCCTTTAGAGCCTCTCGTGCCGACTGTAAGGTAATGGGGTCGCCCTTAAAGCCCGCGTAGGCCTGTACGCGTTTTAGGGCCCCTTCAAGCTCCCGCACATGGGAGCGAATATGTTTGGCAATAAAAAAAGCCACGTCTTCGTCTAGCGCAATTCCCTCTAGACGCGCTTTATTAATCAAGATGGCCACCCGCATTTCCAGCTCGGGGGCCTCTATGGCCACTGTAAGGCCCCAACCAAAACGAGAAATAAGGCGTTCTTCTACACCTGCAATCTCGCGCGGGAAGCTGTCGCAGGTAATAATGACCTGTTTATGAGACTCCACCAGCGCGTTAAAGGCGAAGAAGAACTCTTCTTGAGTGCGTGTTTTGCCCCCAAAGAATTGAATGTCATCGATCATGAGCAAATCAAGCGAATGATAGTGGCGCTTAAAACTGTCAAATGATTTATGTTGATAAGTGCGCACTACATCCGACACGTATTTTTCAGCATGTAAGTAGCGCACCTGTGCGTGGGGTTGACGCTCTAAAATGCGATTGCCAATGGCGTGCATTAAATGGGTTTTGCCCAATCCCACCCCCCCATAAACGAACAGAGGGTTGTAGGCGACACCGGGGTTTTCGGCCACCTGTAACGCGGCGGCGCGCGCCAATTGGTTGGCTTTTCCGCCAATAAAGTTGTCGAAGGTAAAAGTAGGGTTAAGGCGGTGTTGTTCAAGCTGGGTGCGTGGCGCTGTGTGGACGGCAGCAGACCCGGGTGGGGCCGTCAGGCTTGAGGGGGTGGGGGTGGGTTCTGCACGCTCAGCCGCCCGACGCTCAGTGACCAAACGTACGTCCGTGATGCCTTCTTTAAGCGCCATTTCTTCAATGCGCCCCATAAAGCGGTCTTTTACCCACTGCAACACATACCGATTGGAGGCTGTGAGCGTTAACGTATTGTCCTGAATAACGCCCCGCAAGGGCTTGATCCAGGTGGTAAATTGCTGTTCTGGCAGCTCTGTGCGCAGCTGGCTAACAGTGTTTATCCAAAAATTCGTCATTGTAACTCTTTGATAATTATAGTTATTAAATTCTTTTTTATGGGATGTCTTAAAGTTATCCACGTGAGAGTGTAGCTTGGGTGGGATAACTTATCCACTGTCATACAAGGTTTCTTGTGGATATATACTCCTTGACGTGGGGGGGTGTTTCGAGGTTAAATCGCGGGTTCTGTTCACTGGTTCGAGAGTTTAATCATGAAGCGTACTTACCAACCGTCGGTTACCAAGCGCAAGCGTACCCACGGATTCCGAGTTCGCATGAAAACCCGTGGTGGTCGTGCAATTATTAATGCACGTCGCGCACGGGGTCGCACGCGTCTCGCTGTTTAAGGGGTTCTTCTGAAGTCCGCTGCCTCGGCGAAGTTGTCCGATGGCCGTGAGTTTCAGGCGGTCCTCAATGCCCGCTGTGGTCGTGCGGGTGCTCACATTCGCCTATTGGCACAGCCCAATGGTTTGCCATATGCCCGTTTAGGGTTAGTGGTGGGCCGGAAAGTCTGTGCTTTGGCGGTGGGGCGTAATTACATGAAGCGGGTATGTCGAGAGCTGTTTCGGCACCATGCCAATGAATTGGCTGGTCTGGATGTGGTGGTACTTCATCACAAAGCTTTTATACCTGGAATGTTTGAATCAATTTCCGCGGAGTTTGGGCTTCTGGTCCAAAGCGTTCAGAAATGTCGCGATTCATTAAAGCCCTTATCCGCGCCTACCAAATCGGCATAAGCCCCCTTATGGGACGCCATTGCCGTTTTGAGCCCAGTTGCTCTCATTATGCTATTGAGGCCATTGACCGCCATGGCGTGATGCATGGTGGCGGCTTAATCCTAAAACGCCTCTGCCGCTGCCATCCTTGGCATGTGGGTGGTTATGACCCCGTACCCTGAGACCCTTCCATGAACCTGCAACGCATTATTCCACTCGTCGTTTTTATTCTTTCCAGCTATATGTTGTGGGATGCTTGGCAAGCCCATAATCGTGCTCCTTTGGCCGCTGCCGCGGTTAATGCGCCTACGGGAAATAATTCTCTGCCCAGTACCACAGTGGCCAATATCAATGCCAATACCACCGTGCCCACCTTACCCCAGTCGGCCCAAACACCTTCTGCGGAAGGGCTAAAGCGCGGCGTGCGCGTGCATGTAAAAACCGATGTGGTGGATGCAGAAATTGATACGGACGGCGCCGATTTACGCAGCCTTAAATTGTTGCGTCATTTTGCTGCGGACGACGGTGACCGACCCATTGATTTATTCGAAGATCGCAGCGACTTAATCTATGTGGCGCAAAGCGGGTTATTGGGTAATGGATTGCCCAATCACACCACACTTTTTAGCGCCGACCAAACATCCGTTTCATTAGGCGACGGCCAAAGTGCTGTAGATGTTAGCCTCAAGGCCGTGGTGTCTGGCGTGGCCGAAGTCACCAAAACGTATCATTTTGCGCGCGCCAGTTATTTGGTCACGCTCACCACCACAGTGCGAAACTTAGGCGCAGTGGAATTATCTCCGGACGCCTACTTTCAATTCTTGCGCGTCACCAAAGCGCCACCAGGCGACCCGCGTTTTGTGAGCACTTACACGGGCCCCGCGGTTTATACCGACGCGAATAAGTTCCAAAAAGTCAGCTTCGAAGATATTGGTAAGGGCAAACACAATTATCCCACCAGTGCCAAAGACGGTTGGGTGGCGATGTTGCAACATTACTTCATGGCAGCCTGGTTGCCGGCAGATGGAATGCAGCGCGAATTTTTTATGCGCAAAGTGAGCGATGATTTGTATACTGCGGGCGTTATTGTGTCCATGGGTAAAATTGCGCCCGGCGCTAGTGTGTCACTACCGGTGCCGCTTTATGCGGGCCCTCAAGAGGGCGATATGTTGAAAGCCTTGGCCCCCGGTTTAGATCTCACCATTGATTATGGATGGCTTACCATTATTGCCACACCTCTCTTTTATGTGTTGTCGTGGATTCAAAAGGGGGTGGGCAACTGGGGTGTGGCCATTATTTTATTAACGGTGTTGATAAAGGCGATCTTCTTCCCGCTCTCGGCAGCCAGCTATAAATCCATGGCGCGTATGCGTCTGGTGCAGCCTAAAATGACGCGCATTAAAGAGCAGTATGGCGACGATAAGCAACGCATGAACCAGGCCATGATGGAGCTCTATAAAACAGAAAAAATTAACCCCTTGGGCGGTTGCTTGCCCATGGTGGTGCAGATCCCTGTTTTCATCGCGCTGTATTGGGTGTTGTTGGGTTCGGTGGAATTGCGTCACGCGCCGTTCTTCGGTTGGATTCACGATTTGGCGGCACAAGACCCATACTACATTTTGCCGGTGTTGATGACGGCCACCATGTTCTTGCAACAGCGCATGAGCCCTAAGCCGCCCGATCCCGTACAGGCCAAGATTATGATGTTTATGCCGCTGGCTTTTAGTGTGATGTTCTTTTTCTTCCCAGCGGGTTTGGTGTTGTATTGGGTGGTGAACAACGTGCTCTCCATTGCTCAGCAATGGCAAATCACCCGTATGATAGGTGATGGCAAGCACTGAGATTATTGCTGCCATTGCCACTGCCCCGGGCCGCGCTGGCATTGGCGTGGTGCGGGTGTCAGGCCCTGACTTATGTTCCTTTGCCAAGCAGCTCACAGGCATGGATGCTCCTTCTGCGCGACAGGCCGCCTTACGGATCTTTCGTGATGCGCAGGGCGCCCCCTTAGACCAAGGTTTATTGCTGTATTTTCCGGCTCCCGCATCCTTTACAGGGGAAGATGTCTTTGAAATTCAAGGACATGGCGGAGATGCTGTATTGCGTCTCCTGCTCTTGCGCTGCCAGGAATTGGGTGCGCGCCTGGCCCGACCCGGTGAATTTACCCAACGGGCCTACCTCAACCATAAACTCGATTTAGCGCAAGCCGAAGCCGTGGCCGACTTGATTGACGCCGAAAGCCAGGCGGCTGTGCGCGGGGCCTTACGTTCCTTGAGTGGTGTGTTTTCAGAGCAGGTAAACGCCTTGGTGGCGGCCTTGATTGATTTGCGCTTGCGTGTGGAGGGCAGCATAGACTTTGCTGACGAGGGGATTGAGTTCTTGGCGCAAGCCAACCCTGCGGGCCGCATTCATGAACTGTTGGTCTTGTTGGCGGGCCTATTGCACAGCGCCTTGCAGGGCAGCTTGCTGCGCACTGGGCGCCGTGTGGTGTTGGTGGGCGCGCCCAATGTGGGCAAATCAAGCCTGTTGAACGCCTTGGCCGAAGAAAGCCATGCCATCGTCACCGATATTCCGGGTACCACGCGCGACGCTATCCGCACCACCGTGTTGATTGAGGGGGTGCCGTTTCATATAGTGGATACCGCCGGTATTCGGCCCACCCAAGACCCTGTGGAGCAAGCGGGTATTCAGCGCACCTGGGCCGCTATTGCTGACGCGGATTTGGCGCTTGTCTTGACCGATGTTACCCACGATGCCCCTCCCGATCTTCTGACGCAATTGCCGCAGTCCTTGCCGCGTCTTTTGGTGCGCAATAAAGTGGACCTTAGGGGCCAGATGGGGGGTCAGACCCCAAATGGGGGGCTGACCCCCCATCTGGCCACCCCCAACCTTGAGGTTTCGGCCAAAACCGGCGAGGGACTTGCGGCACTGAAAGCCCTGTTGCTGCAACAGGCGGGGTGGCAGTCCTCTGCAGAGCCCCCCTTTATGGCCCGTGAGCGTCATGTGGCCGCTCTGCGTGAAGCTCAAGCCCACCTACAGCTGGCCCTAAACCAGAACGCTGTGGAGTTACTGGCAGAATCCTTGCGCTTGGCCCAACAGGCCTTAACGGGCATTACCGGCCATTTTTCAGCGGATGATTTGTTGGGGGAAATCTTTTCTCGCTTTTGTATCGGCAAGTAACCCCACTGCGTCGATGTTTCACGTGAAACAATGGGACTTTTCTTGGGGAACAGGCGTGCCATACAGTATTATGTTTGTCCGACAGATTTGGGGTTGAAAAACGCTTTTTATGCAGTTTCCTGAAAAATTTGATGTGATTGTGGTGGGGGGCGGCCATGCGGGTTGCGAGGCGGCCTTGGCTGCGGCGCGCTCGGGCGCTAAAACCCTATTGCTCACGCATAACCTGGAAACCTTGGGCCAAATGTCCTGCAACCCCTCCATAGGCGGTATTGGCAAGGGCCACTTGGTGAAAGAGGTGGATGCCCTAGGCGGCGCCATGGCCGTGGCCACAGATCATGCTGGCATTCAATTTAGAATCCTTAATTCTCGCAAAGGGCCTGCGGTACGGGCCACGCGCGCCCAGGCCGACCGCGTGCTGTACCGCGCTGCCATTCGCACCAGTCTTGAAAACCAGTCGCTACTGACCTTAATGCAGCAAGGGGTGGATGATTTGATTGTTGAAGGGGGGGCGGTACGCGGCGTGGTCACTGCCTTGGGCCTGCGTATTATCGCCACCAGCGTGGTGCTGACCACCGGTACTTTTCTTTCAGGGCTCATGCATGTGGGCCTAGAGCATAGTCCAGGTGGGCGCGCGGGGGACCCACCGGCCATGGCTTTGGCGCGCCGTTTGCGCGAATTAGACTTACCCGTAGGGCGGCTTAAAACGGGCACGCCTCCGCGTTTAGATGGTAGAACCATTGATTATTTAGCGTTAATTCCCCAGGCGGGAGATGTGCCGGTGCCGGTATTCTCTTTTTTGGGACGTGCGGGCCAGCACCCAGCCCAAGTGAGTTGCTGGATTACCCATACCACCGCCCGCACGCACGACATTATTCGCAGCGGACTGGATCGCTCGCCCTTGTTTACCGGGGTGATTGAAGGCGTGGGCCCGCGCTATTGCCCCTCTATTGAAGATAAGATTCACCGCTTTGCCGATAAAGACTCCCACCAAATCTTTTTAGAACCCGAGGGTTTAAATACCCACGAGGTGTACCCCAACGGCATTTCCACCAGCCTGCCTTTGGATGTGCAGCGGGAGTTGGTGCGCTCCATTCCAGGCCTTGAAAATGCAGAGATTCTGCGCCCGGGCTACGCCATTGAATATGATTATGTGGATCCACGCGCGCTTAAAATGTCGCTTGAAACCCGCGCCATTGCAGGACTTTTCTTTGCCGGGCAGATTAATGGCACCACGGGTTATGAAGAAGCGGCTGCTCAAGGTTTGTTGGCCGGCGTGAATGCCGCACGCCAAACCCGCAATGAAGACGCCTGGTGGCCAAAGCGCGACGAAGCCTATTTGGGCGTATTGGTGGATGACCTCATTACCCAAGGGGTAAAAGAACCCTACCGTATGTTTACCAGTCGCGCGGAATACCGTTTGCAGCTGCGCGAAGACAATGCGGATTTGCGTCTTACCCCAGTGGGCCGCAGGCTTGGGCTGGTGGATGATGAAAGATGGCAATCCTTTGAATTTAAACGAGAAAGTATTGAAATAGAGGGGCAGCGCCTGCGCAATACTTGGCTGCGCCAAGCGGTAGTGGATGAGGCAGCGGCGCGGCGCGTGTTGGGCCAGCCCATGGACCACGATCAACCACTGCATGAAATATTGCGTCGCCCCAATGTGACCTATGACACGCTCATCACGTTACCGGGAGCAGCCCCTCAACAAGCTGTAGCGCCCGCCGTGGGCGAACAGGTGGAAATTCAAATTAAATACGAAGGCTATATCGCGCGTCAGCTAGAAGAAGTGGCGCGTCATAAAGAATTGGAAGACCTTGTTATTCCCGAACAGATGGATTACGGCCGCGTGCGTGGTTTGTCAAAAGAAGCCGAACAGAAACTGACGCAATATCGTCCGTACACTTTGGGGCAAGCCGGGCGACTGCCCGGCGTAACGCCCGCCACTGTGGCGCTGCTGCTGGTGCATATACGTCGTCCTGCAACCCTCATTAATCAACCCATAAGCGCATGATGCACACACAAACAGAGCACCCCATATTTCCATTGCCGCAACCGCTCAACGCCACGCAACAGGTACAGCTGCAGCGTTATTTGGATTTGTTGGAAAAGTGGAACAGCGTGATTAATCTCACCGCCGTGCGTGATCGCAGTGCTATGGAATTCTTGCATGTGCAAGACAGTTTAAGTGTGCTGCCTTATTTAGAACAGTGCACCACATTATTAGACGTGGGCAGTGGGGCGGGATTGCCCGGCATTCCCTTGGCTGTGGCCTGTCCCCATATGGCGGTAACGCTGTTGGAATCCAATCAGAAAAAAGCGGCGTTTCTGCGCCAAGCCAAATTGGAATTAAATTTAAACAATGTCACCGTGGTGGCCGAACGTGTAGAGCAATGGCAACACGCAGCGGGCTTTGATGCCATTGTGTCGCGTGCGTTTTCAGACCTGCCGGATTTTGTGGCGGGCGCGCGCCACCTGCGTGCCAAGGGTGGCATGCTCATCGCCATGAAAGGCGTGGTGCCCTTTGAGGAAATCACACGCTTAAGTCCTGAATGGACGACGCAAGTGGTGCCGATTGTGGTGCCGGGGTTAGAGGCAGAACGTCACCTCATTTTAATTTCGGAAAAACAAGCATGACCCGCGTGTTGGCCGTGACCAATCAAAAAGGCGGCGTGGGCAAAACCACCACTGTAGTGAATGTGGCGGCAAGCTTGGTTAAGCTTAAACAGCGCGTATTGCTGGTGGACTTAGACCCTCAAGGCAATGCCACCACCGGCAGTGGTATTGATAAATCGTCGCTCACGCGCACGGTGTATGACGTATTGTTGGAACAGGCCAGTGTGGCAGAGGCGCGCGTAACATCTCCTTCGGGAAACTACCATGTGTTGCCCGCCAACCGTGAATTGGCCGGTGCCGAAGTGGAGTTGGTCAACGCCAGCGAGCGCGAGTTTCGTTTAAAGAATGCGTTGCAGGCCGTCATGCAAGATTACGACGTGATTTTGATTGATTGCCCGCCGGCCTTAAACCTACTGACCGTGAATGGCTTGGCTGCCGCCTGGCGCGTCATTATTCCCATGCAATGCGAATACTACGCATTGGAGGGGTTGTCAGACTTGGTGCAAACCATCCGCCGTGTGCGCAGCCACCTGAATACTGATTTGGAGATTGAGGGGTTGTTGCGCACCATGCTTGATCCGCGCAACGCTTTGGCGCAACAAGTTTCGGCCCAGTTGGAACATCATTTTGGTGACAAGGTGTATCGCACCGCCATTCCGCGTAATGTGCGTTTGGCGGAAGCCCCCAGTCACGGCATGCCGGCTTTGCAATATGACCCCAGCTCGAAAGGGGCCGTAGCCTATTTAAAATTAACCGAAGAAATGCTGGCACGTTTTAGCGCCAGCGCGGCATAACCTTAAGTGAGAAAAGAGTATGGCTAAATTAAAAGGATTGGGCCGTGGGCTGGATGCGCTGTTGGGTGCAGATGAAACCAAGAGCGTGTCGGGGCACCCCTCCACATTGCAGGTAAGCCACATGCAACCCGGCCGCTATCAACCGCGCACACGCATGGACGCCGATTCATTAAACGAACTGGCGCAATCCATTAGCGCACAAGGGATGTTGCAGCCCATTTTGGTTCGCCCTAGGGGCACGGACCGTTACGAAATTATTGCCGGCGAACGACGTTGGCGTGCGGCTCAGTTGGCGGGCCTCAAAGAAGTACCGGTGCTGGTGCGCGACATTGCCGATGAAGCCACCTTGGCCGTGGCTTTGATTGAAAACATTCAGCGCGAAGATTTAAACCCCCTGGAAGAAGCCTTGGGGTTGGAGCGCTTAATTAACGAATTTGGCATGACCCATGAGCAGGCTGCGGGCGCCGTGGGGCGATCGCGCAGTGCTGTGAGCAATTTGTTGCGCCTAATTAATCTTTCGGAAGGCGTGCGAGCGCTTCTTATGGAAGGCCAGTTAGAAATGGGCCATGGGCGTGCCTTGTTGGCCTTGACTGAATCGCAACAGATTGTTTTTGCTAGAAATATTATTGCTCAAGGTCTGTCGGTACGGGAAACTGAAAAGAAGGTGCAGGCACTGCAAGGCAGCAAAACCGCTAAGCCCAAGGCCGGCGTTAGTCGCGACTTAATTCGTCTGCAAGATGAGCTTTCTGACCATTTGGGCGCCAGCGTCACCCTTAAAACCAGCGGCGCAGGCGCGGGGGCTATCACCATCCGATATCACAGCCTAGACCAGTTGGAAGGCTTGCTGCAGCGGTTACGCGCTTGATCGCCATCATTGACCATAAAAGTGTAACAGTTTACAATCTGCCTGTTTGGCAGGACTGTCCCTCTTAATGAGGCCTAAACTGGTCCAGATCGTGGTTCTGCAAGTGGGCGTAACCATACTGATTTCATTGGTTTTATTGGTGATTTTAGGCGCAGAATCCGCACTCTCAGCGGTCTTGGGAGGCGCCATTGGCTCCTGTACGAGCGGCATAGCCGCTTGGCGCAGTTTGGTAACCCGGGGCAACACTCCGCGTCATTGGGTACAAGCGCAATATGCAGCAGAACGGCTTAAGTTTGTGGGGTCCATCCTGTGTTTTGGCGCGGTCTTTGCGCTTTACCGGTCGGTGCGGGGCCCAGAATTATTTTTAACCTATATCGCAACGCTGCTGGTGTATTGGGCAGCGCTGGTGATGGATTGATTTGCGGATTTTTGTGGAATAACCCAAAAAAATGTCGAGCGAAACCCTAACGTCTTCAGAGTACATCCGCCATCACCTGCAAAACTTAACTTGCAGCGTGCAGCAAGGGCATTTTCATTGTGCTCACAGCGCAGATGAAGCGCGCGAAATGGGTTTCTGGGCCCTTAACGTCGATACCCTCCTGACCGCCTTTGTTTTAGGCTCCTTATTTCTATTCTTTTTCTACCGCGTGGCAAAAAACCCAGTAGCGGGAGTGCCCAGCGGCCTGCAAAACTTTGTGGAATGGATTATTGAATTCATCGACAGCAGTGTGCGCGGCTCGTTTACTGCCAAAAGCAATCTGGTGGCCCCCTTGGCTTTAACCGTCTTCATTTGGATTTTTATGATGAACCTGATGGATTTAATCCCCATTGATTGGGTGCCCATGTTGGCCGCTCAATTGGGGGTAGGTCATTTTAAAGTGGTGCCCACCACGGACCCCAATGCCACCTTTGGTATGTCCATCTCTATATTCTTTATTGTGTTGTTCTACAGCATCAAGATGAAAGGCTTGGGCGGCTTCGCCGCTGAATTAAGCCTGCAACCTTTTGGTAAGCTTGGCCTGCCGGCCAACCTGTTCTTGGAATTGGTTAACTTAATCGCCAAGCCCGTGTCTTTGGCCCTGCGGCTTTTCGGTAATATGTATGCCGGCGAAATGATCTTTATCTTGATCGCCATTATGGGCAGCACTTGGGCTGGCTTTAGTTTAGGCAGCGCCACTTTATTCGGTTCACAAATTGTCTTGTCGTTAGGTTGGGGTATTTTCCACATCTTGATCGTGACCTTGCAGGCGTTCATTTTTATGACGTTGACCATCGTTTATCTCGATATGGCGCATCAAGAGCATCACTAAATTTTTTAGCAGTCAATTAAGCGGTTATTTACAGGAGAAAGAAACAAATGGAAAACGCACTGCTGTTCATCGCTGGCGCGATCATGATGGGTTTGGGCGCTTTGGGCGCTGCCGTCGGTATCGGTATTTTGGGTGGTCGCTTCTTGGAAGGTGCAGCACGCCAACCCGAGCTCATTCCCATGCTGCGCACCCAGTTCTTCATCGTAATGGGTCTGGTTGATGCCGTTCCGATGATTGCAGTCGGTATCGCGATGTATGTTCTGTTCGCGGTGGCTAAGTAATTTTTACCCAGGCATAGTTGTAGCCAATTAATTTAGGAAAGGTATTGGCATGAATATCAATGCAACCCTAATTGCGCAAGCCATCATGTTTGCGCTCTTCGTTTGGTTCTGCATGAGCTTCGTTTGGCCCCCCATTGTGGGTGCTCTGGCGGCGCGTCAAAAGCAGATCGCAGACGGGCTGGCAGCGGCCGATCGTGGCAAACATGAGTTAGAAGCATCTGCTAAAACAGCAGCGCTTGAACTGCGTGCGGCCAAAGAGAAGGCCACCGAAATCATTGGGCAAGCCGAAAAGCGTGCCAGTGAGATCGTGGAAGAATCTAAGATCCAAGCCAAAACGGAAGGTGACCGCATTATTGGCGGCGCTAAGGCCGAAATTGATCAGGAAGTAAACCGTGCCAAAGAAGGCTTGCGTCAGCAAGTGGCTGCTTTGGCTGTGGCCGGCGCCGAGAAAATTTTGCGTCGCGAGATTGATGCCCATGCCCATGCATCCATGTTGGCCACCATTGCCAACGAGCTGTAGACGAGGCGGACAAACCTATGGCTGAAGCGATAACCATTGCAAGACCTTACGCCAGCGCGGCTTTTCGCCTGGCTAAGGAAAGAAATGCGCTGGCCGCTTGGTCGGATATGCTGGGCCTGGCTGCAGCTGTGGCTGATAATGAGCAGATGAAGGCGTTTATCGACGACCCCAAAGTCACTGTGGCTGATTTGCAAAAAGTGTTTTTGTCGGTATGTGACAAACACCTCGATGAGTCGGGTGTTAATCTCATCAAGATTTTAGTGGAGTATGGACGTTTGTCCTTATTACCCGATGTGGCGGCAGCGTTTGAAGCCTTGAAGGCGCAAGACGAAGGGGTGTTGGATGCAGAAATTACTGCAGCCGTGGCCTTGCCGGATGCTGAGGTGAAAGCCTTGGTGGAAAAGCTGCACAGTCGTTTTGGAAAGAAAATTGAAGCAAGCGTTAAAGTGGACCCGGAGCTCATTGGCGGGATCAAAATTATTGTTGGTGACACGGTCATAGACGCTTCCGTCCGTGGCCAATTGCAAGACTTGGCCTACGCGCTTCAAAGCCAGGCCTAAAAGTCAGGAGAATAGAGTAATGCAGTTATCCACTTCCGAAATCAGCGAGCTGATTAAAAGCAGATTAGAAAATTTCACACCCAGTGCAGAAGCCCGCACTCAGGGCACGGTTATTTCAGTAACCGATGGCATTGTTCGTATTCATGGGTTGTCCAACGCCATGGCTGGAGAAATGATCGAATTTCCTGGCAACACCTACGGTCTGGCGCTCAACCTAGAGCGCGACTCAGTGGGTGCGGTTATTTTGGGCGCCTACGAGCATATCGCCGAAGGCGATACCTGCAAATGTACTGGTCGTATTTTAGAAGTACCTGTGGGCCCAGAACTGATTGGCCGCGTGGTGAATGCCTTGGGTCAACCCATTGATGGCAAGGGCCCCGTCAACGCCAAGATGACCGACAAGATTGAAAAAGTGGCTCCCGGCGTTATCGCCCGTAAATCCGTATCGCAACCCGTGCAAACGGGTCTCAAGTCTATCGACTCCATGGTGCCCATTGGGCGCGGGCAGCGGGAACTGATCATTGGCGATCGTCAAACCGGCAAAACGGCGGTGGCGGTGGATGCCATCATTAATCAAAAAGGTCAGAATATGACCTGTATCTACGTGGCTATTGGTCAGAAGGCCTCTACCATTGCCAACGTGGTGCGTAAGCTGGAAGAGCATGGCGCCATGGAATACACCATCGTGGTGGCTGCCACGGCGTCCGATTCCGCAGCGTTGCAATTTATTGCTCCCTACGCCGGTTGCACCATGGGCGAATATTTCCGCGACCGCGGTCAAGACGCTCTCATTATTTATGACGATTTGACCAAGCAAGCTTGGGCCTATCGTCAAATTTCACTATTGCTGCGCCGTCCACCGGGTCGCGAAGCCTATCCAGGCGATGTGTTTTATTTGCATTCTCGTCTGTTAGAGCGCGCCGCACGTGTCAACGAAGAATATGTAGAAAAATTCACCAACGGTGAAGTGAAAGGCAAAACCGGCTCGTTAACCGCGCTGCCTGTTATTGAAACCGCTGCTGGTGACGTATCGGCCTTCGTGCCCACCAACGTGATCTCCATTACGGATGGTCAAATTTTCTTAGAAACTGATCTGTTTAACGCCGGTATTCGCCCCGCCATTAACGCCGGTATTTCGGTGTCTCGCGTGGGTGGGGCAGCTCAAACCAAGGTGATTAAGAAGTTGGGCGGCGGCGTACGCCTGGCCTTAGCGCAATACCGTGAGCTGGCGGCCTTCGCGCAGTTTGCCTCCGACCTGGATGAAGCCACGCGTAAGCAGTTGGATCGCGGCCGTATGTTTACCGAACTCATGAAGCAAGCGCAGTACGCCCCTTTAAGCATTTCGGATATGGCAGTTAGTTTGTTGGCTGCAAACAAGGGTTATTTGGATGACGTGCCTGTGAATAAGGTGTTGTCCTTTGAATCGGCTTTGCACTCATTTATGAAGTCGAAATACAAAAACCTGCTGGATAAAATCGAAACCACTAAAGATTTGGCTGGTGACGACGAGAAGGCGGTGGAAGCGGCGATACAAGATTTTAAAGCTACTAACGCTTACTAATTATTCCGACGCGCAAGAACTAGGATAGGCAACGCAACATGGCCAATAGCAAGGAAATCCGCACTAAAATTAAGAGTGTGGAAAATACGCGCAAGATTACCAAAGCCATGGAAATGGTGGCGGCATCGAAGATGCGTAAAGCCCAAGAGCGCATGCGCGCGGCGCGCCCCTATGCGGAAAAAATTCGCAATGTGGCCGCACATTTTTCTAAAGCGCATCCCGAATATAAGCATCCTTTCGTGGTGGGTCGCAGCGAAGTAAAGAACGTGGGTTTGATTGTAGTGAGTTCGGATAAGGGCTTATGTGGCGGCCTTAACACCAACATATTGCGCTTATCGCTTAACCAAATGAAAGCTTGGGAACAAAGTTCGCATGGTATCGCCATTAGCGCCATTGGTAATAAGTCCTTAGGCTTTATGGGTCGCGCCGGCGCCAATGTAAAATCATCGGTGACGGGCTTAGGCGATACGCCCCATATGGAAAAGCTGATTGGCCCGGTGAAGATTATGTTGGATGCCTATGCCGCGGGCGAAATTGATCAGTTGTTTATTGCCTATACGCGCTTCATTAACACCATGAAGCAAGAACCCGTGATTGAGCAATTGTTGCCGCTCTCCGGCGACCAAATTGGCAGTGCGGAAGGACATTGGGATTACATTTACGAACCCGATGCCGCTGCAGTGGTAGATCAATTGATGATCCGTTACATCGAGGCACTGATTTATCACGCCGTGGCCGAGAACATGGCCTCAGAACAAAGCGCGCGGATGGTGGCCATGAAGTCGGCATCTGATAACGCGAAGAATGTGATTGGCGAACTGAAGTTGATTTACAACAAGGCCCGCCAAGCAGCCATTACCAAGGAAATTTCAGAAATTGTCGGTGGCGCAGCAGCAGTATCGTAACGCCCCAATTGCAAATGATGTGCTAACAGAATCGTTAGGATAAGGAACTTAAAATGAGTATAGGTAAAGTGGTTCAATGTATTGGCGCTGTGGTGGATGTGGAATTTCCGCGCGACCAAATGCCCAAAGTGTATGACGCCCTATTATTGGATGAGGTGGGTTCCACCGCTGAAGAGGGTCTGACCCTAGAAGTGCAACAGCAATTGGGCGACGGCATTGTGCGCACCATTGCCATGGGCTCCTCTGATGGGTTAAGCCGGGGTATGAAATTTAAAGCCACCGGCACACAAATTACCGTGCCCGTGGGTAACGGCACGTTGGGTCGTATTATGGATGTGCTGGGCCGTCCCATTGATGATGTGGGCCCCATCCTGTGCGATGAGCGCCGCTCCATCCACCAACCTGCCCCGAGTTTTGAAGATCTTTCGCCTTCCGTAGATTTGTTGGAAACCGGTATTAAGGTGATCGACTTGGTGTGCCCGTTTGCTAAGGGCGGTAAAGTGGGTCTGTTCGGTGGCGCGGGTGTAGGCAAGACCGTGAACATGCTCGAACTCATCAACAACATCGCCAAACAACACGCGGGTCTTTCGGTGTTTGCTGGTGTGGGTGAACGTACCCGTGAAGGCAATGACTTCTATCATGAAATGGCAGAAGCCGGCGTGATCAAATTGGATAACTTAAGCGAATCAAAAGTGGCCATGGTGTTTGGTCAAATGAATGAGCCTCCCGGCAACCGTCTGCGTGTGGCGCTGTCGGGGTTGACCATGGCGGAAAAATTCCGCGATGAAGGCCGTGACATTCTCTTTTTCGTGGATAACATTTACCGTTACACCTTGGCCGGTACAGAAGTATCGGCATTGTTAGGCCGCATGCCTTCTGCTGTGGGATATCAGCCCACCTTGGCCGATGAAATGGGCCGCTTGCAAGAGCGTATTACCTCTACCAAAGTGGGCTCCATCACCTCCATCCAGGCCGTGTATGTACCTGCCGATGATTTGACCGATCCATCACCGGCCACCACCTTCCAGCATTTGGATTCCACCGTGGTGCTGTCGCGCGACATCGCGTCCTTGGGCATTTACCCCGCGGTAGATCCATTGGATTCCACCTCCCGTCAGTTGGACCCCCTGGTGGTGGGCGAAGAGCATTACAACGTGGCGCGCGCGGTTCAGCAAACGCTGCAACGCTATAAAGAATTGCGCGACATTATCGCCATCTTGGGCATGGATGAACTATCCCCCGAAGATAAGTTGGCCGTGGGCCGCGCCCGTAAGATTCAACGTTTCTTGTCACAACCATTTCATGTGGCTGAAGTGTTTACCGGTTCACCCGGTAAATACGTCACCTTGAAAGACACCATTAAGGGTTTCAAGGGCATTGTGAATGGCGATTACGATTCGTTACCCGAACAAGCGTTCTACATGGTGGGCACCATTGAAGAAGCGATTGAAAAAGCCCGCACCCTGCAATAACGGAGAAGCTTGATGACCAATGTAATCCACGTGGATGTGGTCAGCGCCGAAGAGCAGATTTTCTCCGGTGACGCTGAGTTTGTGGCGTTGCCCGGTGAAGTGGGTGAGTTGGGGGTTTACCCCAATCACGCTCCGCTCATTACGCGCCTGCGCGCCGGCGCTGTGCGCATGCGCATTCCAGGCAAAGCGGATGAAGAGTTGGTCTTTGTATCCGGCGGCATTCTGGAAGTGCAACCCGGTAACGTCACCGTATTGGCCGACACCGCCATTCGCGGTCATGACCTGGATGAAGCGAAAGCCTTAGAAGCCAAGCGTGTGGCCGAAGAAACCTTGAAAGACAAAACCGCCACCATGGATTACGCCCGTGCTTCAGCAGAACTGATTGAAGCCATGGCGCAACTGGCGGCCATTCAAAAACTGCGCAAAGGCGCGCGCTAATCCGGTTAACCCCGGCCGCCGTGCAAAGCGCCATCCCTAAAAATCTGTTGAGCGTTGTTGTTTTGGCCGCCGGCCAGGGTACGCGCATGCGCTCCAATCTCCCCAAGGTTTTGCATGACCTAGCAGGTCGTCCGCTCTTGGCCCATGTGCTCGAGGCGAGCGGGGTGGGGTCTGACCCCCCTAG
>CAIVUX010000006.1 GCA_903909215.1 uncultured Ferrovum sp.
TACCACTGCAAAACCACACAAAAACCGCATTTACTACACACCTCGGTTTTTGCTTCGGTGTGTAAGCGGTGTGTAAGCAATTTTAACTACCTAATCGACCACTAAGCTCTTGAAATCATTGAGGTCTTTGTTACAAGACCCCTAGGGCTTCTTTCTTATGAGTCCCCTGCTCTAACCAACTGAGCTACGACCCGCGCGATTAATCTTCGTTATTATCAACAAAACTGCGCAGTCGCTCCGACCGTGATGGATGACGCAACTTACGCAAGGCCTTCGCTTCGATCTGGCGAATACGCTCACGGGTTACATCAAACTGCTTACCCACTTCTTCTAAGGTGTGATCGGTGTTCATCTCAATACCAAAACGCATACGCAATACTTTGGCTTCGCGCTGTGTCAGTGAATCCAACACATCCTTAGTGGCATCGCGCAGGCTGGCATATAGCGCCGAATCCGCCGGGGCCACCGTGGTAGTGTCTTCAATAAAATCACCCAAGTGCGAATCATCGTCATCGCCAATGGGGGTTTCCATAGAAATAGGCTCTTTGGAGATTTTAAGAATCTTGCGAATCTTTTCTTCCGGCATTTCCATCTTCTTGGCCAATTCGGCAGGATCGGGCTCTTGGCCGGTTTCTTGCAGAATTTGGCGCGAGATGCGGTTCATCTTATTGATGGTTTCAATCATGTGCACCGGAATGCGGATGGTGCGCGCCTGATCGGCAATGGAACGGGTAATGGCTTGGCGAATCCACCAGGTAGCATAGGTGGAAAACTTATAGCCACGGCGGTATTCAAACTTATCCACGGCCTTCATTAAACCAATATTGCCTTCCTGAATTAAATCGAGGAACTGCAAACCACGGTTGGTGTATTTTTTGGCGATGGAAATCACCAAACGCAAGTTGGCTTCAATCATTTCGCGCTTGGCGCGCCGTGCACGGGCTTCACCCGTGGACATTTGACGGGCAATTTCTTTCAGATCCTTAATGGGGATTCCCACTTCTTTTTGCAGGGCGATCAAGTTTTCTTGCTGCTCAATCACGGAATGCTTAAAGCGGCCCAGAATGGTGCAATAGGCCTTGCGGGTGGCCATTTCATCCAACACCCACTTGGTATTGACTTCATTACCAGGGAAGGACTTAATAAAATGCGCACGTGGCATGCCGGAAGTGGTCACGCAGAGCTTCATAATTTCACGCTCGTATGAGCGTACGCGGTCTACCAAGCGACGCAGGCCATTACAGAGCGCCTCCACTTGTTTGGCGGAAAAGCGAATGCCCATCAATTCGGCAGTAATGGCTTCTTGCAAATCTTTGTAAGCACGGCTGCGCGCACCCTTCTCGGTGAGCGCCTTGCGCATGCGCTTATTAAGACTACGAATGGACTTAAAGTGCACCAAGGCGTCTTGTTTTAATTGCTCAAGATTGGCACTGGCGATGGCGCTGTCTTCATCTTCCTGTTCTTCTTCCGAGAGCTCTACTTCCGGCTCTTCGGCCACCACTTCAGGCGCCACTTCATCCTGACCGCTGGCGTCTACCAATCCATCAATCACTTCATCAATGCGCAATTCATTGCGCTCAACCTTATCCACCATGGACAAGATTTCATCAATGGTAGTGGGGCAGGACGAAATAGCCTGAATCATGTGCTTCAGGCCATCTTCAATACGCTTGGCAATTTCAATTTCGCCCTCGCGCGTCAGCAGTTCCACCGTGCCCATTTCGCGCATGTACATGCGCACGGGGTCCGTGGTGCGACCAAAGTCTGAATCTACCGTGGAGAGCGCAGCTTCTGCTTCTTCCATGACCGCTTCATCGGCCACAGGAGGGGGTGCTTCGGACATCAGCAATTGCTCGCTGTCCGGGGCTTCGTCGTAAACGGCGATGCCCATGTCGTTAATCATGCCAATCACGGACTCAATCTGTTCCGCATCCAGCATATCGTCGGGAATATGATCGTTAATTTCGGCGTAGGTGAGGAAACCGCGCTCCTTACCCAGGACAACCAGGTTCTTTAGGCGGGTGCGTTGTGCTTCAACATCCGCTTGTCGGGATTCTGAACGGGGGCTATCTGTGGCCATATGCGTCACGCCTCTTGAAGAGATTCAATAGATTCTGTTGCAAAACCATATAGTGTATCACAAAGCGTCCCTAAACCTTTCGAGGACCCGCACGTGATGATGTAAGTTGTTGAAGTAATTGCATTTCTTCATCCGTTAGGGGGCGCGAACGGGCGTCCGCCAGCAATGCATCCACAGTCCGATCGTGAGTCAGGGCATTTAAACGTTGCAAGCCCTCTGCGTAGAGCGTTGCCAATTGCTCTGTTGGACTGGACTCGATGCCGGGAAATTCCCGACGCAGAGCCTCTTGAATAAAATTCTCTTCCGGTTGCCCCCTAAAATGTTCCACGATGGCCGCCAGGTTTACAGGGGTCTCTGCGTGATGGATGTAGGCCGTCACGGCCTGCAGCGCCCGTTCGTCAGGCATTACCGTGGGGTAATGGGGAAAACCATGGTTCGCCACCAAGGAGGGCTCATGCAACACGCAGGCCATTAAACGGGCCGATAGCGAACTGGGGGCTGCGCGTGGCGCACGGGCCACAGGGTTGCGTGTGGCTTGTGTGGGCGCCACACCCATTAACGAATCTACATCCTGGCGCTCTACGCGTGCCAAGGCCCCAATGCGGGTGCGCAGCAGCAATGACAACGCGGGCGCGCTAATTTGGTCTAGGGCGGCTTTGGCCCCTTTTAAGAACTGGGCACGACCTTCGGCACGTGTCATATCCACGCCCACAGTAAGCGATTCCAACAAATATTCTGATAAGGGCGTGGCTTGGCTCAGCAATTGTTCAAAGGCTTCTTTGCCTTGTGTGCGAACATAACTGTCCGGATCTTCACCCTCAGGTAAAAACAAAAACGATACTTGTTTGCCATCTACCAAATGCGGCAAGGCAATATCAAGAGCGCGATGTGCGGCATTGCGCCCGGCCTTATCGCCATCAAAAGAAAAAATGACGGAGTCCGCCATGCGCAATAACTTTTGCACATGCACCGCCGTAGTGGCGGTGCCTAAGGTGGCCACGGCATACTCCACACCGGCTTGTGCCAAGGCCACCACATCCATATAGCCCTCCACCACCACCACACGCTGCCCATCGCGAATGGCGCGGCGCGCTTGGGTTAGGCCATACAGTTCACGACCTTTCTCAAAGAGCGGCGTTTCAGGGGAGTTGAGGTATTTCGGTTCGCCCGGGCCAATGACACGACCGCCAAAGCCAATCACTTCGCCGCGGCTATCCAAAATAGGAAACATCACGCGCCCACGAAAACGATCGTAGCGTTTGCCCTCTTCCCCTTGAATCACCAAACCCGCTTCCACCAAGCGTGGGGCATCATAATCAGGAAACACGGCAGAGAGGTTGCGCCAGGCTTCAGGCGCGTAACCCAAGCCAAAGCGTGCAGCGATGGCACCGGTTAGCCCGCGTTGCTTTAAATAAGCGATGGCGGTTTCGCTGCCCTTTAATTGCGCGCGGTAATAATCAGTTGCTTGGCGCATGGGGCCTGCCAACTCGCCTTGTGCTTCAACGCGCGCTGCAATGGCCGGACTGTTTTGTTCATGCGGCACTTCCAAGCCCACTTGCTGGGCCAACTCTTCCACCGCATCCACAAAACTGGCGCCGGTGTATTCCATAATAAAACCCAAAGCGCTGCCCGTGGCACCGCAACCGAAGCAATAGTAAAACTGCTTGGCGGGGTTAACAGAAAACGAAGGAGATTTTTCAGAATGGAACGGACAGCGTGCCACAAAATTGGCACCGGTTTTTTTAAGCGGCACATAGCGCTCGATGGTGTCGACAATATCGACCCGGCCCAACAATGTTTGAATGAAATCTCGTGGGATCATGCGCCAGACTCACCCTCGAATGATGCCCCCTGTGGGGCGATAACCGTTTGAGGCTTAGCCTGCCACCAAACGGGCTTTGACCAGAGCAGAGACTTGCCCCATGTCAGAGCGTCCTGCCAACTGAGGCCGCACCAGCGCCATGACGCGCGCCATATCTTGCATACCAGCGGCTCCCGACTCGGCAACCGCTTGATCCACAATGTCCGCCACCTCTGTCTCGGAGAGCGCCTGTGGCATATATTCTTGCAATACGCCCACTTCAAACTTTTCTTGATCGGCCAAGTCGTGACGGGCGGCCGCTTCAAATTGGGTAATAGAATCTTTGCGCTGCTTGAGCATTTTGTCCAAGATGGTCAGCACGTCCGCATCAGTCAATTCAATCCGCTCATCCACTTCTTTTTGTTTGATGGCCGCCAAAACAAGTCGAATGGCGTTCAGGCGCGCGGCGTCGCGGGCGCGCATGGCCGATTTCATATCTTCCGTGATACGGAGTTTTAATGTCATGCCCGTTGAGAGGGGTCAGACCCCTCGCCACAAGTTGGGAGTGATTAATATAACTTAGGGGGCAGCATTTGGCTGCGCAGGCGCTTGTAACGGCGCTTTACGGCGGCAGCCAGCTTGCGCTTGCGCTCGGCTGTGGGCTTTTCGTAAAACTCACGGGCACGCAATTCGGTCAAAAGCCCTGTCTTTTCAACGGCGCGCTTAAAGCGGCGCAGTGCGACATCAAAGGGCTCGTTTTCTTTTACACGGATGTTAGCCATTCAAACCTCTAATCAACAACAAAGTCAGTGGGAAAAGCGTGCGATTATAGCAGTCTCCCACCCATTTTGTCACCGGGGTGATTAAAATGACGCCATAAACCTTAGGAAAATCTCATTTTATGCTGATTTTGGGTATTGAAACCTCTTGTGACGAGACCGGTATCGCCTTATATGACAACGCCTTGGGTCTGCTGGGTGAAGCCCTACACTCACAGGTGGCCCTGCATAACGAATATGGCGGAGTAGTGCCGGAGTTGGCCTCACGGGACCATATTCGCCGCGTAGTGCCCTTAATTCGCCAAACCCTGAACCAGGCCCAGCGCACTTTAGCTGATTTGGATGCGGTGGCCTACACGGCAGGACCGGGCCTAGCAGGCGCCCTTTTGGTAGGCGCCTCGGTGGCTGAATCTCTGGCCATGGCGCTGAAGATCCCAGCCCTACCCATTCATCATCTGGAAGGTCACCTTCTCTCTCCCTTATTGGGCGACAACCCGCCTGCTTTCCCCTTTGTGGCCCTCTTGGTGTCTGGGGGACACACGCAGTTCATGTCTGTGGAAGGCGCTGGACAGTATCGACTGCTGGGCGAAACTGTGGACGATGCAGCAGGAGAAGCCTTCGATAAAACGGCTAAGCTGCTGGGCCTGCCCTATCCCGGTGGACCAGCCTTGGCCCAATTGGCCACCACCGGCCACCCACAGCGCTTTGCGTTACCGCGTCCCATGCAGCACAGCGGCGATCTCAATTTAAGCTTCAGCGGACTTAAGACTGCGGTTTCCCTATTGATTAAAACCCATGGGTCTGCAGCACATGCGGATATTGCAGCCAGTTTTGAAGCGGCGGTGGTGGAGGTGTTGTGCAGCAAGGCTTTGCAAGCCTTACGACAAACGGGATTAAAACAATTGGTGGTGGCCGGCGGTGTGGGGGCCAATAAGCAGCTGCGCGCTGCACTCACCTCGCAACTGGCCCGGCATGGTGCCACAGTGGCGTTTCCACCCCTGCATTTATGCACCGATAACGGCGCCATGATTGCCTACGCCGGCGCGCTGCGCTGTCTTGAACAGGGTATTGAGGCGTTGCCCACCCACCAAGGCTTTGCGGTTTATCCGCGCTGGCCGCTGGCCACCACCCGGGGTCAGACCCCCCCCGGGGTCTGACCCCGGGGGGGGTCTGACCCCTTGCAAACGGGGCAATGAGGGTCGCGTGGCACACGAATGCTTTGCCATTCCATGGTGAGGGCGTTGAGCAGCAGCAAGCGCCCGGCCAAAGTTTGACCAATGCCTGCCAACAGCTTTAGTGTTTCTGCCGCTTGTGTGGCGCCCACGATTCCCACCAAGGGCGAGAACACACCGGTCAGCGCACAACGCAACTCATCGCTACCCGCCTCCTCTGGAAACAGACAGTGGTAACAAGGGGCGCCCTCACGGCGCGTATCAAATACCGCGATTTGTCCATCAAAGCGAATGGCAGCACCCGATACCAAGGGTTTGCGGTGCGCCACACAGGCTCGGTTTACATTGTGACGCGTGTCAAAATTATCACTACAATCCAACACCACATCCGCATTGGCTACCAAAGCCTTTAATTCATCGCCTTCCACGCGATGCGTTACCGCGTGCACCACCACTTCAGGGTTAATGGAGAGCAACGCAGAACGCGTGGCTTCCGCTTTGTTGTGATCAATATCGCAAGTGCGCAAAGCAATTTGACGTTGCAAGTTGGTGAGGTCTGCCACATCACCATCGCAGAGGGTGATGTGTCCTACGCCGCTGGCGGCCAAATAAAGTGCTGCGGGAGACCCCAAACCACCGGCTCCGATAATAAGGACGTGAGCCTTTCGAATAAGGGTCTGACCCTCTACGCCTATTTCATTGAGTAGGATGTGGCGGCTGTAGCGCAGCAGCTGGGTGTCCTCCATCATGAAACCCAGCCGCTAAACCTAGTTACTCTTGGGGGCTTTGCCGCCCTTCAAGAAGGCAATGGCTTGATCCAACTGATAGTCGGGTTTTTCTTTTCCGTCTTCCGCATGAGCCTCAACCTTGGTAGCGGGTTTAAGCGCGGTTTCTGGTTTTTTCACAGGCTTATCCACGGGCTTGGCGGCGGCAGAATCATTGGGGTTGGAAAGATGCTTTTCCAAATCTGATTCGCGAATGCCTAGGTTTTCATCCACCACATTCGGGTCTTCCGGCACCACCACATCCGGCACAATACCCTTGGCCTGAATGGAGCGGCCGCTGGGTGTGAAGTAACGGGCTGTGGTGAGTTTTAATGCCGTATTGCTGGTAAGAGGCAATATGGTTTGCACCGACCCCTTGCCAAAAGTTTGCGTACCCATAATGGTGGCGCGATGATGGTCTTGTAGAGCACCCGCTACAATTTCAGAAGCTGAGGCCGAACCATTATTCACCAACACCACCATAGGAATCTTTTTACTATCCACCGGTAAATTGGCGGCATAGTCCGCATCTGTTGGGCCGCGTAAATAATTTTCAGGGGTCACTGTAAGACGCATTTTGGCATCGGCCACGCGCCCTTCGGTGTACACCACCAACGCATCTTTAGGTAAGAAGGCTGCGGACACACCCACTGCCGCATTCAGCAACCCACCCGGATCATTGCGCAAATCCAGCACCAACCCTTTTAGCTGACCGTTGTTGTCCTTATAGGCTTTCTCAATAGCCGTCGCCAAATCTTCTCCAGTGCGTTCCTGAAATTGACTGACGCGCACAGAGGCATAACCGGGCTCGATTTCCTTGAGTTTCACGCTCTTCATTTTAATCACCGCACGCACCAAGGTCAGCACCAGGGGCTTATGTTCATTCTTACGCAAGATGGTAATGACAATCGGCGTGTCAGGCTTGCCACGCATGCGTTTCACGGCATCGTTTAGGGTTAACCCTTTTACTGCGGTATCGTCTAGCTTGATAATATAGTCGCCGGGCTTAACGCCAGCACGTGCAGCCGGCGTGTCGTCGATAGGAGAGACCACTTTCACCAACCCATCTTCCATAGTCACTTCAATACCCAAGCCGCCAAACTCGCCTTGAGTTCCGGCCTGTAATTCCTTGTAAGCGTCTTGATCGAGGTACGCTGAATGGGGATCGAGACCTGCCACCATACCTGTAATGGCTTCTTTGATAAGCTGCTTGTCGTCCACAGGCTCCACGTAGTCGCTCTTGATGCGGCCAAACACCTCACTGAAGGTGCGCAGTTCCTCTACCGGCAATGGTCCAGGCGTTGGCGCACGTTCGGCCACCGCAGAAAAATTCAGCGCCAGAGCAAACCCCACAATGGCGCCCAATACCACTAATCCTACTTTTTTTAATTGCCCACCCATGCCCAATCCCACCCTTAAAATAGTTTAAGGCCGTCCCACCCAAGTCATTGGGTCAAACGGCTTACTTTGATAGCGAATCTCGAAGTATAGACCCGATTCACTGTTTCCACCGGTACTGCCCGCAGTGGCGATGGTGGCGCCCCCTTGAACGGTATCCCCCACCTGAGCATACAAACTCTGCGCGCCCCCATACAAACTCATGTAACTGCCACCATGATCCATAATCAACAAATTGCCAAAACCACGCAACCAATCGGCAAAGACCACACGCCCAGAAGCCACGGCCCGCACCTCTCGGCCCTCGGGGGCGCGAATAAATAGCCCCTTCCAACTTAACCCCCCGTCTGAGCGTGGACCACCAAAACGGTTGGTGAGTTCCCCAGCCATGGGTAAACGCAGGTGCCCCTTCATGTGCGCGAAGGATTCGTCGTCATAGCCTTGTTCGGGCACTTTGTCGATAAGGGCCAATGTGGGCGCACGTGCTGCATCAGAACCCGGTTTGGTGGCCGGTGCCTTGGCCCCCGCAGCAGCCGCAGCGGCACTCTCAGCTTGTTTTTGTTGACGCGCGCGGCGTTCTTGCTCCCGTTGCGCCAACACGCGCGCAATATCTTCCACCAACTTGGTGAGCCGCTTTTCATCACGCTGCAAAGAATCTAGACTGCGTTTTTGTTGTTTTAACTTACCCGAAAGCGTGGACACCGCGAGAGCGCGCGCCACCGTTTCGGCCTGCAAGCGTTTGCGTTGCGCGGCCTGCTGCGTCTGGATTGCCGCCAGTTGTTGTGCCTTAGCCTCACGAGCCGCAGTGACTTGGCTTAAAACTTGCAAATCGCCACGCAAAGAGCGCACCAAGTCCGCACGTGAGCGCGCAATGTCACGCAGATATTCCATCTCGCGCACCAAGTCGGCGGGGTCAGACCCCGAAAAAAGCAAAGGCAACGCATCGGACACGCCGCGCTCGTAACGCTGACGCAATAACTGAGCCAAAACCGCTTGGCCATGATCTATTTCATCGCGCGTATGTCCGCTGCGGGTATGCAGCTGAGCCAACTCAGTTTGAACTTGACGCTGCTGCTGTTCTAAATCGCGTAAGGTACGGTTGGCCTCGCTGATGGCGCGCTCGGACTGCTTGAGCGCATCCACAGCTTCGCTGCGCGATCCTTCTGTACTTTGCAAATCTTGCTGCAATTGCTGAATACGGGCGCGCAGCCCATCCAGATCGTTGACCGGACTCGCCAACACGGGCAGCGCCACAAGGCCGCATAACAGTAAAAATGAAATGTGAAACGGACCACTCATTCAGGACTTGGCACGCCCTTGGTTGGCCACCGCTGCAGCGCTCTGTGCAATTTTTACAGGGTCGCCCAGATAATAGTGCTTCATCGCTTTTAGATTATCGTCTAACTCATACACCAAGGGGACGCCGGTGGGGATATTAAGGCTCAGGATGGACTCATGGCTAATATTGTCCAAATGCTTCACCAAGGCACGCAGGGAATTACCATGGGCCACAATGATAATATTGCGACCCTCCTGAATGGAAGGTGTAATGACTTCGTTCCAATAGGGCAACACGCGTGCCACAGTATCCTTAAGGCTTTCACCGCGCGGAAATTGGTCACGCGTCAAATGAGCGTAGCGCGGATCATTAATTTCGCAGCGCGGGTCATCTAAAGCAATAAGCGGGGGTGGAATGTCATAACTGCGCCGCCATTGCAGCACTTGCGCCTCACCAAATTGCACCGCCGTCTCAGCTTTGTTAAGCCCTTGCAGATCGCCGTAATGGCGCTCGTTTAAGCGCCAATGGCCCTGTACCGGCATCCACATGCGCTCCATGGCTTCTAAACCAATCCACAAGGTTTTAATGGCACGCTTTAGCAGCGAGGTGTAGGCCAAATCCAGCTCAAAGCCCGCTTCTTTAAGAGCCAGGCCCGCTGAGAGCGCCTCACCTCGACCGCGTGCAGACAAATCTACATCGGCCCAACCGGTGAAACGGTTTTCTTCATTCCACACACTGTGGCCATGGCGCAGCAGGACAATTTTTTTCATGGGACGCTGTATTTGTCGTTGATTAACAGCCTCATTTTATCAGCCTGCCTACAACTCTGCCCATAAAGCTAAAAAGCGGCAAGCCGGCCCGCCCAACAGTAACGCGTGGAATAAGGGCCGATCTGTTAGAATATGCCCCACTTGAAACCATTGGAGTAACGCGCTTGGACTTCCTTTTACAACATCTGGGTTTGGTGGCTTTGGTCATTGCCAGCGCCCTACTCTTAGCGTGGCCTGAAATTCAGGGTTTAATGGGTCAACAAAACACCGTGGGCACCTTAGAAGCCACTCAGCTGATCAACCAGAAACATGCCATTATTATCGATTTACGACGCACTCAGGACTATGAGGCGGGTCATTTGCCCCAGGCGCGGCACATTCCCGCCGACGAACTATCTTCAAGGGTTGGCGAGGTGGTGCGCTTCCATAGCCGCCCCGCCATCTTGATAACCACCGGTGCCAGTGCCAATGCAGGGGCGGTTAAAACGCTAAAAGCGCAAGGTTTTACTGACGTTTTCACGCTTAAAGGCGGTGTACTGGCTTGGGTTGAAGCCAGCCTACCCATCGAGCGCAGCGCTGTTAAGGCTTAAATGGCTTCAGTAACCTTCTACTGCACTGCGTTTTGCCCCTATTGCACCATGGCTGAGCGCTACTTGGCCAAGAAGGGCGTTACCACCCTAGAAAAAATTCGAGTGGATTTGGACCGCGCACAAAGGGCGGTCATGATGGAGCGCACGGGGCGGCGCACCGTGCCACAAATTTTTATCAACAATACCCATGTGGGCGGGTATGACGACTTGGTCGCGCTGGACCACGCGGGGGGGTTAGACCCCTTGCTGGCCGACCTTACTTCAGGAAAATGAAAATGGCTGACGACGCCGCACAAACCAACAATGAACCGGTCTTTGTAATTGAAAAAATTTACGTTAAGGACGCTTCCTTAGAAGTCCCCAACGCGCCCCAAGTGTTTTTGGAGCGTGAAGCCCCTGAAATCAATGTGGAGCTGAGTAACGGCAGCGAACCCATTGACAACGGCGTGTTTCAAACCACCGTGAAGGTGACGGTTACCGCCAAGGTAAAAGACAAAACATTATTCTTGGTGGAGGTTGTACAAGCGGGTATTTTTCGCTTGCAAAATATTCCCGGTACCGATATGCCGATCGTATTGGGCGTGACTTGTCCCAATATTATTTACCCCTACGCCCGTGAAGTGATTTCTGATTTGGTAACACGCGCCGGCTTCCCCACCGTGATGCTAAATCCGGTTAATTTTGAAGCACTCTACCAACAACGCCTGCAACAAGCAGAAGCGCAAGCGGTAGACGCTCCCGAGGTGGCTCACTAAACCGTGAATATCGTCATTCTAGGCAGTGGTGCCTGGGGAACTGCGCTAGCGCTCAGTTTTTCAGGCCGGCATGGTGTGACGTTGTGGGGTCGCGATGCGCATTTTCTCAAAACATTAGAGAGCACGCGCCTCAATAGCCGTTATCTGCCCAAACACCCTCTGCCCCCGCACTTGGTGATTGAGGGCCACTTACCACGCGCGTTGGCGCAAGCGGAACTGGCTGTTGTGGCGGTGCCCGTGGCTGGGCTGCGCGAAACACTTACGCAGGTGGCCCATCAGCAGCCCAACCTGCCTGTGCTGTGGGCCTGCAAAGGCTTTGAAACCGGCAGCGGCTTTCTGCCTCATCAAATTGTGGCAGAGACGTTGTCCACCAACATTTCTTGCGGCGTTTTGTCAGGGCCCAGTTTTGCCGAAGAAATCGCCAACGGTCTGCCGGCCGCCATCACTCTTGCCTCTGCCGGCACCGATTTTGCGCGCCAAACCAGCCAGGCCTTACATGGCCATCGTCTGCGCATTTATTCCAGCAGCGATGTGGTCGGTGTAGAACTGGCGGGAGCATTAAAAAATGTCATCGCCATCGCGGCCGGGCTCTCTGATGGATTAAACCTAGGGTATAACGCGCGTGCGGCATTAATTACCCGCGGCCTAGCCGAAATAGCGCGTTTAGGGGTAGCTGTAGGTGGGCGCATTGAAACCTTTATGGGGCTATCGGGCTTAGGCGATTTGGTATTGACTTGCACGGGCGCTCTGTCACGCAATTACCGCGTGGGTTTGGCCTTGGCACGCGGTGAATCGCTGCCGGCCATCCTAAGTGGGTTAGGACATGTGGCGGAGGGGGTTACATCCGCGGCTGAAGCCTACCGATTGGCCCGTCATCATGAAGTGGAAATGCCCATCACAGAAGCCGTGCGTGCCGTATTGAGCGGCGAGCTGACCGTTCATAAAGCTGTAGAACAACTTATGGCACGCGAACCCCGTTCAGAATAACGGCGCTCTCATCAGGACAAGTGGTTTACAGCGCGCCGCTAAAACCCAGCTGACGCCAGGCTTCAAACACCATCACTGCTGCGGCGTTCGATAAATTTAAGCTGCGGCTGCCCGCCACCATTGGCAAACGCAAAGCATGTTCCGCATCAAATTCAGCCAAAATCTCTGCCGGCAGTCCGCGCGTTTCAGGACCCAATACAAACACATCGCCCGCTTTATAGGTGGGTGCGGTATGCGCTTGCGTGGCTTTGGTGGTGAGAGCAAACCAACGTCGATCACTTAAGGCCGCGCGACACGCGGCCCAATGGACATGAACGCGCAGCACTGCTTGCTCATGATAATCAAGTCCGGCACGTCGCAATTGCGTGTCATCAATATCAAAACCTAAGGGTTGCACCAAATGCAAGCGTGCGCCGGTGTTGGCGCAGAGCCTAATAATGTTGCCCGTGTTGGGCGGAATTTCAGGTTGGTACAGCACCACATCAAACATCATACATCCCTAAAATTAAATCGATTCATCCGGTGCAGGCGTGTGCGCTAGCACCCAGGCGCTCACGCGCCGAGCGCCCTGCTCTTTTAATACATTTGCTACAGCACTTAAGGTGGCGCCACTGGTACTGACATCATCTACCACCGCCACCCATAACCCCTGCACGTTCATGTTACAGGCAAAGAGGTCTCCCACATTGCGCTGGCGCGCCACACGTCCTAAGCCGGCTTGCACGCGCGCATCGCGTGTGCGCCGCAACCCTTGTGCCCAGAGTGGGCGCCCAACAGCGCGTGCCACACGCCGAGCAATCTCCAGGGCGGGGTTGTACCCCCGTCTGCGCCAAGCGGTTGTGGATTGCGGAATGGCCACGATGCCATCCACCGCACTGTCCTTACAGCAGCGCGCCAACTCATAAGACAAAGGAGCGGCCAAATAGAGAGCGCCATGATACTTGAGGCGACGAATCAATACATCCACTGGATAGACGTAGTCGTAGGGCGCACACCACTCATCAACACATTGGGGTCTGACCCCAATGGCGCCCCCTCTTTGGGGTGTGACCCCACTTTGGCAGGGTGCGCACATCAGCACCCCTTCATCCAGTGCGGCCCCACACAGACAGCAGCTGCGCGGCAACCTCATAAAACTGCGCCATGAGGCCAGCCAGTTTGATCCGAAAGACTGGTGTTGTGCGTGTTGATTTGACAAGAAGGTGTGCCGTCCGCGATCATCTTGGAATGTTGATCGATTCTACCGCCACACAACCTTCTATAACCGCCTCCAGCGCTCCAAACAACGCCACCGTTTGGTCCGTAGATGCCATTGAAGCGCTGTTTGATCTGCCCTTTAACGACTTGTTGTGGCGCGCACAGACAGTGCACCGCGCTCATTTCGATGCTAATGCCGTACAACTTTCCACCTTGCTGTCGGTTAAAACAGGCGGTTGTCCGGAAGATTGTGGTTATTGCCCCCAATCGGTTCGCCACCCCACTGCCGTGGCCAACCAAGCCCTCCTCTCGCAAGAAGAAGTTCTGAAGGCCGCGCGCGCGGCTAAGGCCGCCGGCGCCAGCCGTTTTTGCATGGGCGCTGCCTGGCGCAGCCCCAAAGAGCGTGATTTAGACGCGGTGATCGACATGATCATAGGCGTGCGTGCCTTGGGTCTTGAAACCTGCGCGACCTTAGGGATGTTGAAACCCGCCCAAGCAGACCGCTTAAAAAATGCGGGGTTGGATTACTACAACCACAATTTAGACAGCGCGCCCGAGTTCTACGGCGACATTATTTCCACGCGTCAGTATCAAGACCGCTTAGACACTCTTAAAGCCGTGCGCAACTCTGGCATGCATGTGTGTTGTGGCGGTATTGTGGGTATGGGTGAAACACGGCGCATGCGCGCCGGCTTGCTGCATGAATTGGCCAACCTGAACCCGGCTCCTGAATCCGTGCCTATTAATTTACTGGTGCAAGTGGAAGGAACACCCTTGCATGGCACCGCGGCATTAGACCTCTTCGAGTTTATTCGCACCATTGCTTGCGCACGCATCACCATGCCTGAGTCGCGCGTGCGCTTATCGGCCGGACGTGAATCGCTCTCTGATGAGCATCAGGCCCTATGCTTTTTAGCCGGCGCCAATTCTATTTTTTACGGCGAACAATTGCTCACCACGGGTAACCCCGACGTGGAACGCGACCGGCAACTATTCCAACGTCTCGGTTTGCACAGCGAATAAATGCTGCAAAAATTGCGTGTCCAGCGTGCCTTCAACCAAACGGCGGGTCGCAGCGCTCAGCATGTTCAACTGCCCCTTGAAATTGCGCGACGCCTCATCACCCATTTTGAATTTTTAAAAATTAACCCCGCACTGATCGTGGATTTGGGTGCGGGATCAGGTTTGGTGCAACCCGCTTTGCAGCAGCAATTTCCTCGAGCACAACTTATTTCTGTGGATTTTTCTTCGGCACAGCTGGGCGCCGCAATGCCCGGCGGAGCACGCTGGTGGCCTTGGGCCAAGCGCCGTGCCACCCTACTCTGTGCTGATGCTGAAGCGTTGCCCTTGCGCAGTGGCAGTGTAGACTTAATATGGTCTAACCTCATGCTGCCCTATTGCGATTTAGCCCCTGTGATGCGTGAAGCCTTGCGCGTTCTAAAACCCGATGGATTGTTTTTATTTAGCACCTTGGGGCCGGACACCTTAAAAGAATGGCGCGAATGTGCCATGGATACTGAGCCGCACGCCTTCACAGACATGCACGACATTGGCGATGCGTTGGTGGAAAGTGGGTTTTCTAATCCAGTGATGGACAGAGAAAACCTGACCACCCTCTACCTCGACCTTAAAACCCTCGCGCGCGATCTGAAATGGGCCGGCGGGTCGGCTGCTGCAAGCCATCGTATACAGGGGTTAAATGGACGCGCTCGCTGGAACCGTTTCAGTGCAGCCTATGAAACACTGCGCTGTGCTGAAGGTTTGCCGGTAACCTTAGAAGTGGTGTACGGCCATGCTTGGAAGCCCGCTGCGCGCAAAACAGCGCAAGGCAAACCCATTATTGAACTGCGTTCGGTTTAAACCTAGAACATGGGTTTTTTATCTGCCTTGTTGTAGTTGGCAACACCGGACATAATTTCTGCTTTGGCCTCTTCAGGTCCTACCCATCCTTCAATCTTCACCCACTTGCCCGGCTCTAAATCTTTGTAATGCTCGAAGAAGTGAGCAATTTGACTGAGTGTGAGTTCGGGTAAATCGCGCGGTGTTTGAATGGGGCGATAAATGTTGCACAGTTTATCCACGGGTACGGCCAATACTTTTGCATCGCCACCGGCTTCATCCGTCATTTTCAACAAACCAATGGGCCGACAACGCACCACCACACCCGTGATCAATGGGATAGGGGTCAGCACCAATACATCCACTGGATCGCCATCGGGCGATAAGGTATGAGGGATATAACCATAGTTACAGGGGTAATGCATGGCTGTGGACATAAAGCGATCCACGAACATGGCTCCCGTTTCTTTATCCAACTCGTACTTGATCGGTTCGCCATTCATAGGAATTTCAATAATGACGTTAATATCGTTGGGGAGGTCCCGTCCAGCGGGTACGCGATCAAGATTCATGTGGGTTCCTGTGAGTTTGGGGTATTAGGGGTCAGACCCCATGTGGGGTCTGACCCCAAACCAAAAGTGCAATTATAGCGTGCACAGCCCCACTGTGGTTTCTGTTAAACTAAAAATCGCCGCCATTACCCCGAGCCTGCGGCAGCTGTTTGAAGGACCTCTGTTTATGCATGCGGTTGTTTTGGGTGCCGGAATTATGGGCGCCACCAGCGCTTGGTACTTACTGGAAGCCGGCCATGAGGTCACGGTGATAGAACGTCAACCCGCCGCCGCATTAGAAACCAGCTTTGCCAATGGCGGTCAGCGCTCGGTGGGCCATGTGGAACCTTGGGCCAGTTGGGCCACCCTCCCCCAAGCCGTACTGTGGAGTTTGCGTGAGGACGCCCCCTTGCTGTTTCGTTTGCGTGCGGACCCAGCGCAATGGCGCTGGGGTCTGCAATTTTTGCGCGAATGCAGTGCCGCACGCTACCAACATAACTTACAACAACTGTTGCACTTAGGGCTATATAGCCGCGGCGCCATGAGTGAGCTGCAATCTAAAACCGGTATTCAGAACCACTCGTTAGAGCGCGGTACTCTCAATATTTACAACACTCCCGCTGCTTGGGCGCGTGGTTGCGCCGCCGCTGAAAAAATTAGCGCGCTGGGTTACCCCCGTTTTAAAACTGATGTGAACGCAGCTTTGGCGTTGGAACCCGCCATGCACGCTTCCAGCAAACATTGGGTAGGTGCCACCTATACCCCAGGCGACGGCTCGGGGGACGCCCATTTGTTTATAGACAGGTTGGCCAAACAGTGCGTGGCTCGTGGCGCACGCTTTCTCTATAATCGTTCTGTGCAGCGCTTGGTGGCCTCAGGAGGCGTGCTGCGCTCCGTGGTTACTGATGGCGAATCCATCACGGCGGATGCCGTGGTGGTGGCCTGTGGCAGCTTCAGCACCGCTTTACTGCAACCTTTGGGTATTCGCTTGCCCATCTACCCCGTGAAGGGTTATTCCGCCACCGTTCCCATTCGTAATGAAAAGGCCGTGCCCACGGTCAGCATCACGGATGACGCCCATAAACTGGTGTTTACCCGTTTGGGCGACACCTTCCGCGTCGCAGGTACAGCTGAATTTAATGGCTACGATGTCAGCCTAAACGCAAGACGTTGCCAGGCACTGATTGCACGGGCTCAAACGTTATTCCCCGAGGCGGCCCATTACGACCAGCCCACATTCTGGGCAGGGTTACGCCCTGCCACACCCTCCAATTGCCCCTTAATTGGACGCACGCGCATCCCCAATCTATATTTAAATACGGGGCACGGTACGCTGGGTTGGACATTGGGTGCGGGCAGCGGCAAAGCGCTAGCAGAAATAGTAGGTGGCGCCACGCCTGCAGTGGACTTTAACTTTTTAGGGCTTTAAATAAAAACGGTAAACTGGTTTCAAGCCGATAATCAATTCCCGAATGGGTATCATCAAACTCTTCGTAGCGATGGGGAATGTGCAACGTCTCTAACTGCTGCGCCACCAAACGTGATCCGTAATGAATATGATATTGATCACGCCATCCGCAGTCGATAAATAACCCCTTCAACGATTTAAGCGCGCGGGTATGGTCTTTCACCATGTGAATGGGGTCTTGCGCCAACCATTTTGCCCAGCGCGCGGCAATCAACTCACCAGTTTCTGCATTGAAAGGAATGCGAAAGCCGTTGGGCGCTTTTACGTCGGGGTCATAACTCGCGGCCATGCACAAATTCATCAGCGCATGCGTCTCAGTGTGCGAGGGTTTTTCCTTTTTCCAGACATGCTGCAAAAAACGCTTCACCCGTCCGTCGTCTAAACCCTGTGATAATCCACGGGCTTCGCGCTCCACCACAATTGCTCCGGACTTGCGCGCACGGGAACGATAACGCGCCAATTCATTCAGCGTATTGGGCCAATCGCTGCGATAGACAAAATCGAAATACGAATCACCGGAATGGCAGGCCACGGCACCCCAGGTTTCAGGATATTTCATGCCATGCACCAAAGCGCCGTAACCGCCGGATGATTTACCAAACACGCCACGGTGATCACGTGCGGCAAGAGTGCGAAACTCGCGGTCCACCAAGGGCACGATTTCACGCGTCAGGTAATCGGCATAGCGGCCGATGGCGCTGGAATTAATATATTGATTGCCACCTAAGGCGGTAAAGCAATCCGGAAACACCACAATGGCGGGACCCATTTTTCGCTCATAGATGAGACGTGCCACACGCTCGGGCACATTTTCATCCAAAGGACGCCAATGCGTATGTGAGGGGCCTGCGCCTAAGTAACCCACCAAATCATAAAACACAGGAAAGCGTTTGCCGCGCGAGGCGGTGGCATCATACTGGGAGGGTAACCAAACGTGATGACGGCGGTGCGTGGGATCTCCTAGCGGATTACCCGCCAAGAGGCGCGATTCATGCTCTAGCGCAACCAGACGCCCGGAGGGGCCCTGCGGACGTTTGAGGGCCATGAGTGGGTGTGCTTAGCCTGTAATACGGCGACGGTAATCGCCCGTGGTGGTATCGATTTCAATTTTATCGCCGGTTTCACAAAATAAGGGTACGGCAATCTTGAAACCATTTTTAAGCGTGGCGGGCTTTAAAACCTTACCAGAAGTGTCGCCCCGTACGGCGGGTTCGGTGTATTCAATTTCACGCACCAGGGAATTGGGCAACTCAACGGAAATGGCACGGCCATCGTAGAGGGTAATTTGCCCAGGCATACCGTCTTCTAAATAATTGATGGCGTCGCCCAAGCTGTCCACATCCATGTCGAAAGAATTGAAGTCGGCATCCACAAACACATAAGTGGGATCGGCGTAGTAGGAGAAGGTGACTTCCTTACGCTCCAAGATCACTTGTTCCAGTTTGTCGTCAGCTTTAAACACCACTTCACTGGCCGCGCCACTGAGCAGATTTTTAAGCTTCATCTTCATGACCGCAGAGCTGCGGCCACCTTTGTTGTATTCGGCTTTTTGAATCACCATGGGGTCTTTGCCCACCATGATGACGTTACCGGCGCGAAGTTCTTGTGCTTGTTTCATGTCATACGTCCCTAAGGGAGTGAATTTAACCTAAAATTATAGCAAATTAGCAGCAAACTTGGCAAGGTTGCTGGCCAAATCGCTTTGTTTTAACAGACTTTTAGACCAAGTTTCGGCATGTTCTTGTAGTGACGTCCAATCATTTTGCAAGGCGGTCCAAGCCACTCCGATATCCCCTTCCCCATTCCAAGCCATCGCCAATTGTCGATAACGCTTGCTTAAGCCCGTATTCCATCCCGCGGTGTAGCGATCGAGGAAGGCATTTAATTTAATCAAATGCGCGTCTTCCGCTTGGGGGTAAATATGCCAAACAAAAGGACGCGCAGCCCATTGCGCACGCACAAAAGAGTCTTCACCGCGCACAAAGTTAACGTTGGCCGCACGCAGCGGCGCATCAAAATCCACTTGGTCGCAGAAAGGGACCCATTTCATGTGCAAGTTGCCTACGACTGAAAGGCTGGCGTTTGCCGCACACTCTAGTTGCACGGCAGCCGCTGCTGCCAGAGGCGTGCCCTCACTAACCTCACAATAAATTGGAATCGGAGAATTCGCCCAGGTGTGAATCATCTCTTGTAGAGGTGCCCCTTCATAACCAAACAAGGTCACGCGCAACGAGGACGGAGTCGAACAGGGGGTCAGACCCCCCCCGGGGTCTGACCCCGGGGGGGGTCTGACCCCCTCGCGCAACAGGCCTCCGGTGCGCTCAGTAAAACCAGGGAAGAAAAAATAACGCGTGAGGTTCAGTCGTGTTTGTGGGGAAGGAAGCCCATGGCAGCCTTCTACCCACTCTTCAGCGCTTAAGTGTTCCAAGTTGATCCACAGTGACGCGCGCTGTTGTGCCGCCATGGCCAACAAATATTCCTCGGGAAGCCCGCAGCCAAAGGTTTCTATCACAACAGCGGCGGGTTGTTGCAACAGTTGCCCCTGTTTTAATGGATCATGCGGCGCATAGCCGCATACGCAAAGAGTAACGCCTGCCACCACTTGCTCAGATTTTTGCGGATCGATGCGATGATCTAAGCGCGCTAAGGTGGCGCAATCATCAATGAGTAGGCGTACTTGAATACCCTGTTCGGCAGACAGCTGTCGGGACAGACGCCAGGCCACGCCGGCATCGCCAAAGTTGTCCACCACTCGGCAAAAAATATCCCAGCGCTGCATGGGGTTCACAGAAAATAAAATTAAGGAATTCTTAAGACAACTTAAAGGTTGCAGCCAATGCCGCGCCAGCCTCGGCAATAATGCCGTCTTGCGCGGATTGCACACCCGACACACCAATCGCCCCGATCAGTTCACCGTCCACCATTAAAGGCAGCCCGCCTTCCACAGGCAAGGCCCCCGGGAGGTTTAGCATCACCAAACGACCGCCGGTTACAATCTCTTCAAATTTTTTGGTGGGGCGGCGAAACAAATAGGCGCTGCGTGCTTTCTCTTGCGCCACCTGCACAGAGCCCAACTGCGTACGGTCCATGCGTTCAAGGTACATGAGATGCCCGCCTTCATCGAGTACGGCAATCACCACGTTCCAGTTGTTGTCCACGGCCTTGGCACGCGCAGCGGCGGCAATTGCTTTGGCGTCTTCTAATGTAAGGGCAAATTTGTTATACATAGATTTAAATTCCTTCCGTCTTTACAACGTTTCAGGTTTGTTTATCACGAACAGTGCGTAGGTGACATCATGCACCATTTTTACCAGTTCACGGTCATCCAACTCCTTACCCACAGTTGGATGGGTACTAAAGGTCATCTGGTAAGCGTTATTAAGATACAGCTTGACCTCAGCGGTTAGGTAAGTCACTTTACCATTATTAGTGGGAAAACCGTGATGCAACCCCCCTCTCCAACCTTAGTTATTGGCGCCGCCCAAGAAACATTCAATAACATAAACCCGGGCCTCAAAATTCCCCGTGAAACCTTAGGCTGTAAACATTGACTGGACCGCGATCCTGATTGTAGGCCGGGTTTTGAATACGCTGCCAATCAGCACTGACATGCACGCCAGGAATAATGCCCAAACGATAGTATGTTTCAAACACTGCTTCTGGTGCGTAGTTGAATTTCACTATGCCAGACAGGGCGTCCCCAATAAACAAATCTAAATTTCCTGCCGCTAAAAACGCTTGGCGATACTGATTGATTTCGTTGCGAATCAACCCCATTCCAACGCCGTCTGAGGGGCGATGCCAAAGCTTGCCGTCAAAGACCAAGCCGGTGCTAAAACTGCTATCGGCTTCAGTAAAGGCCATGGTTTCGTAATGCCCGCCACTCCAGAAAACGCGTGCGAACAGACCGATATCAGGTGTCACTGCTTGCTGCAAGTTAAGCCCCGCCCCGCCGCGTTTGGCATCGGATTTGGGTGCTGTTTCGATACTGACACCGCTTTGGTTGAGAAATTGTGAATAGTCCGCCAGCTTCATGCGTCCCTGATAAGCCAAGAATTTAAGCGCACCGCCATCCCAGCGCCGCTCCAGTTCCCAATTAACACCAAAATGCTGACCCATTGAAGCATCAATTTCCAATTGATTGGGCAAGCGCGGCATGGCAAACCAACCGGCGCGCGTGGACCAATTATCCCAATTCAATTCACTGGCTACACCCCAGGTATAACCGCGCGCATCGGCGGCAAAATCGTAAGCGCAATGGGTCATAAAGCACCAGTTAAGAAACTGATCATCTGACTTATGGACGTAATCGTTATCGTCAAATATCCCCAGCAGATCCATTTTCCCCACGCTCACGTTGATGCGTCGGCGGGTTGATTCGCGTGCAAACTGATGAGCGTCAGAACCAATGCTTTGCGTCTCGCCTCCCAGATCCCAAGAATGCGTAACAAAACCCAATGCCATATAACTGACAAAGCGATTCTCCATGATGCGCTGCATATCGTTATTGGTTAGTGCCGCCAAACCACCGGCATTACTCAGGGGAATACCGCGAATGGTTTCGAGGCGCGCCCAAAATTCAGTGGAAGAGGTTAGCGCATAGCCCAGATTAATGCCCATTACGCTTGAATAGGAGTGCTCAGATGAAGAGGTAAAACTATTAACACCATCGGCACCCACCGAGTGAAACGCCGCATGCTGCTGCCCAATCACCGTCACATCGCCATGAATGGCCCAGTTACTGGAGGTGAAATCCGGTGCCGTAATAAATTCATCCGCGTGCGCCATAGCGCCCGTGCACCACATCGCCACACAGCCTGCCGCCCATAACCCACCACACCAATTCTTTAATCGGCTCATTCACTCACCGACAACGCCGTTAAAATAGCCATCCCTTGCAATAGCGCTACACCGAACAGGACCGCAGAAAAATGCGCCCCGTCCATGAGGGGCCCAAACATTAGGGGCGACATAGCCAAACCGGTATCCAGCCCCGAGTACACAAAACCGTACACGCGCCCTAGGGCGCTATGCCCCAAGGAATGAGCGGTGGCTTCGCGCACCATCAAATCCCGTGAGGGGCTGGCGATACCCACACCAAACCCCATAATGCTGAGCAATGCAATCACGCTCCAAGCCGGCGGCACAGCAGTGGCCACCAAGGCCGCCATTAACGCTCCCACGGCCAATGCTGCGGCAATAATACGCCCATGGGAACGCGCCTTGCTGGCCAGAAAACCACCCACCACCACACCCGCACTGCTGCCCAACAAATAACCGGTTAGGCAAGCCGTGGCCGCTGCTAAGGAAAGGCCGTAGAGATTGGACAGTAATGGGGCTACGTAATTTTGCAAGGCCCCAAAAGCGGTGGTGGAAAAGAAAAAGAAAGCAAAACTCATCCACACCGCACGCACTTTCATGAAGGCAAATAAGGAGGACGTGTTAGGGGTCTGACCCCGAACGGCATGGCTGGGGATTAATTCATAATGAAGCAGATGACGCTGTGAGATGAGCAGAGCCAGGGTGCATAATGCAATGATACTGGCCACTAAGCCGGCCACATGCCAATTGGCGAGGCTTGCCACGCCCAACATCAACGGGGGGGCAGCGGCCCAACCCAAGTTGCCTGCCAAGCTGTGCATAGAAAATGCATGAGCCAAACGTGGGCGTGACACACGGCGGTTTAAAATGGAGTAATCCACAGGATGGAACACCGCGTTACCAGAGCCGGCTAAAAGTGCGGCCACCATCAATAAGTGATAGCTGCTGGCCAAAAAGACCACCAAACCGGATAGTGCTAAAAAGGTCATCCCCCCATACAGCACGCGCGCAGCACCCAAGCGATCCACCACAAACCCACTCAAGGCTTGCCCCACACCGGAAGCCACAAAGAACACCGTCATCAAGAGCCCTGCTTCGGTATACGAAAGACCAAAGTCGCGAATAAAGAAAGGGAACAAGGATGGCAGCATGAGATGAAAGAAATGCGACGTGCCGTGCGCCCAGGACACCAACGAAATAGTGGGAATATCTTGCTTGGCCGTGAGTTCTGTTGCAACAGTGGTCATGCGCGGCTCTTATTTAAATGGAATTTCAAATATACCCTTAATGGTCCAATGATCGGCATCGCCCATAAACCCTCTGCCAACCCCAAAATTAAACACCCAGGGGGCGCGATCTACATCCATCACCCAATACAGGGTATGACTTTGATTGCCTCTCTCCAGGCCATTAAACAGCCTGCCAAAATCCACGTAATACTCAAGCCCACTGGCGAAGCCTTCTGTCAGCGTGCGCGACAGTTTAAAACTGGGCATAAATTCAGGACCATTCTCCCGATACCCGGCACGTAGGGCATATTCCACAATAGGGTTAGTGATGAACAACCAATTCTCTGTGCGATACCCCACAATGGGTTGCAAAGACAAAATGTTCTGCTCTTCGGCGTATTGCGTCCTAAAGGCCGTTATTTCGCCATTCAGGCCATAAAACAACCCACCTTTAGGCGCGGCGTGAGGAATCCATTTCAAGCGAAAGCTGGGGCCGGCGAATTGCGTATCGCCACCTGCGTTGCGCACCACCGGGAGATAAAGCCCTGCCTCCAAAGCGGGTGTGAGCCCATAACTCACTTCCACGGTACTGCGCTGCCCGTGCATGGAACCCACTTCACCTGGGTAACTGGGCAATTGACCGCTTGGGGTACTGTTGAGGTGCAGCTCTAACCCCCACTCGCCAACCTTATTAATACTGTCGTCATACACCTGAATTTCATCAGGCAACGAACACCGGGCTCCAGAGGCAGCCAATACCATTGCGGCACCGATGATGCCTACACATTGTTTCAAATTCATGAAAATTTTGCCGCCCCAATTCGTTTAGAAAGCGATTATAGCAAGCCCAAGAAAAAACCCCCGAGCATTCCTGCAACGGGGGTTTTGGTACGCCGCTTGAGTGTATTAAGCTGGAATATGCGCCAGGATGTCGTCCACACTCTTTTTCGCATCGCCAAAGAGCATGCGGGTGTTTTCCTTAAAGAACAGGGGGTTGTCCACGCCAGCATAGCCTGTGGCCATGCTGCGCTTAAACACCACCACGGTTTTGGCCTTCCACACTTCCAAAACCGGCATGCCGGCGATGGGGCTGTTGGGGTCGTCCTGTGCGCTGGGGTTTACGATGTCGTTGGCGCCCACCACCAACACCGCATCGGTATTGGGGAAGTCGGCGTTAATTTCATCCATTTCCATCACAATGTCGTAGGGCACTTTGGCTTCAGCGAGCAACACATTCATGTGCCCTGGCAAACGCCCTGCCACTGGGTGAATGGCAAAGCGCACTTTAATGCCCTTGGCGCGCAACCGTTTGGTAATTTCACTAATTACACCCTGCGCTTGCGCCACCGCCATGCCGTAACCGGGCACGATAATCACTTCGCGCGCTTCAGTGAGCAACTCACCGGTATCCGCCGCACTGATGGCGACCACTTCTCCTTCCACAGCAGCGGCGCTGGTGCCGCCGCCGGTACCAAAGCCGCCCAAAATCACGCTGACAAAACTGCGGTTCATGGCGCGACACATAATATAGGAGAGGATGGCACCACTGCTGCCCACCAAGGCACCGGTCACAATCAACAAATCATTGGAGAGCATAAAACCTGTGGCCGCTGCAGCCCAACCAGAATAGCTGTTCAGCATGGACACCACCACCGGCATATCCGCGCCGCCAATGGCCATTACCAAATGAACGCCAATCAAGAAAGCGATGGCGGTCATGATCAGTAGTGCCGTAAGGCCGCTGGTGCCTTCGGCATTCATAAACACATAACCCAAATAAATGGATGCAATGATGCCCGCTAGATTAAGCCAATGGCGTGCCGGTAAAGTAAGCGGTTTACCAGAAATACTGCCGCGCAATTTACCGAAGGCAATAATGGATCCCGTAAAGGTGATGGCGCCAATAAACACCCCTAAGAAAATTTCCACTTCGTGGATGGTTTTATCGGCTCCTTCAAAATGCGCGTGAGGGTCCAGATAACTGGCGTAACCCACGAGCGTTGCCGCCAATCCCACAAAGCTGTGCAAAGAAGCCACCAGTTCGGGCATCTGCGTCATTTCTACCCGCACCGCCAACACCCAACCCACCACCGCACCCACAGCAATGGCTGGCAGCAATAAGGTAAAGCCCGTCACTTGTGCACCTAAAATGGTGGCAAAAATAGCCAAAGCCATGCCCAATGCGCCGTAGGCATTACCGCGCCGCGCTGTTTCTTGTTGGGATAAACCACCCAAACTTAAGATAAACAGAATTGCTGCTGCAATATAGGAAACCGTCATTAATCCATTTATCATTTCTCGGCCCCTTAATCTTTACGGAACATATTCAACATGCGCTGAGTGACGCGAAAGCCACCCGAGATGTTGATGGTGGCAATGAGGACAGAAACTGTGGCCAACACCTTAACCACCATGTCGCTACTCGACACTTGCAGCAGCGCACCGATAACAATAATGCCGCTAATGGCATTGGTTACACTCATGAGTGGGGTATGTAAGGCGGGCTTGACATTCCATACCACCTGATAGCCAATAAAGCACGCCAGCACAAACACCGTGAAATGCGGCAAGAACGCTGCAGGCGCGTAGGCACCAATAAAACCAAACACCAAGGCACCCACTACGGTCATGGTGACCAAACTGCGCACGGTGGCCGGTGCGGATGATTCGCCATGCTTGGGGGCTGCGGCGGGCATGGCCCCTGCAGGCTTAGCCGGTGCTATGGCCACCACTTTGGGTGGTGGTGCGGGCCAAGTCAGCGCGCCGTTATGGACCACCGTGGCACCACGAATCACATCATCTTCCATGTTCACCACCATCACGCCATCTTTGGCAGGCGTAAGATCGGTGAGCAAATGGCGCAGGTTGGTGCCGTACAGTTGACTGGATTGAGTGGCCAGGCGACTGGGTAAATCCGTATAACCAATCACCGACACACCATTCACCACAGCCACTTGCCCGGGCACAGTGCATTCACAATTGCCCCCTTGCTCGGCAGCCAAATCCACGATGACGCTACCGGACTTCATAGACGCCACCATCTCGGCAGTAATCAATTTGGGAGCGGGTTTGCCGGGGATTAAAGCGGTGGTGACAATAATATCCACGTCCCGGGCTTGTTGGGCGAAGAGCGCCATTTCGGCTTTAATAAACTCCGGGCTCATTTGTTTGGCATAACCGCCCGTACCCGAACCCTCTTCCACAAAATCCATTTCTAAAAATTCAGCGCCCATACTTTCAATTTGTTGCTTCACTTCAGGGCGCGTGTCAAAGGCGCGCACGATGGCGCCCATGCTGCGCGCAGCACCAATGGCAGAAAGGCCCGCCACACCCGCGCCGATCACCATCACTTTGGCAGGCAGAACTTTGCCAGCGGCGGTAATTTGTCCGGTAAAGAAGCGGCCGAAATGCTGCGCGGCTTCAACAATGGCGCGATAACCGGCGATATTGGCCATGGAGCTTAAGGCATCCATTTTTTGTGCGCGGGAAATCCGCGGAATGCTGTCCATGGCCATGGCAGTGGCGCCGCGGGCTTTAATTCTTTGTAATAAGTCGGGGTTTTGTGCGGGCCAAATAAAACTGATGAGTGTTTTACCGGGGGACAGCAGTTCGCATTCGTCAACGCCCAATAGCGTATTCATTTCTGGGGCGCGCACTTTTAAAATGATGTCGGCGTTACTCCACAGCGAGCGCGTATCAGGTACGATCTCAACACCCACTGCGGCATACAACACATCCGCCAATTGTGATTGCAAGCCTGCACCAGATTCTAAGGAAACCTTGAAACCCAGTTTGATGAGTTGTGTGGCACTCTCTGGTGTGGCCGCAACGCGCCGTTCCCCAGAATGCACTTCACGGGGGATTCCAATCATCATGGTCATGTAAAACTCCCTATTAAAGGTGTGGCAAGGTCTTGATAGCCTCGCTGATTGAACATTCTAACGCGAGCCCTAGGCTCTTGGACAGTCCGGCACCGCATTTTGCAAGCGTTGCCAATCAAAAAAGAGGCCGGGGTCGGTTTTACGACCGGGAGCAATCTGTTCGTGGCCCACCCATGCGGTTAAAGGGTAGACAGAGTACAGGCTATTGGCCAGCGCAATCAATACCTCGTATTGCGCATTTTCAAAGGGTTGGGTATCGCAACCCTCCAATTCAATGCCAATAGAAAAATCATTACAGCCTGGGCGTCCCTGCCAATGCGACACACCTGCATGCCATGCTCGGTTTAAACACGAAACAAACTGGATCAACTCACCATCGCGTCGAATTAAAAAATGAGACGAGACGCGCAAGCCTTGCAAGTGGCGGTACTCGGCACGATGCGTGCAATCCAGTTGATTGGTAAAAAGATGGATGATGTCATCGCCCCCAAACACATTGGGCGGCAAGCTGATGTTGTGAATAACAGCCAAAGAAAGTCGTTCTCCCGCCGGACGGGCATCACAATTGGGCGAAGAAATTTGACGCGCGCGCTGCACAAACCCATGCAAATCCACCGGAAACACCAAACTGCTCACGGATTAGGGCCCGCTTTCCGATGGGTTTCTCCACAATAGGCCAGATCGCCTTGAAACAGGGCTTCTGAACGCAACACAAACACACCACAATGGGCGCAACGCACCATGTCCTGTGCGTTCGGGTCGCGCGGTGCGTCCTGCGGGGTGGAATGTGTGGAGAAGCGCTTTAACAGAGGCGGCAGATATTTAAAAGCCAGCCAAATGAGAAGGCCCCAAAGCAGTAATTTAACCATAACGCTAATTTACCACGCCCCTGAGCTGCATGGAATCGGTGCTAGACTTTACCCTCTTACCTCCTTGAGCACTGTCATGACCGTTGAATCTGTGGACCACCCCCGCTGGAAAGGGTTTATAGCCGCCGGGACGGTCATTTGTTGTTGGACAGGATTTAACATTGTGTCGCGTTTGGGTGGCAAAAGCGTCCTCACGCCTTTCGATATGACCGCCTTGCGCTTTATGGTGTCTGGGCTGTTCATGCTGCCGGTGTTTTTTATATTCAGCAATCAGCTGCCCTGGCGCCGCTTGGTGGTATTGGCATGGGTGGGTGGCACGATGTACGCATTGCTGGCCTACAGTGGTTTTGCATTAGCTCCCGCCGCCCATGCCGGTATTCTTATTAATGGAGGCGTACCGCTCGCCACCGCGTTAATCGCATGGCTGTGGTTAAAAGACAAACCCTCAGGACGTGCGTTAGTGGCATTGACCCTCGCCGCCTCCGGTGTGCTGATTATTGGCGTACAAAGCCTAGGGGCACCGCACCCCGACACCCCGCAAGAATGGTTGGGAGATTTGTTTTTTATAGGGGCTGCTTGCCTGTGGGCCAGTTATGGCATTTTGGTCCGTCTGTGGCATGTGCGCCCTGTGGACGCCATGAGCGGAATTGCCGTCACTTCTGCAGTGCTTTATTTGCCGGTCTACATTTTATTTTTACCCAAAGCGCTGGCCGCAGCCTCACTGAATGACATCTTATTGCAAGCGGTCTACCAAGGTATGGTGGCAGCACTGGTGGCGGCGTTTTGTTATGCCTACGCCACATTATCGTTGGGCAGCAGTGCGGCTTCTTTAATGTTGGCCATTGTTCCTGCCACATCCGCATTACTGGCGGTGCCCTTGCTAGGGGAAACCATTACCGCAATAACAGGGTTGGGAGTGCTGCTGGTTACTGCGGGTGCCACCATGGGCGCCTTGCTGAGAAAAAAATGACAGCCATTGTAAATGTGTAAACGTATCATGGGGTCAGAATCCAAATCTGGGGTCTGACCCCAAGTAACTCTTTTGAATCGCCCCTGTATAAATGACACGGACAGGAAACGTATTAGTAGAAACTTGGTTATAAATAGTTTGCTTTGCTTTGCGCAGTATTTTGGCACACTCAGCGGGGGTCAAATTTGGCGTATTTGGAAAAATATTTTTTAACTCATCTAGGATAGTAGGCATTTTTTTGTTGAAAATCCGTTGAAAAAAGCGTTGAAAATAAGTAGTAAATGAAGATTCTTGTAGTAAACAATAGTAACTGCCAGTAAGACTAACTCATTGTTAATAAATATAATCCATGTAACTGCTTGCTCTGATATTCGCCTCCCGAACGCAGTACTCTACCAGGCTGAGCTACACCCCGAATGTAACGCCATCAACTGGAAACAAAATTCTATCCTAGCGCGCATGCTATCGCTAGAACACTAAACGCGCAGGCCTGTCACCCAAGTTTTATACACTTGCACCGCCATTTGGTTGAGGGCGGGCAACTTATGCGGAATATCCGCCAGAATGGTCGGCACAGATTGCACAGAGAGAACAGAGTTGGCGGCAATTTCTACCACACCCTCTTGGCACCAGCGACGGATAACAGGCTCGGTCATCTCAATATGAAATTGCATGCCCAAATGAGGGCCTAAGGCAAACGCTTGGTGAGCACAGGCTTCACTACCGGCAATTAATTGCGCGTCCGCAGGCAAGCTCCATGTTTCACCATGCCAATGAAAGGCATCAAACTGTTCTGTGCTACCAAACCAATGGCGCGCGACGGGCGTCTGGGCTATGGTCACCGCCCTCCAACCAATCTCTTTAACGCCGTTACGCGTCACTTGTCCGCCCAACGCGCGGCACATCAATTGTGAACCCAGACAATGGCCCAACACGGGGATGTCTTTATCCACGGCCTGACAGATAAGCTGCAACACCGGTTCAATCCAGGGCAAATCATCATTCGCACTCATGGGTCCGCCCATAAACACCAGACCGGCAAAATCTTCTGCATACTGCGGCACCATCGCGCCCTCATCTAACGCCATCAGCTGCCAAGGAATTTGCTGCGCGTCAAGATAATCCGCAAAAAAGGCTGGGCCTTCGGTAGCAGAGTGGCGAAAAATGGCGACGGGTTTATTCACGATGCGGATAAACTGAGTTGAAATTAGCGCGTGCGATGAATGGCCAGATGGGCCAATAACGCCAGCCCTTCGCGTTGCGCAGAAGGGGGCAGTACGGTGAGCGCCGCGCAGGCTGCATCCGCTTCACGCTGGGCGCAAGCGCGGGCATAGTCTAGGGCGCCTGATTGTTGAATAACGTTTACTACGGCATCCATTTGTTCCATGCCGCCCTCCGTAATGGCGTGACGAATAACTGCGGCTTGCTCTGCTGTCCCTTCGCGCATGATAAAAATAAGCGGGAGCGTGGCCTTGCCTTCTGCCAAATCATCGCCTAAGTTTTTACCAGTTTGATTGATATCACCCGAGTAATCCAGCACATCATCAATCACTTGAAAGGCGGTTCCCAAATGCGCGCCGTAGGTGGCCATGGCTTCTTGGACGTCGGTGGGCGCATGGGTCAATAAAGCACCGCAACGCGCGGCGGCTTCAAAGAGCTTAGCGGTTTTGTAGCGAATTACTTGTAGGTAGCGGGTTTCATCAATGTCGGGATCGTGGCAGTTAAGCAACTGCAACACCTCCCCCTCCGCAATCACATTGGTGGCATCCGCCAATGTTGCCATGACACGCATGTCATTAATGGACACCATCATTTGAAAGGCGCGCGAATAGACAAAGTCGCCCACCAACACGCTGGTGGCATTGCCAAATAATTCGTTGGCGGTTTTTTTGCCACGGCGCATTTCTGATTTATCCACCACATCATCGTGCAGCAAGGTGGCAGTGTGAATAAACTCCACCACCGCAGCCAAGGTATGGTGGTGATGTCCCGCGTAACTCAGGGCACGGGCGACCAATACCGTGAGCACCGGGCGCAGACGCTTGCCACCACTTTGGATAATGTATTCAGACACCTGACTGACCAAGGCCACCTCGGAGTGCAGCTGTTGCCGGATAACCCGATCCACGGCCGCCATATCCTCTTTTACCAACTCGTTAATGCGTTCAAAACCCACGAGACACCAGCCTTTTCGTTAAACCCCAGATGGGGCATGTTAGGGATTGGAGGCGACAACTGTCAATGAAGGCCACTATTTAGGACTGTTGTAGGGTTTGCTTAGGGGTCAGACCCCTAGGGGGGTCTGACCCCTAAGCAAACCCCAAGCAGCCTTCGGCTTCTAGACTTTGACAATAATGAGAAAAAACGGTATATTTGTCGATTGTTCGAATCAGACAGTTGAAGGAGCGTCATTATGTACGCTGTTATTAAGACCGGCGGAAAGCAATACCGCGTTCAGTCCGGCGAAAAATTAAAGATTGAGCTCCTCACCGCAGAAGTGGGTGCAGAAGTGAATTTGGACCAAGTGCTGATGGTCGCCGACGGCGAAGCCATCTCCGTGGGCCGTCCTATGCTGGCAGGTGCCAATGTCACCGCCACCGTGTTGGCCCATGGCCGTCACGCCAAGGTAAAAATCTTTAAAATGCGCCGTCGCAAACATTACCAAAAGCATCAGGGGCACCGTCAAGGGTTCACCGAAGTGCAAATCAACACCATTACAGCAGGTTGAGGCTAAAACATGGCACATAAAAAGGCAGGTGGCAGTTCCCGCAACGGACGCGATTCTGAATCGAAACGACTGGGCGTAAAAGCCTATGGTGGGGAACTGATCAGCGCGGGCAGCATTATTGTGCGCCAACGCGGCACCCGTATTCACCCTGGTCCTAATGTGGGCATGGGCAAAGACCATACCCTGTTTGCTAAGGTGGATGGTCATGTGGTGTTTCGCACCAAAGGCCCCTTGCAAGACAAGATTGCCGCCATCGAACCCCTTAGCCAGACGGCATAAGGGCTTACCCCTTAATCACCCAGGAAAGCCCTATCCCCCGATAGGGCTTTTTTATTGATGAAATTCATAGACGAAGCCAAAATTGAAGTCCATGCCGGCAAAGGCGGAGATGGCTCGGCCAGCTTTCGGCGCGAGAAATACATCCCCAAAGGGGGTCCCGATGGGGGCGACGGCGGTCGTGGGGGCAGCGTATGGGCCGTAGCCGATCGCAACATCAATACCCTGGTGGACTATCGTTTTGCCCGTATTCACCGCGCCAAAGGCGGTGAACAAGGACGTGGTTCGGATTGCAACGGCAAAGGTGCGGACGATGTCGTGCTGCGCGTACCCGTGGGCACCCTCATTCTGGATAAGGAAACAGGCGAACGTATTGCCGACCTGACCCACCATGGGGAACGCGCTTTGCTGGCCCAAGGGGGCAAGGGGGGCTTAGGCAACCTGCATTACAAATCCAGCACCAACCGCACACCCCGCCAGTTCACCAAGGGAGAGCCCGGCGAATCCCGTGAACTACACCTAGAACTCAAAATTTTGGCGGATATCGGCTTGTTGGGTTACCCCAACGCAGGCAAATCCACCTTTATTCGCTCGGTTTCCGCTGCGCGCCCCAAAGTGGCGGATTATCCCTTTACCACCTTGCATCCCAATTTGGGTGTGGTACGGGTGGATGATGAGCGCAGTTTTGTGATTGCCGATATTCCAGGGCTTATTGAAGGGGCTGCGGAAGGCGCCGGGTTGGGTCATCAATTTCTGCGTCATTTGGCACGCACCCATTTGCTGCTGCACATCATCGACAGCGCGCCTTTGGATGAAGAAGTGAATATTTTGGGTCAGGCTCACGCGTTGGTGGAAGAGCTGCGCAAGTATGACGAAGGTCTGTTTAACAAACCGCGTTGGATTATTCTAAACAAGGCGGACTTGTTAGACGATCAGGACCGTGCCGCGGTACGCGCCCTGTTTGAGAAAGACTTAGGCCCTGGTGCACGTATTTTTGAAATATCCGCCCTGGCCAGTCAAGGCACGCGGGAAGTATGTTATGCCATCATGAGCTACCTTGAAGAGCAAAGACTGGTTCGGCCGCGGGACGATGCAGCCGACAGCGCTCAAAAGTCCGCTCATGGAAACATGGAACCCGGAGATCACTAAATGACCTCTTTTGTGAAAAGCGCCAAACGCTTGGTGGTCAAAATTGGCAGCAGCCTGCTCACCGATGATGGACGGGGCCTAAACCGTGCCGCCATTAGCGGCTGGGTGGCTCAAGTGGTGGCCTTGCGCGCCGCAGGCAAGGAAGTGGTGCTGGTGTCCTCAGGTGCTGTGGCGGAGGGCATGCAGAGACTGGGTATGGCGCAACGTCCCAAACAATTACACATGTTGCAAGCGGCAGCTGCCGTAGGTCAAATGGGATTGGTGCAAGTGTGGGAATCTTGTTTTAGCGAACATGATTTGCGCACAGCGCAGATTTTACTCACCCACGAAGACTTAACCCACCGCCAACGCTATTTAAATGCGCGCTCTACTTTGCGCACGTTATTAGAGATGGGTGTGGTGCCCATCATCAATGAAAACGATACCGTGGCCACAGATGAGATCCGCGTGGGCGATAACGACACCTTGGGCGCCTTGGTGGCCAACCTCATTGAAGCCGATGGGTTGATTATTCTTACGGACCAAGTAGGGCTGTTTACGGCAGATCCACGTCATCACCCACAAGCCACCTTGGTGAGTGAGGCGCAGGCGGGTGACCCCGCCCTTGAGGTGATGGCCGGAGGGGTGGGCAGCGCTGTGGGGCGCGGCGGCATGATTACCAAAATTACCGCGGCTGGGCGTGCTGCTCGCAGTGGCGCCCATACCGCCATTGTGTCCGGCCATGAGCCACGCATCTTAGAGCGCTTGGCCGCAGGCGAGTTAATGGGCACGCAACTCATGGCCAGCACCCAGCAACTCAGCGCCAAAAAACAGTGGCTGGCCGATCACCTACAAATTAAGGGGGACGTTATCCTTGATGCAGGGGCGGTGCGTGCCTTACGTCGTGAAGGTAAAAGTCTGTTGCCTATTGGCGTGACCGCTGTGAGTGGCACCTTTGAGCGTGGGGAACTGGTGCGCTGTGTGGACGCTCAAGGCGTTGAAGTGGCGCGCGGACTGATCAACTACAGTGCGGCTGAAACCGCCAAGATTTTACGTACCGGCTCGGAGGGTATTGAAGCCGCGCTGGGCTACATCGACAACGAAGAACTGATTCACCGCGACAACCTCGTGGTTCTGGCTTAACGAGGGACGGACAGCTCTATTTCCCGCCAGCGGTTAGCGATCTGCACTCGGCTTTGAATGGGCAAGGGGATGGGTGTGAAATTGGCGGCGGCGGCTTTGCGCTTTAACTGCTGCAATGACACACCCGCTTGCTGCAACCAAAACTGTGCGCGCGCTTGCGGAATCCAGCCATAGGCCAATAAGGGCACCGCTTCCGGTGGCGCCGCAGAGACCACATCCGTTTCAGAAAATTCCTGCTGCCATTGCTCGTAAGGCACACTCTCTACAGCAGCGTCGTGAATAATAAGCGCCATGTCCGCGCCATGACGTTGGGCATTTTCAACCTTGGCACGCCAATGACCTAAGTTAGAAGCCTTGGGGTGAGCCATGATTTCTCTTGAGGACACGGTGGTGCCATCGGGAATGGGCGGCGCGCCGGAGAGCATCACCACGGTTTTTCCATGCATATCCGTGTTTTGATAATGATCCAAACCCAGAGCAGGTACCGTAACGCCATACCCCACAAACACCCAGTCCGATGCCGGCACATGCACCGATTTTTCCTGACGATGCGATTTCACAATAAAGTCTTCTGGGGACTTAAGCGTGAGCAGACGACCCTTAATATGCAGCTGCAATGTGGCGCTGCTGTGAAACAGCAGCAACGCCACAGGCTGTGTGACGACCATTTTGCTGGGCACAGATGCGCCTTTATCCGGCACCGTGGCCAGAGGGGGTTGTGCGGGGACTGAAGGCCTGTTACCCAATGGACCCCAATCCGCACACCCCGTAAGCCCCAACAGCACCCCCATGAACCCCCAGCGAAATGGCTTCATCACCCTGCCCTCAAATCAATTCAATGGAGATTTATTATCCAATGCCGTAACGGGGGCCAGATGGGCTAGAATTGCGGTTTATTTGCCTTTTTCAAGAAAACACCATGCGCATATCCCAGTTTTTTGTCTCCACGCTTAAAGAAGCCCCAGCCGAAGCCGAGCTGATTAGCCACCAATTAATGTTGCGTGCGGGCTTTATCCGCCGCTTGGGCAGTGGGCTGTACAGCTGGATGCCCATGGGGTTGCGCGTCTTGCGCAAAGTTGAGGCCGTGGTGCGGGAAGAAATGGACCGCAGTGGCGGCATTGAAGTGCTGATGCCCGCCGTGGTGCCGGCCGAATTATGGATGGAAACTGGGCGCTGGGATAAGTTTGGTCCGCAGATGCTCAAAATCAAAGACCGTCACGATCGTGATTTTTGTTTCGGTCCCACGCACGAAGAAGTGATCACCGACATTGCGCGCCGTGAAATTCGCAGCTACCGTCAACTGCCCATTAATTTCTATCAAATTCAGACCAAGTTTCGCGATGAAATTCGTCCCCGCTTTGGCGTAATGCGGGCACGAGAGTTTGTGATGAAGGATGCCTATTCCTTCCACACGGATTTGGCCAGCTTAGAAAAAACCTACGCCCTCATGCGCGACACCTACGCACGCATCTTCACGCGTTTGGGATTGCAGTTCCGCGCCGTGGCGGCTGATACCGGCGCCATCGGCGGTTCGGGCTCCCACGAATTTCATGTATTGGCCGATTCTGGTGAAGACGCCATTGCCTATTGCCCACAATCGGATTACGCCGCCAACATTGAACTGGCTGAAGCCTTGGCCCCCGCCACTCCACGCGCTGCTGCTTCTGCGGCCATGGCTCACGTCTCCACACCGCGCACCACCAGCTGCGCTGATGTAGCGGCCCTATTAAAAGCGCCTGTCACGCAGGTGTTAAAATCCTTACTGGTGATGTCTGCGGACAACAAACCCTTCTTGCTGTTGCTGCGCGGCGACCATGAATTAAATGAAGTGAAAGCGGGAAAATGGGTAGAGGGGTTGCGCTTTGCCTCAGACGCAGAAATTAATACCCTCTTTGGTGCCGTGAAAGGCTACATCGGGCCCATGGGGGCCAAAGAACGCGGCATTACCGTCATTGCCGATCGCTCGGCGGCGGCCATGGCCAACTTTATTTGTGGCGCCAACCAAGCCGAACAACATCTTACCCATGTTAATTTTGCTCGCGACTTGCCCGAGCCTGAACAAGTGGCGGATTTGCGCAACGTGGTGCTAGGCGATACATCGCCCGATGGAAAAGGCGCGCTGGAACTCTGTCGTGGCATAGAAGTGGGCCACGTGTTTCAGTTGCGCACCCAATATTCCGAAGCCATGGGGCTAACCTACTTGGATGAAGCGGGGCAAGCCAACCCGGTGGAAATGGGTTGCTATGGTATTGGGGTAAGTCGTATTGTGGCCGCCGCCATTGAGCAGAACCACGATGCGCGCGGCATTTGTTTTCCTAAAACCATGGCACCTTTTCAGGCCAGTTTAATTGCCATTGGTTTGGGCAAGAGTACAGCCGTGAAAGAGGCGGCCGAAGCCCTCTATACCAGCATGAGTGCGGCGGGATTGGATGTGCTCTTTGATGACCGCGATGATCGCGTGGGCGTGATGTTGGCCGATCAAGAGCTGATGGGTATTCCCGTGCGTGTAGTCGTGGGAGATAGGGGGCTAAAAGAAGGTTTGGTTGAAGTGCAAGGAAGACGCATGGAAGCTGCTGAAAAAATCCCCGCAGCCGACGTACTAAAACGCGTACAGACTTTACTGGAACAAGCGCCTTAACGTTTAAATTCGATATCGTCAATCTTCCATGCTTGGTTTTTAAGAAGCGGGAGGTTGGCGGTGAGCACAGCACAAAACAGCACCACCACCCAAGACAAGTCAATCCACAATAAAAAGATAGGGAATGCAGCAAAGGCACCGTACACCAGCTTGTAGGTAGTGAAGCGGGCAATGAATAAGGCAAATCCACTCCTCATAAATTCAAACAACAGCGCGGCCAACAGGCCACCCCATAGTGCATGACGAGCGCGTACGGCATGACCTGGAATTTTGTAATAGGCCAGCGCTAAGGTACTGGCCAACAGCAATACTGAAAAAAACCGTAAGGCGCTTTGCGTGGCTTCCGTGCTTTCGCCCACCCACCCCACCGACGTCCTGATCACCAAAGTGAGCAGCCATAATCCCAAACCCAACAACACGGGCCCCAACAATATCAAGACGGCATAAATGGCCAAGCGCGACCACCATGAACGGCGTGGCGCACTGCCCCAAATGGCGTTAAAAGTATTGTCCACGGTAACCGCCAACGATAAAGCAGTAACCAACAGCAACGCTAAGCCAGCGTAGGTAAGCTGTGAGGCATGATCAGAAAACTGAGTCATGTAGATGGAGATGATGCGACTGGCTGCATCAGGCAACATGTTGGCGATGACAAAATTGCGCGCCGCTTGACTGACGCTAATAAAACCCGGGAACAGCGAGTACAGAGTAAGGCTTAAGGTCACCAGCGGCACCAAAGAAAATAATGTGGTGGTGGTGAGGCTGGCTGCAGACTGCATACACCGGTGCTGACGAAATCGGCATGCCACAAACCACGCAAATCCCAACCCGTTCAACAGCGGAAGCGCGCCTCTCGTCAAACGTTCTTTTAACACTTTCAACGCTTACACCTGCGGGCTAACCCGCTCCATGCGGGCGTCCAATCGATTAAGCGCATTCAAATACGCTTTGGCGGAAGCCACTACAATATCAGTGTCCGCTCCCAATCCATTCACGATACGTCCACCGCGCGCCAAGCGTACCGTTACTTCGCCTTGCGATTCGGTGCCACTGGTAATGTTGTTAACCGAATACAGTTGCAATTCAGCACCGCTGTGAATGACACTTTCGATGGCTTTAAATGCCGCATCCACAGGCCCACTGCCGTTGGAGTGCGCAGATTTTTCCGCGCCCCCCATGGTCAACACCAAGCGCGCTTGCGGGGTTTGCCCGGTTTCGCTGTGCGCCATTAAAGACACCAAAGCAAAATGCTCGTTTTCAACTTCGGTCATTTCTTCGCTCACCAAGGCTTGCAAGTCTTCGTCAAAAATATCGTGCTTCTTGTCCGCCAATTCTTTAAAGCGATCAAAGGCCGCATTTACTTTGGCATCACTATCCAAATCAATGCCCAACTCAATTAAGCGCGCCCTGAACGCATTACGTCCAGAATGCTTGCCCAATACCAATTTGTTGGCGTTCCAGCCCACGTCTTCAGCACGCATAATCTCGTAAGTCTCGCGATGCTTGAGTACACCGTCTTGGTGAATGCCGGCTTCATGGGCAAACGCATTCGCCCCCACCACGGCCTTATTGGGCTGCACTGGAAAACCGGTAACGGACGACACCAGGCGACTGGCCGCCACAATCTGCGTGGCATCGATGCGCGTTTCCACGGCAAACACATCGCGGCGCGTGCGAATGGCCATGACAATCTCTTCCAAAGCGGCGTTGCCTGCGCGCTCACCCAAGCCATTGATGGTGCATTCCACCTGACGGGCACCGGCCAATACCGCAGCCAGGGAATTGGAAACTGCCAAGCCCAAATCATTATGGCAATGCACCGAAAAAATAGCCTTGTCCGAATTGGGGATACGGCGCATCAAGTCCGCAATCAATTCACCATACTGAAACGGAATAGCATAGCCCACGGTGTCGGGGATGTTGATGGTGCGAGCGCCGGCTTTAATGGCGGCCTCAATCACGCGACACATAAAGTCCGGGTCCGAGCGCACCGCATCTTCACAGGAAAACTCCACGTCATCGGTGTAGTTGCGTGCCAAAGTCACGGCCTTGATAGAGGCTTCCAGTACTTGCTCAGGGGTCATGCGCAACTTCTTTTCCATATGAATGGCGGAAGTGGCGATAAAGGTGTGAATACGCCCAGAGACGGCAGGCGCAATGGCCTCTCCTGCCGCGCGAATGTCTTTTTCTTGGGCACGCGCCAAACCGCACACGGTACTGTCTTTCACCACCGAGGCTACGGCTTTAACAGACTCAAAGTCCCCTGGACTGGCCGCTGGAAAACCCGCTTCAATGACATCCACGCGCAGACGTTCCAATTGACGACCGATACGAATTTTTTCATCACGGGTCATGGATGCACCGGGGCTTTGTTCGCCATCGCGCATGGTGGTATCAAATATGATCAATTTTTCAGACATGATCGACTCCAGAAACAATTAATTAATCCGCTCTTCCCAAATGAATCGGGAAGACAGGGTATGGACACAGGAATAAGGGGGTTTTAAGTTTTAGCGCGCGCAGCGCAGCAGCAAAGCCCGTAAGCTTGGCTGAAAGAGTAATGCAGAAGATGTAAAAAAGCGTGCCATAGCAGTCAATATAAAGGGTTTTTGGTGAGTGGGCAAGTATAAGGCCAGATGTGTGGCCCATGCGGGTGCAAGCCCTGATTGGGGGTCAGACCCCAAATTTAAGACCCCAAATTTACAAAATTTAAAAATTGGCGTCCCCACGGGGATTCGAACCCCGGTTACCGCCGTGAAAGGGCGATGTCCTAGGCCTCTAGACGATGGGGACACAGAACAACTCAACAAGACTTAGAGGAGCCTTACTGATTACAGCCCGGCATTATAACCAGACCAGCGGCTCTTGTCACTTAATCCCTCGGGCGGATCGGGGGCAACGCCACAGATAGATCTCATAAAAACCCCACCCTAAGGCAGCCAAGGTGAGTATTTTTTGTAACCACCACGCATCCACCATACCCGTATGGTTACCCAAGAGGTTGTAGAGGGCCAGAATCAACAATAAGAGCAGTGGCAGTACCCTGCCTCCTCCTGTCTCACCCCAAGGCCAACGACGCGCCAGGGCCAGGCCCGCTGCCGCACTAAACCAGCCACAGGCGGCGCCGGCCAATACATCCACGGGCCAATGCACGCCCACGCCAATACGCGATAGCCCCACCAATGCGCCCAAAACCATCAAACCCAGTTGCAGCCCACGGCCGCGCGCCGGCAACCCCAACATCAATAACCCCACCAAAGTAAAAATGGAAGTGGTGTGCCCCGATGGGAACGAGCCGTGCAATAAGCGCGGCCCCACAACGATCAAATCTTGCAGCACCGCAGGCGGGCGCGCTTCATTCACCCAGGGTTTTAAACCATGCGAGAGTGCGTAGGCCAATAGCCCCGCTATTACCGCAGCCCACAGCAAATCGGGGCGACGGCGAATAAAAATAACCAATAGCAAAGGGGTTAAGGCCGAATCACCCAATACGGTGAAGTTGGCCCAAAGCGCTCCACCCCATTGCAGCAGCGCATCATGCAACGTGATAAACAACGGCTGGTTCCAGCCCATGGTCCATAGAAACGCTGCAACACTCAAGCAACCCACAGGGAAGGCCAGTGTTGCACGCCAAGAAATAGATTTAGAAGTCATGGGACTCTCGTGATGAATATTATTTTGTGGGTAACGGCCTGCTCATGCGCACCAAGCGCAATCCACCCTTACTGTACAACGTTTCATGGGCGGCTAAATTGGCTTCTGCATCGGCACGCAAAAATACCACATCCCCAGGTAGTGGCGAACGGTTTACCGTGGCGTGGCCCACCAACACCGCAAAACTTGGCATCCGGTTATCCGCCACAATGGGTTGCGGCAATAAGCGCGCCAATTGCGCTGCCTCTACTAAGGGGGCTTGCTGTAGGGCAGAAACCGCAGGCAACCACACCCCCCACAGCAACAGATTGGCCGCTAACCCTAATCCTGGCAATAAGCGCCAAGGGGCGCGATGCGGTGCGAAGCGATGGGTCACAATTAATATCACTGCGCTAAAGGCTGCCAGCGTGGCCGTGATCACCCAATAACTGATACCAAACACCTCAGGCCCACGCGCGAGCAATTCACGCAGATAAGGACTGTTTTCGCGTACCGCCCATGTGGCCACTAAGGTGGGGAACGCCGCGGTGAATGCCAACATTAAAAAGAAGGGGAGCACAGTAAGAAAACGCGACTGTAGGCGCATGCGGTAATGGGCCATCAGCAAAAACACTGGGGTTAGGCCAATTAGCAGATAATGCGGCAATTTGGTACTGGCCAAACTAAACACCACCAACACCACAGCAAACCAAATTAATAAGAAGCGCACTAAGGGATTCGCACGCTCGGTAAATCCCGTGATACCCGTGCGCAGCAGTAAGCTGGTGTGAGGCAGCGCAATCAACAAAATGACCGGCAGGTAATAAAAGATACTGCCGCCATGGCCTTGCAAGCTGCCCAACATACGACCTAAGTTTTCGCGAAACAAGAAATAGTCGAGGAAAGGTTGCCCCATGGCATGGTATTGCGCTACATACCAAGGCAGCGCAATAATCAAAAAGGTCAGCCATCCCAAAGGATTAATGAGGGCTTTCAACCAGCGATCAAAATCTCGCTGTGAGGCGTAAAAGAGTCCGCTCATCAAGAACGGGATGATGACGGCTACGGGGCCCTTGGCCAGAAGCCCTAAAGCCATCCACAAATACACACGCCACTGCGCCCAACGACTCTGATCAACCCAAGCACGATAGATATCAAAGCCTGCTGCAGCCACCAGAAGGCTGAGCACGCCATCCATGGCGCCGGCGTGACCGGAAACCACTACGCCTAACGACGTGGCGCATAGCACGCCGGCCAGCCAACCTGCTTCCTCACCAAAAAATCGTCGGCCAAATTGAACCAGTAGCAGTATCCACCCCAAGCAGGCCAATGCCGAGGGCAGGCGAAAGAGGCCGGCATGCACACCGAAGGCTTGCACCAAGGGGGCTTGCAACCAAAAAGTCAGGATGGGTTTTTCGAAGAACGGTTGGCCGTTTAAGGTGGGGGTAATAAAGTTACCGCTGTTGGCCATTTCCACGGCCACTTGAGCGTATTCACCTTCATCCTCATCAAATAAGGGCAATCGGCCCAGATTAACAAAGGTAACCAGAATGGCCAGCAACAAAATGCCCACCAACCAGCGTGAGGACAAATCTATTCTGGCGGAAGAGTATTGAGAAGCCATCGCCGCAGACTAACAAAAAAAGAGTGTTCCTGCATAAAAAATGCCGCACCCCGGTTACAGGATGCGGCATGGAACGGTCGGCTTACCGCCTAATCAATCCCCAAAGCGCTTGCGCCCTTGTGTGGGGCGAGCAGACTTGGCCCACGGGGCAGGCGCTGCGGTGCGCGGACGATCGGTATGACCGGTGCGTGCCGGTTGAGCAGCACGAGCCCCATCGCGGTTGCCATCGCGTGCGAAGGGCTGACCTGTGCGGGCCCCATCGCGGTTGCCATCGCGGGAAAAAGGTTGACCTGTGCGCGCGCCATTCCCACCAAACGGTTTGCCGGAACGCGCGCCCTTAGGAGCGGGACGGCTTTGACGAATAGGACGCTTGGGTTCAAACCCTTCAATGGTGTGAACCGTAATGGATTTACCCGTGAAGCGTTCAATGCGTTGCAGATGTAAGGTGTCGCGTCCGCTGGCCAAAGAAATGGCGATGCCCTTGTTGCCCGCACGGCCGGTACGGCCAATACGGTGCACATAGTCTTCTGCCATCTTAGGCAAATCGTAATTGATGACATGCGAAATGCCGGGCACATCAATACCGCGAGCGGCCACATCGGTGGCGACCAGTACGCGGAAACGACCACGACGCAGACCATCTAAGGTGCGCGTGCGCGCACCTTGGTGCATGTCGCCATGCAAGGCTGCAGCGGCGTGACCCATACCGCTTAAATCGCTGGCCAATACATCGGCGTCGCGTTTGGTGGCGGTAAACACAATGGCTTGATTAAGCTCTACATCGGCCAACAAGTGCGCCAAGAGGCGGTTTTTATGGGCCAAATCATCCACGTAATGCAGACGTTGGTCGATATTTTCATGTGAAGTTTTGCCGCTGTCGGTTTCAATCCGCACGGGATCTTTCAACAAATCGCGCGATAAACGCACGATTTCTTTGTCTAGCGTGGCTGAGAACAATAAGGTTTGACGAGTGGTGGGTGTGGCTGCTGCAATGCGTTCCACATCTTCAATAAAGCCCATGTCCAACATACGGTCGGCTTCATCCAACACCAACATTTCCACGTTGGATAAATCCACGCGGCCGCGTTCCATTTGGTCAATTAAGCGACCGGGAGTAGCCACCAAGATTTCATAGGGCTTGGAGAGCATGCGGTTTTGAATGGGGTAAGACATACCGCCCAACACAGAGACGGTACGCACTTGCGGTAAGTGGCGGCCGTACTTCTTGGCGGCTTCGGTAATTTGTGTGGCCAGTTCGCGAGTGGGGGACAATACCAGCATGCGTGGTCCACGGCCCTTGCCCGGTTGCGTGGCCAAGCGATGCAGAGCCGGCAACATGAAAGCGGCGGTTTTACCCGAGCCGGTGCGCGAGCACACCAACAAATCAGAGCCAGACAGAAGAGCTGGAATGGCCTCAGCCTGTACGGGTGTGGGTTCGGTATAGCCGGCCTCAGTCACCGCCGAAATCACACGGGGGTCGAGAGCCAACTGATCAAAACGACAATTTGTTTGCGTATTCAAAATATTTTTCCAATAAAAGTTAAGCAAAAACTCAGGGGCAAACCCAAACAGCAATAGCTGAGGGATGCCTCAAGGGCCTTACATAACGGATTTCAGCGGAATAGGCCGCCGGTGACTGTCACTAACCGGCAAACCAGATATTCGAAAATTTCGAATTTAGAGGGGTCAGAGACAACTTATGGGTGCATGTTGCACCGCAATAGTCCGCCACTATACGCCAATCCCCTTTATTAGCAAGGATTATTTTGGCAAGAAGCCCGGCTTGGGCGTATCCTTAAGGGTAGACCCGCTGCTGATGGGCTCATTAGATCTATTTTGAACCGCTTGAGGCTTAACTTCATGACCCAATCACATTCCACCCCCATTCCCGCCACCCTTATCCCAGGAGACGGCATTGGGCCTGAAATCGTTAAATCTGTTGTGGCTGTTTTGGCAGCCGTGGGCGCGCCCTTTGCTTGGGATGTGCAAAAAGCCGGCATGTCCGCTGTGGCGGAATCCTTAGACCCCCTGCCCGAACCCACCTTAGTGAGTATTCGCCGCACCGGTTTGGCTTTAAAGGGCCCTCTCACCACCCCCGTGGGGGGCGGCTTTCGCTCCATTAACGTGCGCCTGCGCGAAGAATTTAAGCTCTACGCCAATGTGCGCCCCGGGCAAACCTTGATTCCCGGTGGGCGCTACGACAACATCGACATTGTCATGGTGCGTGAAAACTTAGAAGGCCTGTATGTGGGTTTTGACCATTACATCCCCATTGATAACGACCCACACGGTGCCGCCATTTCATCAGGCGTAAACACCCGCGCCGGCAGTCGTCGTATTGCGCGCTACGCCTTTGAATATGCCGTACGCCACGGACGTAAAAAAGTCACCATCGTGCATAAGGCCAACATTCTGAAAGCCTTGACGGGGATTTTTCTAGAAACGGCACTGGAAATAGCCAAAGAATACGAAGGCCGCGTGGTCGTGGATGAACGTATTGTGGATGCCTGCGCCATGCAGTTGGTACTCAACCCCTGGCAGTTTGACGTCATTCTCACCACCAATTTATTTGGCGATATTCTCTCCGATGAAATCGCGGGTTTGGTGGGTGGATTGGGCTTGGCCCCAGGCGCCAACATTGGCGAACATGCCGCCATATTTGAAGCGGTGCACGGCTCGGCCCCCGACATCGCGGGCAAAGGCATTGCCAACCCCTTGGCGTTGCTGTCTGCCGCGGCCATGATGTTGGACCATGTCAATCGCTTAGATTTGGGCAACCGTGTGCGTCAGGCCATACACGAAGTGCTGATCACCGACGGCATTCGCACGCAAGACTTGGGCGGCAAGGCCACCACAGCGGAAGTCACTGAAGCGTTGTTAAAACGCGTTCAATAACCTCCCGCAGAGGTTATTGACCAAAGGTGTTTGCACCACCAGCGCCCACCGCCTCATAGCCATAGGGCACTACGCCGTAATTGCCATTGGGAATACTCTTACCTGTGGTCGGGGCAATGGCATAAAGGTTGGCCGTCACGCCAGAGCTCTGCAGCGTCCACGTCACACCATCAACACTGGTATAAATCGTGCCGTAATCACCCGTGGCCACAAACTGACTGCCTGTTGTACTGACGGTGTAAGGGTCTGCCGGCACGTACAGCAAGCTATGTATGTTGATGTTGCCATGCACGTTATCTGTAAACGCGTTAACAGAATAACTTTTTCCGTTAATAATATTTTTAAAGTTGCCGGGTTTGGTCCATGTTAAACCATCCAAACTGGTCAGCAGAACACCGCCATCACCCACCGCAACCCACAACGGCGTAATCACGATTGGCAGTTGAAGGGCTACTGTGGAGGGTGCGGTATTGGGCGTACAGGCCACACCGCGCAATGTAGTGGCACTGTTGGGGCCGTCATTAACGGCTACCCATGAAGTGGAACCCGAAGGATCGGTAGTGGCCAGAATAGTACCTGCATCTCCCACCGCCACCCAAGCCCAAGCTGCGCCATTAATATTGATGCCGCAATTAGCGCCATAGGTTACGGCATACAGGTTTTTGTTTGTGGGCAGCGTTACTGTTGTATTGGTGTAGAGCGTACCGATGGCCGCATGGGGGGGGTACCAATTCTGTCCATCGACGCTGTAAATAATGGTTGGGGATGCCCCTGTGGGGCTTGAGCCCACAGCCACATGAGTTGCCCCACCCAAGTATGAAGTTTGATTGTTTGCCACAGCATAAAAATTGGTGGTTGGGTACGTGGTGGTGGTAATACCCCCTAGAGTATAGAAAGTACCAGGGCTCCAACTTGCGGCCGCAGGGTCCCAGTAATAGGCCCCAACGCTGTTGTTCAGAGCCTTAAAGTTAACCAGCCCGTAAGCATTGGCAAGAGAAGGCCCACTGAAGCAGACTGTTCCGTAATCACCCACAGCCACAAAGGTTCCACCAGCGTAATCAGTGGCATGCAAATCCCCTGAGGAGGGAGGAATGCAGGCCGCCGTCACAGAGGCTGGTAAGGGGTGCGGCCAAGGATTGGCCCATGTTTTTGGATCAAGGGTAGCGTACATAACCCCCTTCGCGCCCACGGCCAAATAAGCGTGAATGGTTTCAGCGTAAAGCCCTTGAAAGGTGTTGTTGTCACCAAAGCTTACACCGTAGAGTGTGGCACTAGGGCAAACGGAACCCGAACATGCGGTCCAAGAATTGGCGGCTGTCCCCGCTAAGCGCGGCGTCACTTGTGCGAGATTAGAGGTGGGGCCACCGGGACTATTAATCGTCGTATGGGCGTTCACATAAAAACTGTAAGGCAGTTGATTGGTTAAGGTGCCGGCAACATAAGGCACCAGGGTTTGCACCAGCCCACCCGTCGGTGCGTTTGGTGGATTGTTCAGATCAAAACCGCCAGCCACCTGAGCTTCCCATAACCAATAGAAAATCCCACTTGCAGTTAAATCAGGCGTCCAGGTAACGGTGGCTTGCCCATCTCCTGCCGTAGCGGTAATGGTAGGGGCCGAGGCTCCGCCTCCGCCGCCTCCGCCGCAGCCCGCCATAACCAAGGCCACGCTCGCAGCAGCAAATGCTTTAATCCATTGACGCTTAACCATAACCATCCTTAATAATTTGCAGAAGTGCTGGGAATAACACCCTTTTCCCACGCATGACACCAGATTAACCTGTGCATTTTGCCCTATCCCACCCCCCTTCGCAATCCAAGTGGGTTAAAGCGTTGTGACGAACTGTTTCAGCGCACCATTTGGTTGATTTCAATAATCGGCATCAATACCGCCAACACAATCAACGCCACAATCAACCCCATCAACAAAATAAGCGCCGGTTCCATCAAAGTGGTGAGTAATAAAATGCGTCGTTCTAAGGCCGTGGCTTCGCTACGCGCCGCACGGCCCAGCATTTCCGGCAATTGTCCGGTGCTCTCACCGGACTGTATAAGTTGCAACAAAATAGGAGGGAAACGTTTTTGTAAACTCAGGGCACGCGCCAAGCCACTTCCCTCACGCACCCGCACAATGGCGTCTGCTACATTTTGTCGCAATGCACTATTAACCAAAGTGTCTGCAGCCCCTTGCAAGGCCGGCAAAATGGGCACGCCACCGCCCACCAAAATAGAGAGCGTGCTGGCAAAGCGTTCGGTGTTGTAACCGCGCACCAGCTTACCCAATACAGGCCAGGTCAATATGCGCTCATCCCAATCAAGGCGTATGGACGGTTGTGCCAAGGCGCGCCGAATGGCCCACACCAAGACCACTGCTCCTGCCAAAATGAATAAACCCCAGTGACGAATAAGATCCGACAGGCCAATCATGATGCGGGTTAACAGCGGCAACGCCTGATGGTTATTGATGAACACCGACACCACCTGCGGCACCACTGTAGTCATTAAAAAAATAACAATCCCCATGGCCACTACCGACACAATGGCAGGATAGGCCAAAGCCATGAATACTTTTTGTTGCAAGGAATCGCGGGTTTCTGCGTAATCGGCCAAGCGCTCCAACACCCAGGCCAATCGACCACTCTGCTCGCCGGCCGCCACCAAGGCTTGGTAAATGGCCGGAAAATCACGCGACTGACGTGCCATGGCCGAAGCCAATGAGCTGCCGCCCAACACTTCAGAGCGCAACGCCACCATGCGATCGCGCACAAACGACTGTTCGGCTTCTGCCGCCACGGCGGCGAGCGCTTCATCTAAGGGGATTCCCGCGCCCATCAAACTGGCCAACTGGCGAATGACCACCACGCGCTCAGTGCCGGAGAGGCCTTTTTGAAAAAAAGAACGTCGCTGTGATTGCGCTTCATCCTTCTGTGGCTTTACGGATAAAGGCATTAATAGGCGTAAGCGCAACAGCACGCGAGCATGACGTTGAGAATCGGCTTCAATAACACCGCTTTCACTGCGCCCTGCTTGGTCCATGGCTTCAAAACGAAAGACGGGCATGATATTTAGATGTCGCCTGTCACGCGCAACAATTCTTCAGGGGTGGTAATCCCCGTGCTGACCCAACGTTCACCGTCTTGACGCAAGGTGCGCATACCCCCCGTCACCGCGGCCTCTTGCAGAATCGATTCCGCAACGTGCTGGTGAATGAGCGCGCGTATGGGCTCATCCACCGTAAATAATTCGTAAATACCGGTACGCCCTTGATAGCCCGTGCGGTTGCAGGTTTCGCAATCTGCTGCCGCATCAATTTTACCCAAGCAGACGGGGCAAGCCCGACGCACCAAGCGCTGACCCAGCACACCTAACAAGGAGCTCGCCAACAGAAAAGGTTCAATCCCCATATCCACCAAGCGCGTTACAGCACTGGTTGCATCGTTGGTGTGTAAGGTGGCCAATACCAAGTGACCGGTTAAGCTGGCTTGCACCGCAATCTGCGCCGTCTCGGCATCACGAATTTCACCAATCATGATGACATCAGGGTCTTGACGCAGAATGGCGCGCAGCGCTTTGGCAAAGGTTAACTCAATGCGAGGATTTACTTGCGTTTGGCCAATTCCGCCCAATTGATATTCAATAGGGTCTTCCACTGTCATGACGTTAGTGGTTTGCGTATCCAAGCGGGAAAGAGCAGCATACAGCGTGGTGGTTTTACCGCTCCCTGTGGGGCCGGTGACCAATACAATGCCATGGGGACGATGAACAAGGCGATCAAAGCGTGACAGCGTATCGTCCGCCATGCCCAATGTGGCCAAATCAAGACGCCCCGAATCTTTATCCAGTAAGCGCAGCACCGCGCGCTCACCAAAGCCCGTGGACAATGTGGATACGCGGACATCTACAGCCTTACCGCCCACCCGCAAAGCGATGCGGCCGTCTTGTGGCAAACGTTTTTCAGCAATATCCAACTGCGCCATGATTTTGATACGCGATATGAGTGCCGCGTGCAGCGCTTTTTTAGGACGCACCACATCGCGCAGGGTGCCGTCCACACGAAAACGCACCACCGACACTTGTTCCGCGGGTTCTATGTGAATGTCGGAGGCCCCTTCGCGTGCGGCTTGGGTGAGTAGCGCATTGATCATGCGAATAATCGGGGCGTCATCACGAGATTCCAACAAATCTTCAATGGCTGGTAAGTCTTGCATGAGGCGCGACAAATCGATCTCGTCTTCCGCTTCCCCCACCACCTGTGCCGCCCCACTCTCGCTATTCGCATAAGCTTCCGTTAACGCCGCCTGCCAATCGGGTAAAGGGAGTAACTGTGTGCGCAATGCGCCATGCACGCGCCCCACTTCGGCCAGTGCTTGTGGGCGCGTTTCTTCGCAAATCCATACTTCCAATGCGTCCGGGTGCTGAGCCGCCACCAACACACGCCCTTCGCGCGCAAAGCCAAAGGGCAGCAACCGTGCGGCAAGCATTGAAACCTTATGCAGGGTTTGTGCCATTAAGGGTGCGCCGCTGCACCGGGTAATGGCGTAGCGGTAGGCTGCGTGGTGGTGGCCCCGGGCACTATAAAGGGTTCGCCCGAACCTTTGGCGTTAGGAAGCTTGGGCAGATCTTCGTTAGATAAAATGCGCACCAAAGGTTGGTAATGGTCCAGCGCACCCTTCATTTGGCCGTAACGATCATTGGTGAGCGCATCACTTTGCTCGCCGGAGCGAATCACGTAGGGGCGCAAAAACACCATCAAGTTGTCTTTTACGCGCGTCTTGGTTTCGTACCGGAAAAGAGCGCCCAAAAATGGCAGGTCACCTAAGAAAGGGGTTTTTTCCATACTGTCGCTGTAACTGTCCGAGAGCAGGCCCCCTAAAGCCACCAGCTGTCCGTCTTGTACCAATACGTTGGATTCCACCGAACGTTTATTGAAAATGGGGCCATTAATATTGGTCAGACTGGCAGCATCTACCGTAGAAGACTCTAAGTAGATCTGCATGCGCACCAACCCGCCCTCAGAAATTTGCGGCTTAATTTTAAGCGTCAAGCCCACGTCTTTGCGGTCCACGGTGGTAAAGGGGTTCACTGTTGCGGTAGTGCCGGTTTGCGCATACTGGCCGGTCACGATGGGTAGATTTTCAGCGATCACAATCTTGGCTTCTTCATTATCCAAAGTCAGCAGGTTGGGCGTGGAAAGCACGTTGACTCCGGCAATATTGCTCACGGCATGCGCTAAGGCGGCCAGCCCCATCACGCCATTAAACTTTTGCAGTACACCAATGGAGGTTCCTGCAGCGGGCGCTACAGCAGGTGCGCCTGAGGCACCCAAGGTCAGCAGGTTACCCGCTGAAGTGCCTAGCGCCGTTATGTTACTGCCCGGTGTGTTGGCATTAAAGCTGGTACCCAGTAATGTTTGTGTATTACCCGCACCAATAATACCCTGCATTTGAATACCGAATTCCTCGGCTTTATTATTAGAGACCTCTACGATCAGCGCCTCCACATAAATTTGCGGACGACGTGCATCCAACCGATCAATCACATTGCGCAGATTGTTATACACCCGCTCATTGGAGGTGATGATAATGGAGTTGGTGGTGGCATCTGCTTGAATCATCCCCGCCGGTAACGAGCCGCTGGAACTGCCTGCGCTGCTGGTGGCCGTGTTGGCTCCAGCATTTACAGGAGCGCCAGCGGTTGGGGTCTGACCCTGAGTGGGGGTCTGACCCTGCGTGGGGTTGAGGGATTGCGTACCCCCTCCTGTGCTGGTCAGAGATCCATCAGCCGCTACAATGCCACGCAAGGTTTGCGCCAATTTGGTGGCCTCTGCATTCTTTAAAGGCACCACCCAAATATTGCCCAAAGTCGCTGTGGGTAAGTCCAGTTTTTTGATCAGAGCCTTAATTTGATCGCCACGCGTGGCAGTGGCAGCCTTTAGTAAGATACTGTTGGTACGGGGTTCGGCCACAGCAATAGTGCGAATAGCGGGGTCGTTACCACTACCCGTGGAATCAGACATGCGGTTAATAATGGCGGCGATATCCAGCGCCAATCCATTCTTAATTGGAATAATGTCCACGTCTCCGGCCAGCGGCACATCGATGGCGGCAATAATGCGCGTCACACGGCGAATGTTTTCTGAATAATCAGTAATCACCAAAGTGTTATTGGCGGAATAGGCAGTAATGGTGTTGTTGGCCGCAATCAAGGGGCGCAGCACCGGCACCAAGTTGGCGGCCGATTCATACTTCAAGCGAAACACTTGGGTAATGATCTGATCTCCTACTGGTGCGCTTTCCGTTGCCCCACCACCGCCACTGGCGTCCACAGTGACGCGACCGCCTTGTAGTTTTGCATCAGCTTCAGGCAGCACACGATAAAACCCTGATCCCTCCACCAAGGCAAACCCCTGTAAGCGCAATGCCGCGGTTAACGTAGCCAGCGCTTCGGTTTTGGTAAGCGCCTTCTCGCTGGTGAGGGTGATGGTGCCTTTTACACGCGGGTCCACCAAAATATTTTTACCAATCGCCTCTCCCACCGCCTTAATAACCCCTTCAATATCCGCATCGGTAAAATTAAGTGAAATGAGTGATGATTGTGCGGTATTGGCAGGAGCTGCAACCGGCGCGCTTTGCGCAGCACTTGTTACGCACAGTAAAACCATGCTCACTGCCCACATTAATTTAATTTGTTTTTTCATGATCACGAATCCTAATAATGCAGGCGCGTAATGGCCCCTTCCCGTTTCCCCAAAATGCTAAGCAACCCAATCAACTGCGGCTGCATATCGTCGCTGGCCGTGGCCTGCCCATCAAAACCCAAACGGCCTTGCGTTAGCGTTCCTTGACCGGACAACATCAACGGTCCGCTCACGGTTTCTAAATCAATACGTCCTCCCAATGGGCCCCACGCCGCGCTGAGGATGTAACTGCCCAAAGGAGCCACCGGGGATAATCGTGAGCGCAATTGGTTGGCCTGCACGGTCATACTCAGCAACGATTCTGGTGCTGCAGCACCATAAGCCCAATCCAAGGCATTCCAGTCCACATTCAACGCCCCTTCAAAGCGCAGGGTGTTAAAGGGCGCGCCCAAGCCCATTAATAACTGTGCAGGTAGGACGGCTTGTCCGGCATTTAAATGCGCCTTGCCCCAGCCTATTGTTCCGCTTAAGCGTGACACCGAGGCGCCCTGCACTTCTTCATCCAGTACCACATCCATTCCATGCAGCGTGGGGCTGAGGTTCCAGCTTAGTCGCCCGGGCAATACGCCCGCTGCGCTGGGCCCGCTTTGCAATGCCAATTCTGCCGAGCCTTGCCATAAAGTGCCCAGGCTATTGGCCATTACCAAACCCGGAACACGCCCTGCCAAGCTTACCGCCAACGCGCTGGCGGGAATATGTGCCACCGCCACCACCGCAAAGGTTAGCAAAAAAACGGCTGTGGCCATAAAGCGTCCGCTTGGCATCACGCCCTAAGCGCCGTTTTGCAGAACCATGCGGGCATTCACCTGTCCGGGATGCACGGTTCGCTCAAAATAGCCTTCCACAAGGCTAATCTTCCATTGCTGACGAATCTGATCCAGCCAATCCGCTATTGTACTAAAACCTGTTTCATGAAATTCCACAGCCACCTGACCGTTGGTCAGTGGTTCTATTTTTTGCGTCAAAAGCCCTGCGCCCTTAAGGGAATCCCGAACTGCGGGCACGAGCGCTTCTGGGGTCAGACCCCTTTGGGGGGCATTGGCTTTGCTGGCATTGAGTTCTTCAGCCATGGATTGCATGCGAGAGAACTCGTCACGCATTTTGGGCAGCTCATGCTCCAGCTGGCTAATGCCGCGTGCTGAGGGAATCCACAAAATACTATACCCTACGATGAACGACAGAAACGCAGCCAATGCCACCAGCAACAGCCGCTCAGACAGGGTACGCACTTGCCAAAAACGCATCACAAAGTGCTTCATTGCGTGGCTCCCGTCAGGCGCCAATTGCCTTTTCCATCCTCACGCAACATCACGCCACGCACGCTGGCTTTTTTAACCAACGCATCCGCGCTGTAACCGGTTTTAAAACGGATCATCAAGCTCTGGTTGCGGTAATCCAAACGTGCCACAGCATCCCCGGGCTCACCACTCATCAGTTGTGTGAGCTGCGCCACCAGCACCGGAAAATCTCCCGCTGAAGCGCCGCCTGCGGCCATATGCCGCGCATCCAAGGCACGCTGCAGGGCCAATGCTGGCGCCACGTCAACGGCCACATTAGGAACAGCGGCGTGCAGCAGCGCATTCATAGATTGCGTGAGGGATTGTTTTTGCCAAGCCAAGCGTGCCCAATATAAGTTCTGCGCCAACACCTGCAACAGTAACGCCGCCAGCGCGATAACGATTGCGGTTTTCCACGGACGCAATTGGCGCAATAGGGTGCTGCGCGGCGCAAATTCAAACTGACATAAATCCATATAGTCTGTTACACCCGCGCTCACAACATTCTCAAAACTGGGACGATGGGCTGCGCCCAAGCCTGCGGGAACACCTGGAATAGTAGGCCAATCAGAGCCTTCTGGCACGCGCAATCCAATGCCCGTAAAACGCCCCGAACGCCAAGTGATGCTGCGCAGATCGTTTGATGGAGCCCTATCTTCAAATTGCAAAGTGCCCACAGGTTGCAAGAATTGTCCGGGAATAATTTCCAGCGTGCCGCCCTCGGCGTCCGCAAAGGTTTCATAAACAAAGCGCATCCAACCACGATCCACCACCGCCACCGGAATGGTCTGAGAATCTGTGTTGCGCTGACCTAATGAAAAATGGCATTGCTCAGCAGGTTGCACCAAATGTTCTTCCAAAATATTGGGCAGTGCTTCACGAATGCGTGCGGTGGGCAATGATTCTAGGCCGGGCCAACGGGTTTCCAACAGCAGTACATCGAAGGCCGGCATCACCAATATGGTTTTGGCGGCACGGGGCAGGCCTGCACGCGTGCTGCGCCCTTGTTGCAACACGTGCGAAGACGCACCCGTCACCACAAAAGGCATCTCACCCAACAGCCAGCGCTCGGGCGCTGCAGCAGGACGTGGGGGCAACTGCACCCATAAAGTTAATAATGCCGAAATAGACTCATCCTCCAACACTCACGCCATCCGGTAAGCCGGGTTTAATCCACAATACTCGCGTTGCGTTTCCCGGGCCTGCGCGCCGAGAAATTAAAGCTTGTTGCGTCAACATCAAACGACCGTGGCGCAAACGCTCTACCACCCAAAAATATTCCGTACTCACACTCAGGTTGCGGTTGCTGACCGTTATCCATTGCGGGGCACGGCTGCGTATTCGGCTGCTGAGCGACCCGTAATCGGGAAAATAGCTCTGCGTGCGATCGGCTACTAACTGCTGAGCCTGGCTTAATGTAACGCCTAAGGCCGCAGCCAACACCATGACTGAGGCCGTATTGGCATTTACCGCACTGGGCCTAGGCAAAACAACCGTATATTGCCCCAAAACCGCCAATTGATCAGGGGTTGCCCCGGGAATAATACCCAGTAAATCTGCTGCGCAGGTTACAGGTAAATGATTATCCCCTTCAGCGCTAATCGGCTGACGCTGTAACAACAGGGCCTGGGCCACCTGCCCTGCCCCCTCCGGGTTTAACCCCACACTTTGCAACAAACGGGCGAAAATAGCGATAGCCTCCGGATTTACGCGCGTGGCGCTTACCCAGCCGGCATCTCCTTGAGGGTTGGCGACTTCTATGAGAGAGGTGAGGTTAAAATGTGAATTGGCATCCACAACCGCTCCTGATAACCAAGTTTCACGATCAGCCTCCGACATCGTAGCCCCTTGGGTTTGCATGAAGTCTGACAGTGGCGTCTCGTTAATGGGTATAGCCCACACCTCTCCCAATTGATCCACATTACCGGTTTGGTATAAATCTTCACGCAACATTAAACGCGCCCAATCCAGTGCCCCCACACCCAACCATTGCGCAGAATCGCGCAGGCGTTGGTTTTCTAGAGTGCGAATACGCACCTCTTCGCGCCACAACAAACCACTCACCAAGGCGGTGGCCAAGGTCACCACCAAGAGTGCAGCCAATAACGCAGCCCCCTGTTGCCGATTGTGGTTAACGCTTTTCAATTAAACCCCGTCATGGCAATTTTGCGAAACGGCGTGTTGCTGTTGTTTAAATACACCACGAGTTCAATGCCCAACAACAGCACACTGCCCTGTGGCGTAATCACGGCCGTTTGCTGTTTTACTTGTGCATCCGTAGCGCTCCAGGTAAAGCCATCCACCAAGGCATTGCCCTGCAGGCTTATGACGCCGGTGAGCAAGGTTGCCGGTGTAGCGCTATAGAGCGTTGCGAAGTCGGCGCCTTGCTGCAAGGCCGCCCAATTGCGCTGCAACTCTAGACGAGTATCCACCTGAGTGGATTCCAAGCGCTGAATGGCCTGGTCTTGATAGCGATACACTACAAATACGGCATGATGAACTCCTTGACCGTCTACGCGGTCGCGAATCAATGCCACTTGGTTATCCCCCAAATGCACGGGCACGCCCGCTAACCAACGATCGGGGGCAGCCAAGGCGCGACAGTCCTCGTCCCATTGCGAAAACAGTGCACGCACCCCATCAAACTGCTCGCCACGTTGCGTTAAGGCTTCGCGCGTGCGCACCATGGAATCCAGCGCGCGCCAAGACAATACCGACATGACTGCCATCAGCAACAGGGCCACCATCACTTCAATCAGTGTAAAACCCCGCTCAGAGTCCATGGGACGGTCCGTTGGGCAGTAAGGTAATCACCGTGGCCAACACTGTGGGGTCGTCTGGTAGAGCCACAGAAACCTCCACACGACGAAAAGCGGGATTGGGGGTAGTGGTTATGATTTCATGGCAGCTGAAGGGCAAGGCGCCTTGCGGACAATCCACGGTGCGCTCGCCGATATCCGGCCATAGTCGGCGTAGCCGCAGATCGGCGATGTGATTATCCGCACTCCACTGGGCTGCCAGACGTGGTGATAAATCATTGCTGGCGCGCGTCACTACGCCTAAGGCGCGCATGGATGCGCTGAGCGCCACGGCCACCACAAAAAGCGCCACCAACACCTCAATTAATGTAAAGCCTTGCGCGCTGCTCTTCACGGTGATCGTTGTTGCATTGTGTAGCCCCCCAAACCATCGGAGGTTAAGATGATTTGTTGCGCGCCTTGTTGCAACAAAATTCCCATGGGGTCATTGAGGGCTTCGCGTCCCAGCCAGAGATCTAATGTGTCCACAGATGCATTGGCGTCGATGACCGGCCATAGACCCAAACGATCCAATGGGGGCGAGAAACGGCCGGGGTCGATGGTGGTGGCGCTGGGCGGACTTGGGGTCAGACCCCCATTGGGGGTCTGACCCCATTCTTGAGCAAATTGCCAACCATTGCGATCCAAGCGCAGCAACAGTGGTTGCCCTGTGAGGCGTGCTTCATCGGTAGCTAAATTCATAAGAGCCGCCAGATGTCGTCCTTGTTCGGCCAGTTGATTGGATTGAGAAGAGCGGAATGAGAGCGTCACAAGACCCAAGGTGATGCCCGCTATGACCAGCACCACCAGCAATTCAATTAGAGTGAAGCCTAAATTATGGGCTCCAGTTGCCGATGTCTGCGTCATCGCCCTCGCCACCGGGTTTTCCATCCGCACCAAAACTCCACACATCAATCTCCCCATGTAATCCGGGGTTGGCATATTGATAGGCGCTTCCCCATGGGTCCTTGGGTAAATTATCCAGATACGCTTTCCAATTGGTAAGCGGTGGATCCGTTACAGGACGGTTCACCAAGGCCGTAAGACCCTGCTCAGTGGTTGGATAGCGCGCATTGTCTAGACGGTACAGTTTTAAGGCCTGCACAATGCTGGCAATGTCCTGACGAGCGGCTATACGGCGTGCTTCATCAGGGCGACCCATGACGCGTGGCACGATTAAAGCAGCCAGAATGCCAATAATGATCATCACCACCATAATTTCTATGAGAGTGAAGCCCTGCTGGCGGTTGAGGGTAGCGGTTTTGGAATTCATATATACGCGTTCTTCGGTTTTGGCGGTTTTGGGGTCAGACCCCGCATGGGGTCTGACCCCATTAAGTGGTCTGACCCCAAAACAAAGACAATTCTACCGCAATACCCCTGCTGTTCCACAAATGCTGGAGGTTTGCCGTAAAACTGAGTATCTTAGGCACCATGATTGCTCTGCGCCTACCCTTACACTCGCCCTTGTTGCCCAAAGCCGCCACGCTCTTGGCTCTTATGGGGTTGGCCACAGTGCTGGGCGTCTGGTCCATGCGTTTTATGGCACCGGCCCCCTTACCCTTGCCCGTGACGCCTATGGCCACTGTGGCACAACCCACAGGCACCCCTTGGCGCACGGTATTTACCGGCAATGGTGGCGCCCTGGGGCCCATACAATTGCGCGGTGTGGTTGCAGGAAACGTGCAAGACAGTATTGCCATGTTGTCGGTGAGCGGCACGCCTGGGCGCCCCTATCGCGTGGGCAGTGACATTGCCCCCGGCGTAACGCTGATAGAGGTTACCCCTCAAGGGGCCACATTAGATCGAAATGGCGTCAGAGAAAGCCTCACCATGACCATCCGGCCTTTGCCCGCCCGTGTTGCAAAACCCCCCTCGCCGCCAGCCGCGCATTGATCAACTGCGGGGGGTAGCCATCCTCATGATGGTGGCTTTCCATCTGTGCTACGACTTAACCAGCGTCGGTTGGGCGCATTTCAAAATGCTCGATGATCCCTTTTGGTTAAACTGGCGCAGCCTGATCGTGGGCAGTTTTGTTTTCTTAGCGGGTGTTAGCTTAAGTCTGTCGCAACACGGCTCAACACGCAGTGCACATAAACGACTGCTGCAGCTCATTCTTTGCGCCGCACTGGTCAGCCTCGTCACGGGCATCATGTTTAAAGAGCGCTTCATCTACTTTGGTGTGCTGCACTTTTTTGTGGTGGCCACACTGATTACGCGCCCGCTCTTGCCCTATACCGCTGCCTTAGGTGTTGCAGGTGTACTGCTGCTCACAGCAGGCGCCGCACCTGGGTTTGATGTCATGAATCCACGCACGCTGAATTGGATTGGCCTGGCCTCACAAAAACCCTTTACGGAAGATTACGCCCCGCTTATTCCGTGGTTGGGTCTGCTGTGGATAGGCGTCTGGGTGGGAGCACGCTGGCCCATGAAACCCACTGACGCAAGCACCACCGCCTCTTTAACGGCCGCAACCTTACTGCCCATCACGCACGGCTTAGGGTTTTTAGGACGTCACAGCCTAATGGTTTACATGGTGCATCAACCGCTGCTGTTGGGTGGACTGCTGCTGCAGGCGCTTTAATTAAGACCCAATCTTAAACCAATCAGCGATGCGTTCTGCGTTGCCCACATCCCTTAATGAGTGCTAGCATCGGGTGTTTACTGCACCTGCAGTGTAGATTAATTCTTAAAGAGCGACTCTTTTTTTGGCGGCATTGTCTCCTCAGGCAACACCCTCTTCCGCACGCATGCGCTTGGTATGCCCGGCAGGCACTCTGCCGGCGCTAAAAGTGGCGGTGGACGAAGGGGCGGATGATGTGTATTTGGGTTTTAAAGACCAAACCAACGCGCGCAATTTTGCTGGCCTTAATTTTAACGACGCCACAATCCGCGAAGGCATTGCCTACGCTCATCGCAAAGGTGCGCAGGTTTTAATTGCACTCAACACCTACCCACAACCGCACAACTGGCGCAACTGGCGCGCAGCGGTTGATCGCGCTGCAGAGGTGGGTGCGGATGCCATTATCGTGGCCGATGCGGGTGTGCTGCGCTACGCCTGCAAAACCCATCCCAATTTACGCCTGCATCTCTCGGTGCAAGGCTCTGCCACCAGTCACGAAGCCATTAACTTTTATTACGAGCATTTCGGCATTCACCGCGCCGTGTTGCCGCGTGTGCTGGCGGTGGAACAAGCAGAAAAAGTTATTGCCCGCACACCGGTGGAAATTGAAGTGTTTGGCTTTGGCAGTCTCTCCATTATGGTGGAGGGGCGCTGCGCACTTTCCTCTTATGCCACGGGCGAATCCCCCAACACCCATGGCGGCTGTTCGCCTGCTAAAGCCATTCGCTGGCAAACCAGCAGCGCGGGCATGGAATCTCGTTTGGGCGGCGTGTTGATTGATCGTTTTGCTGATAACGAGCATCCGGGATACCCCACGCTGTGCCGTGGGCGCTTTCGTGTGAACGGTGATGTGTATTACCCCTTTGAAGAACCCACGAGTCTCAACACATTAGAACTCTTGCAACCCTTGCAAGCCATGGGCGTAAAAGCCATCAAAATTGAGGGGCGCCAACGCAGCCCCGCGTATGTGGAAGCCGTTACCCGTGTATGGCGCGCGGCGCTGAATCATTGCGCGGCAGAGCCGCAACACTACCACGTGAAACCGGAATGGCAAAACGCTCTGGCGCAAATCTCCGAAGGACATCAATGCACTTTGGGTGCTTATCACAGGCCCTGGCGATGAGCGCGCCACTTAAATTAACATTGGGACCCTTGCTCTATTTTTGGCCACGGGACAGCGTACTGTCTTTTTATAAAGAGGTGGCGAACTGGCCTGTGGACACAGTGTATTTGGGTGAAACCGTCTGTTCACGCCGGCGCGAACTGCGCTTAAAGGATTGGATAACCATTGGTGAGGCACTGCAAGCAATGGGCAAAGAAGTCGTGCTTTCCACCTTTGAGTTGATTGAAACCGATGCGGATTTGCGTCTGCTGCAATCCCTAGTGAATCAAAGCCTATTTCGCGTGGAGGCCAACGACATGTCGGCGGTTAGCCGATTGGCTGGTCGCATTCCGTTTATCGCGGGACCCTTCTTGAATATTTATAACAGTGACACCTTAGCGTTTTTTGCCGAGCAAGGGGCCACGCGCTGGGTGGCCAATGTGGAGCTTGCGCGCGATGGCATCGCCGCCATTACCGCAGAAACGCCCTTCTCCATAGAAACCGAAGTATTCGCCTATGGTCGCTTGCCCTTGGCGGTATCCGCACGCTGCTTTACGGCACGCTATCACAACCTCACCAAAGACCATTGCGAGTTCCGCTGCCTGAATTATCCTGATGGCTTGTTGGTGGAAACCCAAGACGACCAATCATTTTTGGTGATGAATGGTGTGCAAACCCAATCCGCTGGAGTTCATAACTTATTGCCTGAGCTTGCTGAATTGCGTGCTGTGGAAGCCACTCATTTACGCCTCTCACCACAATCGCGGCATATGGCTGAGGTGGTAACATTATTCGCGCAAACCCTTGCCGGAACTTTTAATCCCACATGGGCCAATCAAGAATTAACCGCGCTTATGCCCGACGCCCCTTGCAATGGCTATTGGATGGGTAAACCCGGCATCACCTACACAGAAAAAGAGAGGGTCCTATGACGCTGGCTCCTTCCCCACGCCTGCCGCGCACTGTTCAAAAAGTGGTTAATCGTCTTCCGCGTTATCCGGCTTCGCGCGCTTTCACCACGCTGCTGAACTTCACCTTGCGTCGCAAATTTCCTGCGGACGTATTGGAAGCCCTAGAGGACCACTGCTTCGTCATTGAAGCAGAAGATGCTGGAGTGCAATTAATGTTTACGGTGCGCAGAAAACGTTTCGTCCCCACCAATACTTTAACGGAACCAACGTTGCATTTTCGGGCCAGCACCTGGGACTACATCACCTTGGCCGCGCGCGAGGCCGATCCGGATACCCTATTCTTTAATCGACGATTAAGCATAGAGGGCGATACAGAAACTGCGTTACTGGTTAAAAACACAATGGATACCATCGACATCCCGCGCACCCGCGCACTGCTTAAAATGATGCTGCGTGCACATTCGCCTTAAAATGCTGCGCTGCATGATGTTAAAAATATTCTAAATAGATTAATAATCAATTAGTTAACCTGCTATTTTTTTTCATACTTTTTACCCCCATTTCTGTTTTTTTCCTCTATGATTAGTGCAGCAATTAGCGCGGGCATTCTGTGACTTATAAGATCTTAATAGCTCGCATGAATTGCTGTTACACCCTTCATAATAATAGAGGAGCACTGTATATGAATCAGTTAACAGCATTATCAGTGAGCATTGCAGTACTGGGCGGCATTTGGACATTTCTAGCATTGGGCCCTTTATCTGGAGCGGTTTTGGTCTGGGCAGGTTTCATTGCCTGGGGCTGCTACTTCCACACTGGTGGCAACACAGATGCATTAAAGAAAACCATAGCAGGCAACATCTACGGCGCCGTGTTAGCTGGCATTGCATTGCTGCTGGTGGTGAATAATCCAGTGGGCTTGCCTGCCGCCATAGCAGCACCGGTGTATGTAGCGGTGACTGTGTTCTGCTTAGTAATTGTAGCCGGAACGAATCTGCTGTCTGTGGTGCCGGCTAACGTGTACGGCTATGCCGCCACCGTGGCCTATTCGCTTTCAAAGGCTGACGTTTTAAGCAATGCAAACTTAACCTCCGTGGGCTTTAATAACCCCGTGGTCCTTCTATCAGCCTCCTTCATTCTGGGTGCTGTGTTTGGATCGCTGTCGGGTCAATTGGCCGGCAAGTTGGGTAAGTAAACACCCGTCGCAATATAAGCAACAAATGAAAAGCCGTTCTTGTTTCAATCAGGGACGGCTTTTTTATGAGCAAAAATTGAGCTCTGCATATCTGATACAATAACCACCGTTTGATCAGTTAATCAAAGTGTTACGCTTTGATGCAATTTACTCAAGGAAAATGATGTTACACATAAGAAAAGTGGTTGCTGCCCTATCTGTGGGCGCTCTGTTATCCGGTTGTGGTGGTGGTGGTAATGGTGCGAGCAATTTGCTACCGGGTTTTCCTATACAGGTCCCCATGCAGGCTTTCTATACGACTGGGTTTACATCACCTACTCTTTCTGCCAGCGGAATAGCAGCAGGATCGACCATCACCCCAGGAACCGGTACTGAAGTCATTACCATAAATGCGGCAACGGCCAGCAGTACATTTACTGCAGCGGGCACTTCACTGCAATCAACTTACACGATTATTCCGTCGAGCACCGTACAAACAACCAGCAGTTCAGTCTCCCTTAGCCCTGTGGCAACAACCGCAGGTACTTACTATTTTAATAGCGGTTATTCGCCCACGGGATACATTGACAGCAATGGCAATTATTGCAAAACCATTAACCTGTACGGTTTCCCGGCCACATTGACTGCCCAACAAAGCGGCATTATCGCCACCTACAATTGCTACAGCAATTACTCTGCCGGTGTTTTCAGTGGGACTGTTTCTACTCAACAATTAAATTACGCCACTTTCGCGGGGTCATCAACCGCCACACCCCCCACTAACCTAAATTTGGTACTGACCAACACAACTTACAGTGGCAGCGTCATCAGCCCCGGTCAAATTGTGTCTAATGTGTACCAGACATTTGTAATTACCAGCACAGGCACCAATACAGCGACCGCCAGCTTGATTAAAACAGAATCGCAATTTACCTCAGGTGGTTTGGCATGGGACATCACGTTCCAGTAACCCAGAAGATGTGTTCGCTTGACAGAAAAACCGCTCACGGGCGGTTTTTTTACGTGCTTAGAAGCCGTTTCTTATTTAGAATTGGGGAGTAACTTAGGGGTCAGACCCCGCATGGGGTCTGACCCCTAAGTTTGGTGAAGTGGTGGAGGTAAGCGGGATCGAACCGCTGACCTCTTGCATGCCATGCAAGCGCTCTCCCAGCTGAGCTATACCCCCACAGAGAAGTCCGCCATTATAGCGGGTCGGCTCCTGACCCACAAGACTTAGCCAATCTGCGCTTTCAATCGGGACAGCACTGTATCGCGCCCAATGAGCTGCAAAGTCACGTCCAGCGAGGGGGTTTGAGTCTCACCACACACTGCCACCCGCATGGGAATGCCCACCTGTCCCATCTTAAGACCATGCTCGGCCGCTACAGCTTTGAGTAGCGCGCCAATCTCGGGTGCACTCCACACCACACTCTGCAAACGCTCTGCCAGGGTGCGTAGCGCAGGCAAGGTTTCAGCGGTGAGGTGCTGCGCCTTGAGTTCTGCCGTGGGCTGCAAGGTGCGGTAAAAATACACCGCCGCATCAGCAATTTCAGGAATTTGGTTGGCACGGGTTTTAAGCAGCGCCACCACCGCGGACAGCGGTGGACCCCCCGCATCGGGGTTGGCCTCACGCACTTGCAGTAAAGGCCTTACCAGCTCTGCCAAGCGTGCATCATCCACGGTTTTAAGGTATTGCTGATTCAACCAATCCAACTTTTCTGAGTTAAAGCGCGCCGGTGAATGGCTGATGTGCTTTAAGTCAAACCATTCCACCAATTGCTCACGGGTAAACATTTCTTCATCACCATGGGACCAGCCTAGCCGTGCTAAGTAATTCACCAAGGCTTCTGGCAAATAGCCTTCGTCGCGGTATTGCATCACGCTCACCGCCCCGTGGCGCTTGGACAGGCGCTCGCCATCATGACCTAAAATCATGGGCACATGAGCAAATTCGGGTAGAGCCGCACCCAGCGCCTTAATGATATTAATCTGGCGCGGCGTGTTGTTTACATGGTCATCCCCACGAATCACATGGGTGATGTTCATATCCAAATCATCCACCACCACACCAAAGTTATAGGTGGGCACACCGTCGCCGCGCATCAACACCAAATCATCCAACTCATTGTTGGCTACGGTGATAGGGCCTTTCACTAAGTCATTAAACGTCACTTCACCATCACGCGGCGTTTTAAAGCGAATCACGGGGATAACGCCCGCAGGGGGCGTGGCGCTAGAATCGCGCCACCGGCCGTCGTAACGGGGCTTTTCACCACGGGCGCGTTGGCCCTCACGCATGGTTTCTAATTCTTCCCGGCTGGCGTAGCAGTAATAGGCATGACCATCGCGCAGCAATTGTTCCACCACTTCTTGGTAACGACTTAAGCGCTTCATTTGATAGAAGGGGCCTTCGTCGTAATCCAAATCCAACCACGCCATGCCATCCAAAATAGCTTGGGTGGAAGCCTCGGTGGAGCGCTCCAAATCCGTATCCTCCACACGCAGAATAAATTGTCCACCATGGCGACGGGCATAGGCCCAAGAAAAGAGCGCAGTGCGGGCGCCGCCAATATGCAGATAACCTGTGGGGCTGGGGGCAAATCGAGTGCGGATCATAAGCTTACAAACCTGTGGGAATAAGCCCTCTATTGTAACGGAGTGCAGCCCCATGCGGCGCTCGTGAGATAATTGCCCCATGAACGATCTTTTTAAAGCCACCCCCCGCCCTCCTCTGGCCGAAGCCTTGCGTCCCCAGCAATTGGACGACATGATCGGGCAGACCCATTTATTGGCGCCGGGCAAGGCGCTGCGCCTGGCGTTCCAGTCCGGCAAGCCGCACTCCATGATTTTGTGGGGACCTCCGGGGGTGGGTAAAACCACCTTGGCGCGCCTCACAGCCGCCGCTTTTGGCTGTGAATTTATTGCGCTCTCCGCCGTCATGGCGGGGGTAAAAGATATTCGAGCCGCTGTGGAGCAGGCACAGGAAGCGCTCAACCAACAGAGCCGCCCCACCATTTTATTCATCGACGAAATACACCGCTTCAACAAGTCGCAGCAAGACGCCCTACTGCCCTATGTGGAATCAGGCTTGGTGACTTTTATTGGCGCCACCACGGAGAACCCTTCATTTGAAGTGAACTCCGCCTTGCTGTCGCGATCGCAGGTGTATGTGCTGAAACCCTTACAGCCGGAAGACTTAAAAGCTTTGGTAAAACGTGCGCAAACCTTGGCCTTGGGTCACCTCACCTTCGCAGATGATGCCATTGAAGCCTTGGTGGGCTTGGCGGACGGTGATGCGCGACGGATGTTAAATTTATTAGAGCAAGTGAGTGCAGCGGCGACCACCTCTAACCTCACGTCCATAGATGCCACGTTCTTGACCAACGCGTTAACGCTGAACGGCCGACGTTTTGATAAAGGGGGCGATGCTTTCTACGACCAAATATCAGCGTTGCATAAATCGGTGCGCGGCTCGCACCCGGATGCGGCGCTCTATTGGTTATGCCGCATGTTGGATGGTGGTGCCGACCCCCTCTATTTGGCACGGCGCATTATTCGCATGGCTTGGGAAGATATCGGTCTAGCCGATCCGCGTGCCATGGAAATTGCCAATCAAGCGGCCTTAACTTTTGAGCGACTGGGGTCACCAGAAGGGGAATTGGCATTGGGGCAGGCCATTATTTATTTGGCTGTGGCACCAAAATCCAACGCCGGTTACAACGCTTACAATGCTGCCCGTGCTTTTGTGAATCAAGACCAGTCGCGCGATGTGCCCGTGCATCTGCGCAACGCGCCCACAAAACTCATGAAAGAATTAGGCTACGGACATGAGTACCGATATGCCCATAACGAACCGCACGCCTACGCCGCTGGCGAACGCTATTTGCCCGACACGTTAAAGGAACCCGGTTGGTACGAACCCACCGAGCGCGGCCTAGAGCAAAAAATTGGGGAGAAGATGGCTTTTTTGCGCGGTCTGGATAAAGCGGTGGGTAAAAAATAAAAGGAACCTGATTTGCGTTATAATTTGGGCCTCGCAAAGCAGTTGGGCGGTTAGCTCAGGGGTAGAGCACTGCCTTCACACTGCGTAACTACGCTTTTTTGTGTGTGAAAAAAATTCAAAAATTCCTTAATAAATTCAAGCTTCTGTAGCTATACGTTGTAGTATTTTATGAGGACAAAAGTAGTATAGTGCGACTATACTACTTTTATTAGATTTTTCTTTGTCTTTTCTGTGATTGATATATAGAAATGATAAATGAAATTTTTTGTGAAAATGATTCATTTCATTCGCAAAAAATATACAAACGCTACTATGTCATAATAAAGAGCTTGTAAATCTGGGTCGTTAACTCAGCGGTAGAGTGCCACCTTCACACGGTGGAAGCCAGTGGTTCGATCCCACTACGACCCACCAGATTTCCAAAAAAAACGTATAAATTTTTAAGCCCTACAA
>CAIVUX010000007.1 GCA_903909215.1 uncultured Ferrovum sp.
GAAATGGTGATGCCAGGAGACAACGTATCCGTATCCGTAGCGTTGATTGCACCCATTGCTATGGAAGAAGGTTTGCGTTTCGCTATTCGTGAAGGCGGCCGTACCGTAGGTGCGGGTGTTGTTGCGAAGATTATTGAGTAACAAACAGTAGGCCAGTAGCTCAATTGGCAGAGTGACGGTCTCCAAAACCGTAGGTTGGGGGTTCGATGCCCTCCTGGCCTGCCAACAGCACGGAAGCATGACATAAGGGTTTACGCGGCAATGGCGGACAAGATTAAATTTAGTTTCGCGGTGATGTTGGTGATTGCCGGAATTGCAGGGTACTACCAGCTCTCAGAGCAAGCGCTTATTTTGCGCGTGCTCTGTGTATTGGCAGGATTGGGACTGGGCGCCGCTGTGGCCTGGTTTACCACGTCTGGGCAAGAGTTTTTTCACTTTTCACAAGACGCTATCGCAGAAACACGCCGCGTTGTTTGGCCTAGTCGCAAAGAAACATGGCAAACCACCCTGATCGTATTTGCGTTGGTGGTGGTGATGGGTTTGTTTCTGTGGTTGGTAGATTGGGGCCTTCTGATGATGGTGCAACGATTAATGGGACGGGCTGAGTAATGGCTATGCGTTGGTATGTGGTTCACGCCTACTCAGGCTTTGAGAAGAGTGTGCAGCGCGCCCTGGTGGAGCGCATTGCGCGCTCGGACATGCAAAACCAGTTTGGCGAAATTTTAGTGCCGGTGGAAGAAGTGGTTGAAATGAAGGCCGGCCAAAAAAATATTAGCGAACGGAAGTTCTTCCCGGGCTACCTGCTGGTGCAGATGGATATGACGGATGAATCGTGGCACTTGGTGAAGAGTACGCCCAAGGTTACCGGTTTTGTGGGTGGTCGCGCCAATAAGCCCACACCGATCACGGATAAGGAAGTGGAAACCATCTTGCACCAAGTGCAGGAAGGTGTAGAAAAACCGAGGCCTAAAGTGTTGTTTGAGGCGGGCGAGTCGGTACGGGTTAAAGATGGCCCGTTCACTGATTTCCACGGCAATGTGGAAGAAGTGAATTACGACAAGAATAAATTGCGGGTGTCGGTGCTGATTTTTGGGCGCTCCACACCTGTAGAGCTGGATTTTGGACAAGTGGAAAAGGCCTAACGACAGTTAGGTTTGTCCGAACGGTTTGCTTAAAATTAAAGTAAATCGGTTTTCCGGGGAGGGTGGCCATGGGGCCATCCGATTGAACCCATAAACAGGAGTTGAAATGGCAAAGAAAATCATTGGGTATGTAAAATTACAGATCCCTGCGGGTAAGGCTAACCCTAGCCCGCCAGTTGGCCCCGCCCTGGGCCAGCGTGGTCTGAATATTATGGAATTCTGTAAGGCCTTCAATGCGCAAACAGCGGGCATGGAAGTAGGCTTACCGGTGCCAGTGGTGATTACCGCTTACGCCGACAAGAGTTTCACCTTCATTATGAAGACGCCACCGGCTACCGTGCTGATTAAGAAAGCAGCCGGCGTAGCCAAGGGCAGCCCTACACCGCATACCGACAAGGTGGGTAAATTGACTCGTGCGCAAGCCGAGGCCATTGCCACCACCAAAATGCCCGATCTAACCGCCTCCGATATGGATGCTGCGGTTCGTACCGTGGCCGGCAGCGCGCGCAGTATGGGTATTGAAGTGGAAGGGGTGAAATAAATGTCAAATACATCTAAACGTCACTTGGCTTTGCTGGGTGAAATTGATCGCAGCAAGGCGTACCCCGTTGCGGGCGCGTTGGAATTGGTTAAGAAAACAGCCACCGCTAAGTTTGATGAATCAGTGGATGTGTCCATTAACTTAGGAATTGATGCTAAGAAATCCGATCAGCAAGTACGCGGTTCTGTGGTATTGCCACGCGGCACGGGTAAAACCATGCGCGTAGCCGTATTCGCACAAGGCGAAAACGCTGAGAAGGCCCGTGCTGCAGGTGCTGAGCATGTGGGCTTTGAAGACTTAGCAGAAAAAATTAAAGGCGGCTTCATGGACTTTGATGTGGTGATTGCCACACCAGACGCCATGCGTATCGTGGGTCCTCTGGGTCAAGTGTTGGGTCCTCGTGGCTTGATGCCCAATCCAAAAGTGGGCACGGTATCCGCTGATGTGACCGGTGCGGTTAAAAACGCCAAATCTGGTCAGGTGCAATACCGTACCGACAAAGCAGGCCTGGTGCATTGCTCTATTGGCCGCGCTTCATTTACGGTGGACGCTCTGCAGGAAAATCTGCTGGCCTTGTTGGGTGCATTGAATCGCGCGCGCCCCACAACGGCTAAAGGCGTTTACCTCAAGAAAGTTTCCCTCTCCAGCACCATGGGTGTGGGCGTGCGCGTCGATAACTCGACGCTGGCCGCATAGGGAAACAGCAAGAACTTTGGGCGGTCGGGGCAACCCGGCCGGGCATCAAAGACCGTAGGGACCCAATTGGGTTTAATCGCCGCAAGGCAGCCTACGCAGATGGCGCACCCTGATGGAAGGTCAAGTTGTATTGGTGGCTTGTTTGCACCAAAGCCCTGAAAAAAGGTCGCCGTGGTTGGAATCGCGGTTAAACGCGGTTCTGTAATCTTAATGGAGGACGGACCTTGAGTCTTAATCTGGAAGAGAAGAAAGCAGTCGTTGCTGAGGTCGCCGGTCAAGTTTCTGGCGCTCAAACCATCATCTTGGCGGAATATCGCGGGTTGGCGGTCAGTGATATGACTGTGCTACGAGCCAAGGCCAGGGCTGCGGGAGTGTATTTCCGCGTTCTGAAAAATACCCTTGTACGTCGCGCTGTGGTGGATACGCCATTTGCATCCTTGGCCGATCAAATGATCGGACCTTTGGTGTATGGCATTTCCGATGACCCCGTCGCGGCTGCAAAGGTCATTCACGAGTTTTCGAAGAGCAACGATCGGTTAGTCATCAAAGGTGGCGCCATGGCAAATTTTGTCATGACCCCCAAAGATGTCGCCAGTCTTGCCACCATGCCAAGTCGCGACCAACTCATTTCGATGTTGATGGGAACGATGCAAGCACCGGTGACGAAATTCGTGCAGACGCTCAACGAAGTCCCGGCCAAATTCGTGCGCGGCCTAGCGGCTGTGCGCGATCAAAAACAAGCCACTGTTTAATTTAAGGAGCTAAAAATGGCACTAAATAAAGCTGAAATCTTGGACGCAATTGCCGGTATGACCGTGCTTGAACTGTCCTCGTTGATTAAAGATATGGAAGAGAAGTTTGGCGTTTCTGCAGCAGCCGCAGCCGTGGCCGTTGCAGCACCTGCCGCTGGCGGAGCTGCTGCTGCAGTGGAAGAAAAGACCGAGTTTAACGTGGTCTTGACCGGTGCTGGCGACAACAAAGTAAACGTCATTAAAGCCGTTCGCACCATTACAGGTCTTGGCCTGAAAGAAGCGAAAGACTTGGTTGATGGCGCACCGAAGGCTGTTAAAGAAGGCGTGTCTAAGGCTGATGCCGATGCAATCGGCAAGCAATTGGCCGAAGCGGGCGCTGCTTTCGAAATTAAGTAATTGCAGTAAAGGTTGAGTGGCTGGTATTGGGGTTGGTATTGGGGTCAGACCCCGCATGGGGTCTGACCCCAATACCAACCCTAACACCGGCTACTCAACTGTTTTCCTTGTTTTAACGGTTTGGGGTTCACCCCATTCCCAACGCACTTGTCATACTGCCGTGGAGATAACATGAGTTACTCATTCACCGAGAAAAAGCGCATTCGCAAAAGCTTCGCGAAGCGCCAAAGCGTTCTCGAAGTTCCGTTCCTGCTGGCCACCCAATTGGACTCATACGCTGAGTTTTTGCAGGCGGACGTTGTTTCACCCGGGCGAAAAAGCCAGGGGCTAGAAGCGGCCTTCCAGACCGTGTTTCCCATTTCCAGCCATTCTGGCAATGCCAGTTTGGAGTATGTCAGCTATCAGCTGGGTACACCTCCTTTTGACGTGTTGGAATGCCAACAACGTGGGATGACCTATGCGTCTCCTCTGCGTGCGCGTGTGCGCCTCAAGATTATGGACCGCGAAGCGTCCAAACCTACGGTTAAAGAAGTGAAAGAGCAAGAAGTGTACATGGGCGAAATTCCGCTCATGACCAAGAATGGCTCTTTCGTCATTAACGGTACAGAACGTGTCATCGTGTCTCAGTTGCATCGCAGCCCCGGCGTGTTTTTCGAGCATGATCGCGGCAAGACGCATTCTTCAGGCAAGCTGTTGTTCTCGGCCCGTATCATCCCTTATCGCGGCTCATGGCTCGATTTTGAATTTGATCCAAAAGATTTCCTGTATTTCCGTGTGGATCGTCGCCGGAAAATGCCCGTCACCACATTGCTGAAGGCTATTGGCTTTACGCCCGAACAGATTCTCGAAACCTTCTTTGCTTTTGAAACTTTCCACATGGATGGCGCAACCGTACAAATGGAATTGGTACCAGAGCGGTTGCGTGGTGATGTGACTCGCTTCGACATCATGGCCAAGGGTAAAGTGATTGTGCCGCGCGATAAACGCATCACGGTGAAGCATATTCGTGAAATGGAGCAAGCGGGTTTAAAACGCATTGAAGTGCCGGAAGAATTTGTTGCCGGTCGCGCGTTGGCTCATGACATTATCGACACCAGTACCGGTGAAGTGCTGGGACGTGCCAATGATGAATTGACCGAAGCCACCTTAGCGAAATTCCGTGCCGCAGGCATTAGTGAATTCCGCACTATTTATACCAATGATTTGGACCAAGGCCCGTACATTTCTCAAACCTTGCGCATGGATGATGCCGCCGATCAAATGGCAGCCCGTGTGGCCATCTACCGCATGATGCGCCCTGGCGAGCCACCCACTGAAGAAGCCGTAAAAAGCTTGTTCCAAGGTCTGTTCTTTAATGAAGACCGTTACGACCTGTCGGCTGTTGGCCGCATGAAGTTTAATCGCCGCGTGGGTCGTCCTGAATTGGTGGGTGCATCAGTGCTCTCCAACGAAGACATTGTGGCGGTGATTAAGATTTTGGTTGAACTGCGCAATGGTCGCGGCGAAATTGATGATATCGATCACTTGGGAAATCGTCGCGTACGCTCTGTAGGTGAGTTGGCCGAAAATCAATTCCGTTCCGGCTTAGTGCGTGTTGAGCGTGCTGTGAAGGAACGTCTGTCCCAAGCCGAATCCGAAAACTTGATGCCGCACGATTTAATTAACGCCAAGCCCATTTCGGCGGCGATTAAAGAGTTCTTTGGTTCCAGTCAATTGTCGCAGTTTATGGATCAGACCAACCCCTTGTCGGAAATTACCCACAAGCGGCGTGTATCGGCCTTAGGGCCTGGTGGTTTAACACGCGAACGTGCGGGCTTTGAGGTGCGCGATGTGCATCCCACCCATTACGGTCGAGTATGCCCTATTGAAACACCGGAAGGCCCGAACATCGGCTTGATCAATTCATTGGCGCTGTATGCGCGCACCAATTCCTATGGTTTCTTAGAAACCCCGTATCGCAAAGTAGAAAACGGCCGCGTGGGCGAGCAGATTGAAATGCTCTCCGCCATTGAAGAAGGTCGTTATGTGATTGCGCAGGCCAACGCCGAGCTCGATGCCAAAGGCCGCTTCACGGACGATTTGGTTTCTTGCCGTCATCACAATGAATTTACATTGGCCACACCGGATCGCGTCACGCACATTGACGTGGCTCCCGCACAGATCGTATCCGTTGCCGCATCGTTGATTCCGTTCTTGGAACACGATGATGCCAACCGCGCCTTGATGGGTTCTAACATGCAACGCCAAGCAGTGCCGTGCGTGCGTGCTGAGAAGCCTTTGGTGGGAACGGGTATCGAACGGACCGTGGCTGTGGATTCGGGAACTACCGTACAAGCCCGTCGGGGTGGAGTTGTGGATTATGTGGATGCCGCCCGTATCGTGGTGCGTGTGAACGACAACGAAACCATGGCCGGCGAAGTGGGTGTGGACATCTACAACCTAATTAAGTATCGCCGCTCTAACCAGAATACCAACATCAATCAACGACCCATCGCCAAAGTGGGTGACATCATTTCTCGTGATGACGTGATTGCCGATGGCGCCTCCACCGATACTGGTGAATTGGCGCTTGGTCAAAATCTGTTGGTAGCGTTTATGCCCTGGAACGGTTACAACTTTGAAGATTCAATTTTAATCTCCGAGCGCATCGTGGCCGAAGACCGCTTCACCTCTATTCACATTGAGGAGTTGTCGGTGGTGGCACGTGACACCAAGCTGGGACCTGAAGATATTTCGCGCGACATTTCAAACCTCTCCGAGCGCATGTTAGGCCGCTTGGATGAGTCCGGCATTATTTACATTGGCGCTGAAGTAGAAGCTGGTGATGTGCTGGTGGGTAAAGTGACGCCGAAGGGCGAAACGCAACTCACGCCAGAAGAAAAACTGTTGCGCGCTATTTTTGGCGAAAAGAGCTCGGATGTAAAAGACACCAGCCTGCGCGTGCCCTCGGGGATGTCAGGCACCGTGATCGGCGTTCAGGTGTTTACCCGCGAGGGGATTGAACGTGATGCCCGCGCTCAGCAGATCATTGATGATGAACTGACTCAGTTTAAGAAAGATTTGGCTGATCAGTTGCGCATTGTGGAAAACGATACCTTTGGCCGTATTGAGCGTCTGCTTACCGGTAAAACGGCTAAGGGCGGCCCCAAGAAGCTGGCCAAGGGCACACGCATTACCAAAACCTATTTGCATGAAGTGGGTCGCTACGACTGGTTTGATATTCGCCTGGCAGAAGACGATCAACAATTGCAGTTGGAGCAGTTGAAAGACAGCTTGGGTCAAAAGCGCGTGGAATTTGATGCGCTGTTTGAAGAAAAGCGTCGCAAACTGACCCAAGGCGATGAATTGCCACCGGGCGTGCAGAAGATGGTGAAGGTGTATTTGGCTGTGAAGCGTCGCTTGCAACCGGGCGACAAGATGGCCGGTCGTCACGGTAACAAAGGTGTGATCTCTAAGATCGTACCAGTGGAAGACATGCCATTCACGGCCAATGGTACACCCGCCGACATCGTGCTGAACCCCTTGGGCGTTCCGTCGCGTATGAACGTGGGCCAGATTTTAGAAACCCACTTGGGTTGGGCCGCTAAGGGCTTGGGCCATGTGATTGGTCAACTGCTCGACCAGCAAGCGGAAGCCATTAAGGTGCGCGGCTTCCTGGAAAAAGTTTACAACGGACGGGGCAAGAAAGAAGACTTAGGCTCATTAACAGATGCCGAGATTCTGGAATTGGCCGACAACTTACGCGAAGGCGTACCGTTTGCCACACCGGTGTTTGACGGTGCCAACGAAGCCGAAATTAAAGACATGTTGGAATTGGCAGGATTGCCGCGCAGTGGCCAGATGCAATTGTTTGATGGCCGCACCGGCGAAGCCTTTGATCGCCAAGTCACATTGGGCTACATGCATATTCTGAAACTGCACCATTTGGTGGATGACAAGATGCATGCCCGTTCAACCGGTCCTTACAGCTTGGTTACTCAGCAACCGCTGGGCGGCAAGGCGCAGTTTGGCGGACAGCGTTTCGGTGAAATGGAAGTGTGGGCGCTAGAAGCCTATGGCGCTGCGTACACCTTGCAAGAAATGCTGACGGTGAAGTCTGATGATGTGGCGGGACGAACCAAGATTTATGAAAACATCGTGAAGGGCGAACATAAAATCGATGCAGGCATGCCGGAATCTTTCAACGTATTGGTGAAAGAAATCCGCTCGCTGGGTATTGATATCGACCTAGAACGGATATAAGCGAACAACCGAGCAACGATGATTGTTTCCAGATTTCATCACTGGGTTTAGCCTGAAATTTCAGGAATACCCGATGGAGGTTAAGCGTGAAAGCACTATTAGATTTGTTTAAGCAGGTTACGCAAGAAGAAGAATTTGATGCCATTCGGATTGGATTGGCTTCACCGGACAAGATTCGTTCTTGGTCCTATGGTGAAGTGAAGAAACCGGAAACCATCAACTACCGCACCTTTAAACCGGAGCGGGATGGACTTTTTTGCGCCAAAATTTTTGGACCGGTAAAAGATTACGAGTGTTTGTGCGGTAAGTACAAGCGCCTCAAACATCGGGGTGTAATCTGCGAAAAATGTAATGTGGAAGTCACGCTCTCCAAAGTGCGCCGTGAACGGATGGCCCACATTGAGTTGGCGAGCCCGGTGGCTCATATCTGGTTCCTGAAATCCTTGCCCTCCCGTTTGGGTATGGTGCTGGACATGACTTTGCGCGACATTGAACGCGTACTGTACTTCGAAGCATTCGTGGTCACCGATCCTGGCATGACGCCTTTAACGCGTTGCCAATTGCTGTCGGAAGAAGACTACCTGGCCAAGGTGGAAGAATACGGTGATGAATTCACCGCCACCATGGGTGCTGAAGGGGTGCGCGAACTGTTGCGCCACATTAATCTGGAAAGCGAAGTGGAGCGTCTGCGCCAAGAATTGGCCGCCACCAGCTCCGACACCAAGATTAAGAAATACGCCAAGCGAATCAAAATTCTTGAAGCCTTCCAAAAATCGGGCATTAAGCCTGAGTGGATGATCATGGAAGTGCTGCCGGTACTGCCTCCCGAATTGCGCCCTCTGGTGCCATTGGATGGCGGCCGTTTTGCCACCAGCGATTTGAATGACCTGTATCGCCGCGTGATTAACCGCAACAACCGCTTGAAGCGCCTGTTGGAACTCAAAGCACCTGAAATTATTGTGCGCAACGAAAAACGCATGTTGCAAGAAGCAGTGGATTCGCTATTGGATAACGGTCGTCGCGGCAAAGCCATGACCGGTGCCAACAAGCGTGCCCTGAAATCTTTGGCCGACATGATCAAAGGCAAGAGCGGTCGTTTCCGTCAAAACTTGCTGGGCAAACGGGTGGATTATTCGGGCCGTTCTGTGATTGTGGTGGGCCCGCAATTAAAACTGCATCAATGCGGATTGCCTAAGAAGATGGCGCTGGAATTATTCAAACCCTTTATCTTCCACAAGTTGGAAGTGTTGGGCTTGGCCACCACCATCAAAGCTGCGAAGCGCATGGTCGAGCAAGAAATTCCTGAAGTGTGGGACATCTTAGAAGACGTGATCCGTGAACATCCGGTCATGTTAAACCGCGCCCCTACGTTGCACCGTTTGGGTATTCAAGCCTTTGAGCCGGTGTTGATTGAAGGCAAAGCCATTCAATTGCACCCCTTGGTGTGCGCGGCCTTTAACGCCGACTTTGATGGCGATCAAATGGCGGTTCACGTTCCTTTGTCGCTGGAAGCGCAAATGGAATGTCGCACCTTGATGTTGTCTTCAAACAACGTGTTGTCGCCCGCTAATGGCGACCCCATTATTGTGCCCTCGCAAGATATCGTGTTGGGTCTGTATTACATCACCCGCGAGCGTGTCAACGCCAAGGGTGAGGGCATGCATTTCTCAGATGTGGCTGAAGTATCCCGCGCCTATGATGCACGCCAGGTGGATATTACTGCCAAGATTATGGTGCGCTTGGCCGAATACTCCACAGACGCCGATGGTGAACGGGTACAAAAAATTACCCGCTACGAAACCACCGTAGGCCGTGCATTGCTGTCGGAAATTCTGCCTGAAGGCTTACCCTTCTCACTGATCAACAAGGCGCTGAAGAAGAAAGAAATTTCTCGCCTCATTAACGCTGCCTTCCGTCGTTGCGGTATTCGTGAAGCGGTTATTTTTGCTGATCGTTTAATGTATTCCGGTTTTGCCATGGCCACCCGTGCCGGTATTTCCATCTGCGTGGATGACATGTTGGTACCCGTTGAGAAGGAAGCGTTAATTGCTTCAGCCGAAGCGGAAGTGAAAGAAATTGAAGCTCAGTACACTTCCGGTCTGGTGACTCAAGGCGAACGCTACAACAAGGTGGTGGATATTTGGGGCCGTGCAGGTGACCAAGTGGCCAAAGCCATGATGGATCAGTTGGGTCGTGAGCCGGTGATGGATCGCAACGGCAAGGAAACCACACAGGAATCCTTCAACTCTATTTATATGATGGCCGATTCGGGTGCGCGCGGTTCAGCGGCTCAAATCCGTCAGTTGGCAGGTATGCGTGGTTTGATGGCCAAGCCTGATGGCTCCATTATTGAAACGCCTATTACCGCCAATTTCCGTGAAGGTTTGAACGTGTTGCAGTACTTCATTTCCACTCACGGTGCGCGTAAAGGCCTGGCCGATACCGCCTTGAAGACCGCGAACTCGGGTTACCTCACCCGTCGTTTGGTGGATGTCACCCAAGATTTGGTGGTGATTGAGCAAGATTGCGGTACCGAATTGGGCATGGTTCTGAAAGCCTTGGTGGAAGGTGGTGAAGTGGTTGAACCCTTGCGTGATCGTATTTTGGGTCGCGTTACCGCCTTAGATGTCATCCATCCTGAAAACGGCGAAGTGCTGATTCCTGCTGGCGCCTTGTTGGATGAAGACGCGGTGGATGCTGTAGAAGCCGCCAGCGTGGATGAAGTGAAGGTGCGTACACCGCTGACCTGCGAAACCCGCTATGGTCTCTGTGCTCAGTGCTATGGCCGTGATTTGGGCCGTGGCGGCTTGGTTAACGTGGGCGAAGCCGTGGGTGTTATTTCGGCCCAGTCCATTGGCGAACCGGGCACGCAGCTGACCATGCGCACATTCCACATCGGGGGTGCGGCATCTCGTACCGCTGTGATTAGCCAAGTGGAAAGCAAGTCCAATGGCGTGGTGCGCTTCTCGTCGGGTATGCGTTATGTCACCAACGTGCGCGGCGAGCAGATTGCCATCTCGCGCGTGGGTGAAGTCATTATTACCGAAGACAGTGGTCGCGAGCGCGAACGGCATAAAGTGCCCTATGGCGCCACCCTCCTAATTCAAGACGGTCATAAGGTAAAAGCCGGCCATATGTTGGCCACTTGGGATCCGCACACACGTCCCATTATTACGGAGTACGCCGGTGAAGTGCGCTTCGAGAACGTGGAAGAGGGTGTGACCGTTGCCAAGCAAATTGATGATGTGACGGGATTGTCCACCTTGGTGGTGATCGATCCTAAGCGTCGTGCCGGTGCGGTTTCGAAAGGATTGCGCCCCCAAGTAAAACTGTTGGATGCCAAGGGTCAAGAAATTAAGCTCACCGGCACCGAGCAATTGGTGAATATCACCTTCCAAGTGGGCGCCATTATTACCGTTAAAAATGGTCAACAAGTGGGGGTGGGTGAGGTGTTGGCGCGGATTCCTCAAGAATCGTCCAAGACCCGTGACATTACCGGCGGTTTGCCGCGCGTAGCCGAGCTGTTCGAAGCACGTTCGCCGAAAGATGCCGGCTTGTTAGCCGAAATTACTGGCATTGTCTCCTTTGGTAAGGACACCAAGGGAAAACAGCGCTTGGTGATTACCGATATGGATGGCGTGGCTCATGACTACCTGATTTCAAAGGATAAACACGTTACGGTGCATGATGGCCAAATCGTTAATAAGGGCGAAATGATTGTGGATGGCCCAGCCGATCCGCACGATATTCTGCGCTTATTGGGCATTGAGTCCTTAACCCGCTACATTACCGACGAAGTGCAAGATGTGTACCGTTTGCAAGGCGTGAAGATTAACGATAAGCATATTGAAGTGATTGTTCGTCAGATGCTGCGCCGTATTCAGGTGGTGGATGCAGGGGATAGCCGATTTATCCCGGGTGAGCAGGTGGAACGTGCGGAACTCCTTGATGAGAATGAGAAATTGGTTGCGGACGATAAGCGTCCCGCCTCCTTCGACAATATTCTGTTGGGGATTACCAAGGCCTCCTTGTCTACGGATTCCTTTATTTCCGCAGCCTCTTTCCAAGAAACCACACGGGTATTGACCGAAGCCGCCATTATGGGGAAACGCGATGATCTGCGCGGTTTGAAGGAAAACGTGATTGTGGGCCGCTTAATCCCAGCCGGTACGGGATTGGCCTACCACACCGCACGTCGCAAGCCCAAGGGTGGTTTAACCCTGGATGCGAGCTTAGGGCTAATGGAATCGGCCGATTTGGCCACAGGTGACGAGCGGGTAGCTTGACAATAGTTGAGCTACATCTTAGAATCGTCAGTCTTTTTTGGAACAAAGTAAGTTTGTTTCCGGGAGATGGTCTCCCACGCACCATTGGATATAGAGAATAATGCCTACAATCAATCAGTTGATCCGCAAACCGCGGGTTGCTAAGAAGGCCAAAAGCAAGGTTCCAGCCTTGGCCAATTCACCGCAAAAGCGCGGGGTTTGCACCCGCGTGTACACCACCACACCTAAAAAGCCCAATTCGGCTTTGCGGAAAGTGGCTCGTGTGCGTTTAACCAATGGCTTTGAAGTCAGCAGCTATATTGGCGGTGAAGGCCATAATTTGCAGGAACACTCGGTGGTATTGATTCGGGGTGGCCGGGTTAAAGATTTACCAGGTGTTCGTTACCACACCGTGCGCGGTAGTCTTGATACGGCTGGTGTTAAAGATCGTAAGCAGTCCCGCTCGAAGTACGGTGCTAAGCGCCCGAAAGCGGCCTAAAGCCATTTTGCTGAATATTATTTAGAGAAACTACCATGCCCCGTCGTAGAGAAGTCCCCAAACGTGATGTTTTGCCAGATCCTAAATTTGGCAATACCGACATTTCCAAATTCGTGAACGTGATCATGGATTCCGGTAAAAAGTCGATTGCCGAGCAGATCGTTTATCGCGCCATGGAAGCCATCGTGCAAAAGTCGGGCAAAGATCCTCTGGAAGTGTTTATGACCGCCCTTAATAATGCTCGCCCTATGGTAGAAGTAAAAAGCCGTCGGGTGGGGGGTGCCAACTACCAGGTTCCCGTAGAAGTGCGCGCCAGTCGCCGCACCGCGTTGGCCATGCGTTGGTTACGTGAAGCCGCACGCAAGCGTGGTGAAAAATCCATGGGACTGCGTTTGGCTGGAGAATTAATTGATGCCGCCGAAGGGCGTGGCGGCGCCATCAAGAAGCGTGAAGAAGTTCACCGTATGGCAGATGCCAACAAGGCCTTCGCGCATTACCGGTTTTAATCCAAACCACGATCCGCGGTCGGTTCACGACATTTAGCGGAGATCGGTGGCCTGTAGGCCGCTCGGTTTGGAAAGTTTGGCAGGTTTTAAACCCTTGCCCATGAAATAAACAGAGGTGCTCCTGGCCCAGGCAAATGCCTGAGCCTTTGGCTTTTGAATTGAATTTTGAACAGGTAGAACGAAGTGGCCCGTAAAACACCTATAGAACGCTACCGGAACATCGGAATTTCTGCGCACATTGATGCGGGTAAGACTACGACCACTGAGCGCGTATTGTTCTATACCGGCGTATCACACAAGATTGGTGAAGTGCATGATGGCGCCGCCACCATGGATTGGATGGAACAAGAGCAAGAGCGCGGCATTACCATTACCTCTGCGGCCACTACTTGTTTCTGGAAGGGAATGGAAGGCAAGTACCCCGAGCACCGCATCAACATCATCGACACCCCCGGTCACGTGGATTTCACCATTGAAGTGGAACGTTCCATGCGCGTATTGGATGGAGCCTGCATGGTGTATGACTCAGTAGGCGGCGTTCAGCCTCAGTCTGAAACTGTTTGGCGTCAGGCCAACAAGTACGGGGTACCGCGCTTAGCCTTCGTGAACAAGATGGATCGCGTGGGTGCTGATTACTTTAAAGTGTATCGTCAAATCAAAGAACGTCTGCGCGGCAACCCCGTGATTATTCAAATTCCCATTGGCGCTGAAGAAAAGTTTGCCGGCGTCATTGACTTGGTACGCATGAAAGCCATTGTGTGGGACGAAGCCTCACAAGGTATGAAGTTTGAATTTCAAGAAATTCCCGCCGAACTGCGGGCTGAAGCCGAAGAATGGCGTGAAAAAATGGTGGAAGCCGCTGCCGAAGCCAATGAAACATTAATGAACAAATACCTCGAGTCCGGTGAACTGAGCGAAGAAGAAATTCGTTTAGGCATTCGCACCCGAACCATCGCCAGTGAAATAGTGCCCATGATGTGCGGCAGCGCCTTTAAGAATAAAGGCGTGCAGGCCATGCTGGATGCGGTGGTGGAATATATGCCCTCTCCTGTGGACATTCCTCCCGTGGAAGGCGAATTGGAAAACGGCAAGATGGGCGAGCGCGCGGCATCAGATTCTGAGGGTTTCTCAGCGCTCGCGTTTAAGATCATGACCGACCCCTTTGTGGGCCAGCTGATTTTTTTCCGCGTGTATTCCGGTGTTATTAAATCAGGCGACACCATTTACAACCCCGTTAAGGGCCGCAAAGAACGTATTGGCCGTATCTTGCAAATGCATGCCAATCAGCGCGAAGAAATTAAAGAAGTGTATGCCGGTGACATCGCTGCCGCCGTGGGCTTGAAAGAAGCCACCACCGGTGACACGTTGTGCGACCCCGACAAAATCATCACCCTAGAAAAAATGATTTTCCCGGAACCTGTTATTTCTCAGGCCGTGGAACCCAAGACCAAAGTAGATCAAGAAAAGATGGGCTTGGCGCTTAATCGCTTGGCTCAGGAAGATCCATCATTTCGTGTGCATACCGACGAAGAATCGGGCCAGACCATTATTTCGGGTATGGGCGAATTGCACTTGGAAATTATTGTGGACCGTATGCGCCGCGAATTTGGCGTGGAAGCCACTGTGGGCAAACCCCAAGTGGCCTATCGTGAAACCATTCGCGCCAAAGTGGAAAATGCCGAAGGCAAGTTTGTTAAGCAGTCCGGCGGTCGCGGTCAATATGGTCACGTGGTGCTGAAAGTTGAGCCCAACGAAATGGGTAAAGGTTTTGAATTCATCGACGCCATTAAAGGTGGCGTGGTGCCTCGCGAATACATCCCGGCAGTGGAAAAGGGTCTTATCGACACCTTACCCAATGGCGTGTTGGCTGGTTTCCCAGTGGTGGATGTGAAGGTTACGCTGCATTACGGTTCATACCACGATGTGGATTCAAACGAAAATGCCTTTAAGATGGCGGCCTCCATGGCCTTTAAAGACGGCATGCGCAAAGCCAGCCCGGTATTACTCGAACCCATGATGGCGGTGGAAGTGGAAACGCCTCCCGATTTCATGGGCAACGTGGTGGGTGATTTGTCTTCCCGTCGCGGCATGATTCAGGGCATGGAAGATCTGGCGGGTGTGAAAGTCATTAAAGCGGAAGTACCCTTGGCGGAAATGTTTGGCTATTCCACTTCGTTGCGTTCCGCAACGCAGGGGCGCGCCACATATACCATGGAATTCAAGCACTACTCGGAAGCCCCGCGCAATGTCGCGGAAGCAATTATCAACAAGAAATAACTCGACGATATTTGAGGATAGATCATGGCCAAAGGTAAATTTGAACGGACAAAACCCCACGTCAACGTGGGCACCATCGGACACGTGGATCATGGTAAGACCACATTAACTGCGGCCTTGACCGTGGTTCTGGCGAAGAAGTTTGGTGGCGAAGCCAAGAGCTAC
>CAIVUX010000008.1 GCA_903909215.1 uncultured Ferrovum sp.
GAAATGGTGATGCCAGGAGACAACGTATCCGTATCCGTAGCGTTGATTGCACCCATTGCTATGGAAGAAGGTTTGCGTTTCGCTATTCGTGAAGGCGGCCGTACCGTAGGTGCGGGTGTTGTTGCGAAGATTATTGAGTAAAAAAAGGATATCCATGGTTACTGCAATCACACATCAAAAAATCCGAATTCGCCTCAAGGCGTTCGACTACCGACTCATCGATCAGTCGGCTTTGGAAATTGTCGAAACCGCGAAGCGCACCGGTGCTGTAGTGAAGGGACCTGTTCCCTTACCTACGCGCATTGAGCGTTTTGATGTATTGCGCTCACCACACGTGAACAAAACATCACGGGATCAGTTCGAAATTCGGACCCATCTGCGCTTGATGGACATTGTGGACCCTACTGACAAAACGGTAGACGCCCTCATGAAGTTGGATTTGCCCGCAGGCGTGGACGTAGAAATTAAGCTGTAAGCAATATCCGCATAAAAAAGTGCGGCGCTGTAAAAATAGTTAGGAGCTGATCAATTGGAATCGGCATCCGACCAAACCATTTAAGGGTTGGCGGATTAACAAACATAAGGAATTGAGCAATGACTCTAGGACTCGTTGGCCGTAAAATCGGCATGACGCGTGTGTTCACCGACGATGGCGACTCTATACCGGTCACCGTGGTTGATGTGGGCGATAATCGCGTCACACAGATCAAGACGCCCGGCACCGACGGCTATACCGCCGTTCAAGTGACCTATGGCACCCGTCGTGCAAGCCGCATCACCAAAGCCATTGCCGGTCATTTGGCTAAGGCTGGTGTTACAGGCGGTACACTCACACGCGAATTTCATGTGACCGATGACCAGCTTGCAACGCTGGCCGCTGGAACCACTGTGGCCTTGGATGTATTTCAAGTGGGCCAAAAAGTGGACGTGACCGGTACCTCCTTGGGTAAAGGGTTTACCGGTGCCATCAAGCGCCACCATTTCAGCTCTAATCGTGCTTCGCACGGTAACTCGCGCTCGCATAACAGCGCAGGTTCCATCGGTATGGCACAAGATCCAGGCCGCGTGTTTCCCGGTAAGCGCATGGCCGGTCATTTGGGCGACGTAAAACGTACCGCGCAAAACCTCGTCATCGTGCGTATCGATGCTGAACGCAAGCTGCTTCTCATTAAAGGCGCCGTTCCCGGCTCTAAGGGCGGTCATGTCATCGTGCGGCCCGCCGCTAAGGCAGGTGCATAATGGATCTGAAAATTATTGATGATAAGGGGCAATCCATATCCACCATGGTGGGTTCGGATGAGCTCTTTGGTCGCGAATATAACGAACCGCTGGTGCATCAGCTGGTCATCGCGTTCCAGGCCAATGCGCGCCAAGGAACCCGTGCCCAGAAGGGCCGCAGCGAAATCGCCAAGTCCACACGCAAACCGTGGAATCAAAAAGGAACGGGTCGTGCCCGTGCCGGTATGGCTTCCAGCCCTTTGTGGCGTGGCGGCGGTAAGATTTTTCCATCCAGTCCTGATGAAAATTTCTCGCACAAAATTAACCGCAAAATGTATCGCGCAGGTCTGTGCGCCATTTTGTCGCAATTGGTGCGCGAAGATCGTCTGGCTGTGGTTGAGCAAATCACCCTCGATTCACCCAAAACCAAAGTTTTGGCCGGCAAATTAAAAGGCATGGGTTACGACCGCGTGCTGATTATCACCGACAATCTGGATGACAACCTGTACTTGTCTTCACGCAACCTGCCCAATGCCTTGGTGCTGGAAGTGTCTGAAGCCGATCCAGTGAGCTTGATTCGTTTTCCTAAGGTGGTGTTGACCCAAGCGGCGGTTAAGAAATTTGAAGAGGTGTTGTCATAATGAACCCCAAATTTAGCGAAGCGCGCTTGCTACAAGTGATTGAAGGCCCCCTGGTTTCTGAAAAGAGCACCTACGTGGCCGATAAGTTTGAGCAAGTTATTTTCCGTGTGGCTACCACTGCAACCAAGCCTGAAATTAAAGCGGCTGTAGAACAGCTGTTTAAAGTTCAAGTGGAAAGCGTGCAAGTGGTCAACGTGAAAGGCAAATTGAAACGCAGTGGTCGTTTTGCGGGTAAACGCAAAGACTGGAAGAAGGCCTATGTGTGCCTGAAGCCCGGCCAAGAAATTAACCTCATGGCAGGGGAATAGTCATGGCCATTATTAGAATGAAGCCCACATCACCCGGTCGTCGTGGGGTGATCCGTGTTACAGGCGTGGAATTGCATAAAGGTGCACCGGTACAAGCCTTGGTTGAAAAACAATCCAAGAAAGCCGGTCGTAACCACAATGGACATATCACCACCCGTCATCAGGGCGGTGGACATCGTCAGCATTACCGTATGGTTGATTTCCGTCGCAACAAGGATGGCATTCCTGCGGTGGTTGAGCATTTGGAATACGATCCTAACCGGACCGCCAACTTGGCTTTGCTGTGCTATGCCGATGGCGAACGCCGTTACATTATTGCGCCCAAGGGAATCGCCAAGGGCGCTCAGTTGATGAGTGGCATTGATGCCCCCATCAAGCCCGGTAATTGCTTGCCACTGCGCAACATTCCCGTGGGTAGCACCATTCACTGTATTGAAATGCAACCCGGTAAAGGCGCGCAGCTGGCGCGTTCGGCAGGCACCTCTGTACAGCTGTTGGCCCGTGAAGGCGCTTACGCTCAGTTGCGTTTGCGCTCCGGTGAAATTCGCCGTGTGCATGTGGAATGCCGTGCCACCATCGGTGAAGTGGGTAATGAAGAACATAACCTACGCTCCATCGGTAAGGCCGGTGCACAACGCTGGCGTGGTATTCGTCCTACGGTTCGTGGCGTGGCCATGAACCCGGTGGATCACCCGCACGGTGGTGGTGAAGGCAAGACGGCCGCAGGCCGCCATCCAGTGAGCCCATGGGGTACTCAAACCAAGGGTTATCGCACACGTAGAAACAAGCGCACGAGCAGCATGATCGTTCGTCGCCGTCAATCCGCTTAAGGGTAACGACTATGGCTCGCTCAGTTAAAAAAGGACCGTTCATTGACGGTCATCTCATGAAAAAAGTGGAAACCGCTGTGGCCTCTAAGGACAAGCGTCCCATCAAAACCTGGTCACGCCGTTCTACGGTGTTGCCCGACTTTGTTGGTCTGACGATTGCTGTCCATAACGGCAAGCAGCATATTCCGGTGTACGTTACTGAAAACATGGTCGGCCATAAGTTGGGCGAGTTTTCATTGACCCGTACCTTCAAAGGCCATACGGCGGACAAGAAAGCCGCCCCGGCCAAGAAATAGGAGCACGAATCATGAATGTAAATGCAATATTGCGCGGCGTTCGCCTCTCTCCCCAAAAGGGACGGTTGGTGGCGGATCAGGTTCGCGGTCTGAAGGTGGACAAAGCCTTGAGCTTGCTCAGTTTTAGCCCCAAGAAGGGCGCCAAGATCATCAAGAAAGTGCTGGAGTCGGCCATTGCCAACGCCGAGCATAATCTGGGTTTGGATGTGGATGAGTTAAAAGTCTCCGTCATCCATGTGGAAAAAGGGCCGATCATGAAACGTTTCATGGCGCGCGCCAAGGGCCGTGGCAATAGCATCATCAAGCCCACCTGCCACATCTATGTCACCGTAGCGGACAAGGAATAAACATGGGCCAGAAAATACATCCAATCGGTTTCCGCCTCAGTGTTCTTAAAAACTGGACCTCTAAGTGGTTTGCCAATTCAAAGAATTTCCCCGGCATGCTGCAAGCCGACATCAAAGTGCGTGCTTACTTAAAAAAGAAGCTGGCACATGCCTCTGTGGGCCGCGTCATTATTGAGCGCCCCGCCAAGAATGCCAAGATCACCATTTACAGCGCCCGTCCGGGTGTGGTGATCGGCAAGAAAGGCGAAGACATTGAAAGCTTGCGCGTCAGCCTGCAACAGATCATGGGCGTGCCTGTGCATGTGAACATTGAAGAAATTCGTAAGCCCGAACTGGACGCGCAAATTATCGCCGACGGTATTTCTGGGCAGCTTGAAAAGCGCGTGATGTTCCGTCGCGCCATGAAGCGCGCCATGCAAAATGCCATGCGTTTGGGCGCACAAGGCATCAAGATCACCAGCAGCGGCCGTTTAAACGGTATCGAAATTGCCCGTACCGAGTGGTATCGCGAAGGCCGTGTGCCATTACACACCTTGCGTGCCGATATCGACTACGGCTTCTCCGAAGCCAAAACCACCTACGGCATTATCGGGGTGCGTGTGTTGGTATTTAAGGGTGAACATCAGGGTCGGGGCGAATTGCCCGTAGTGGCAGCCGTTGAGCCCGAGAAAAAGACCCGCAAGTCAGGAGTCCGAAATGCTGCAACCAGCTAGAACGAAATACCGTAAGCAACAGAAGGGCCGCAACACGGGTGTCGCCACCCGCGGAGCCAAGGTTTCCTTTGGCGATTTTGGCCTCAAGGCCACCGAACGCGGTCGTCTTACAGCCCGTCAAATTGAGGCTGCTCGTCGTGCCATGACCCGTCACATTAAACGGGGCGGACGCATTTGGATCCGGATTTTCCCGGACAAGCCTATTTCCCGTAAACCCGCCGAAGTTCGGATGGGTAACGGTAAGGGCAACCCCGAGTACTTTGTGGCCGAAATCGTGCCCGGCAAGGTGCTCTACGAAATGGATGGTGTGGATGAAAAGTTGGCCCGTGAGGCATTTACCCTCGCGGCAGCCAAGTTACCTCTGGCCACCACCTTTGTTACCCGTCATTTGGGATAAGGCTATGAAAGCAAAAGAACTTCGTACTAAAAACGTGGAAGAACTGAACCAGGAACTGGTGTCCTTACTGAAGGCTCGTTTTGGCCTGAAGATGCAGTTATCCACCCAACAAAGCACCAAGACCAGCGAATTGGGCAAGCTCCGGCGCGACATCGCCCGGGTCAAAACGCTGATCCGTGAAAAGGCGGTTTAATTATGACAAATACCATTCAAGCCGCAACCACTGCCAATCAGCGCACGCTGACCGGCACCGTGGTGAGCGACAAAATGAACAAGACGGTTACCGTGTTGGTTGAACGCACCGTAACCCACCCTACTTTGGGCAAGGTGATGCGTCGCACCAAGAAATACCACGCCCATGCCGAAAGCAATGAGTACCATACCGGCGACGTGGTGATTATTGAGGAATGCCGACCCATCTCCAAAACCAAGACTTGGAAGGTGGCGCGCCTCATTTCAAAGGCAGAAACGGTCTAAATTAGGTTGGGGGCTTGCCTTCGGGCCGGTTTTTACGCTAAACTTGCGGATTCTTCGGAAGCAACGTTTTCTATCCCTTAAAACGGGGTCCAAAACTAGCCGTCGTAGCCGTGGGGTCGTTACAAATCCCGGGCAGAGCCGCAAGGCCGTCGGATTAAGTTGGAGAGGCACTAAAAAATGATTCAAATGCAATCGAGACTAGATGTCGCCGATAATACCGGCGCCAAATCGGTCATGTGTATTAAAGTACTGGGCGGTTCTAAACGCCGTTACGCCAACATTGGCGATGTCATTAAGGTCAGCATTAAAACTGCTGCGCCCCGTGGCCGCGTTAAGAAAGGCGAGGTGTATAACGCCGTTGTGGTACGTACCGCCAAGGGCGTTCGTCGCCCCGATGGTTCGCTGGTTAAGTTTGACGGCAACGCAGCCGTTTTACTGAATGCCAAGCTAGAACCCATCGGTACACGTATTTTTGGACCGGTTACCCGTGAGCTGCGGACTGAGCGTTTTATGAAAATCGTCTCGCTAGCCCCCGAAGTGTTATAGGAGCTTTTCATGCGCAAAATTCGCAAAGGCGATGAAGTCATCGCAATTACTGGCAAAGACAAAGGCAAACGCGGCTCAGTGGCGCGCGTGGTCAGCGAATTTTCTTTGGTGGTAGATGGTTTAAACCGTGTAAAGAAACACGCTAAGGGCAACCCCGCAAAAGGTGAGCCGGGCGGCATTATCGAAAAAGACATGCCCATTCATATTTCGAATGTGGCGCTATACAACCCCGCCACCCAAAAAGCCGACCGTGTGGGCATTCGGGTGTTGGAAGATGGTAAACGGGTACGTTTTTTCAAGTCCAACGGCGAAGTCGTTGACGCGTAAGGAATGAGCATGAGCCGCCTGAATAGTTTTTACAAAGAAACCGTTGTGCCCAAACTGGTCACAGAGTTTGGTTACACCTCGGTTATGGAAGTGCCCCGCATCACCAAAATCACCCTCAACATGGGTGTGGGTGAGGCTGTGGCCGATAAAAAAATCATTGAACATGCTGTGGGTGACATGCAAAAGATTGCCGGCCAAAAACCGGTGGTCACCAAGTCACGCAAGTCCATCGCCGGTTTTAAAATCCGCGAAGGCTATCCTATTGGCTGTATGGTCACATTGCGCCGTGAGCGCATGTATGAATTCCTCGATCGCCTGATTTCCGTGGCCATCCCGCGAATTCGAGACTTTCGTGGTATTTCGGGTCGTTCCTTTGACGGTCGTGGCAATTACAGCATGGGCGTTAAAGAACAAACCATTTTCCCGGAAATTGAGTACGACAAGATTGACGCAGTGCGTGGTATGGACATCACCATTACCACCACGGCAAAAACGGATGCCGAAGCAAAAGCATTATTGCTGGCATTTAAATTCCCATTGAAAGTCTGAGGTTAACTGTGGCGAAAATTGCAGTGATCAATCGTGATTTAAAGCGCCGTGTAACGGTAAAGAAATTTGCCGCCAAGCGTGCACAGTTGATGAGCATTATCAACGACAGTAAAGCGGGTGATGAGGCTCGGTATGAGGCTCGTCAAGCGTTGCAGCAACTTCCACGCAATGCAAGCCCAACGCGGCTGCGCAATCGCTGTGCCCTTACGGGTCGGCCGCGCGGCGTTTATAGTAAATTCGGTCTGGGGCGTAGCAAGCTCCGCGAAATAGCCATGCGCGGAGAAATTCCGGGCATCACCAAGGCCAGCTGGTAGTAGGAGCGACAACCCGATGAGCATGACAGATCCGATTGCCGATATGCTGACTCGAACCCGCAACGCTCAGCGTGCGGAAAAGACCAGTGTTTCGATGCCATCTTCTAAATTAAAGATAGCCATTGCCCAAGTCCTAAAAGACGAGGGGTATATCGATGGTTTTGAAGTCCACCAAAGTGGCAACAAGCCGGTACTTGAGATGGCTCTTAAGTATTACGCCGGCCGTCCCGTGATCGAGTTAATCGAACGCGTGAGCCGCCCAGGGCTTCGTGTGTACAAGAGTTGCCAGGAAATCCCCAAGGTCATGAATGGCCTAGGCGTGGCCATTGTGTCCACCCCTGCGGGTGTCATCACCGATCGTGCGGCACGCAGCCGCAACGTGGGTGGTGAAGTCCTGTGCATCGTGGCGTAAGGAGCTTATAACCATGTCACGCATAGCAAATTACCCGGTCGACATCCCTGCCAAAGTGGAAGTGACTATTAGCCCTAGCAATGTGTCCGTTAAGGGCCCGCTGGGTGTTCTCAACCAATATCTGGGTGACCAAGTATTGGTAGAGCGCGCTGAAAACCAATTGCTGTTTAAAGCGGCCAACAACAGTCAACAAGCCAATGCCATGTCCGGCACGGCGCGTGCTCTGGTATTCAATATGGTGGAAGGTGTCACCCGCGGCTGGGAAAAGAAATTGGCCTTGGTGGGCGTGGGTTATCGCGCACAAGCCGCTGGCGATAAATTGAATTTAACATTGGGGTTTTCCCATCCCGTGGTGCATATGATGCCCGCTGGTATTAAGGTAGAAACCCCCAGTCAGACTGAAATTATTATCAAGGGCATTGACCGCCAAGTGGTGGGCCAAGTGGCCGCCGAAGTGCGGGCTTATCGCAAACCTGAGCCTTATAAGGGTAAGGGCGTGCGCTATGTGGACGAAGTCATCATCCTCAAAGAAACCAAGAAGAAATAAGGCGAACACATCATGAATAACACCAGCAACGGAAGAATTCGTCGGGCACGCCGCACCCGCAGCAAGATTGCAGAATTGTGCGCCGTGCGCCTTACCGTGCACCGTACAAATTTGCATGTGTATGCGCAAATTATTGATGCCTCAGGGGCAAAAGTGTTGGCCAGCGCCTCCACTCTTGAGCCTGAAGTACGTAAAGAAATGGCAAATGGTGGCAACATTAATGCAGCAACCCTGGTGGGTCGTCGCATTGCTGAAAAAGCCAAGCAAGTGGGTATTGAGAGCGTTGCATTTGATCGCTCCGGCTTCCGCTATCACGGTCGCGTTAAGGCTTTGGCCGACGCAGCTCGTGAAGGCGGCCTGAAGTTTTAACGGTTTAGTAAAACCCATAGAGACAGAACATGGCAAAGAACGATAACGAAGATCGCGGCGACGGCCTGCGGGAAAAAATGGTTGCGGTAAACCGCGTCACTAAAGTGGTTAAGGGCGGCCGTATTTTGGCATTCGCCGCATTAACCGTGGTAGGTGACGGCGATGGCGGCATTGGCATGGGCAAGGGTAAGTCCCGCGAAGTGCCTGTGGCCGTACAAAAAGCCATGGAATCTGCACGTCGCAAAATGGTCAAAATTAATTTAAAGAATGGCACCTTGTTTCACCAAGTGATTGGTACCCATGGCGCCGCTAAAGTGTTTATGCAACCCGCATCCGAAGGTACGGGCATTATTGCCGGCGGCCCGATGCGTGCCGTATTTGAAGTGATGGGCGTGACGGATGTGTTGGCGAAGTGCATTGGTTCTACCAATCCTTACAACGTGATCCGGGCCACCTTAAATGGTCTTGAAGCCACACGCCGTCCTTCCGAAATTGCAGCCAAGCGCGGCAAGTCTATTGAAGAGATTACGGAGTAAGCAGATGAATAGCGCCACTCAAAAAATGATTAAGGTCACGTTGTTTAAAAGCCCCATTGGTGCGTTGAAGGCTCATCGGGCTTGTGTGCGTGGCTTGGGACTGCGTCGCATGCAGCAAACAGTTGAAGTCATCGACACCCCTGAAAACCGTGGCATGGTTAACACCGTGAAACACTTGGTTCGTCTCGCATAAAGGATAAGGGTCATGGAACTAAATACAATTAAACCAGCCGATGGCGCCAAGCGCCCGCGCCGCCGCGTGGGCCGCGGTATTGGTAGTGGTTTGGGTAAAACAGCAGGCCGCGGTCACAAGGGTCAAAAAAGCCGTTCCGGTGGTTTTCATAAAGTGGGTTTTGAAGGCGGCCAAATGCCACTGCAACGTCGCTTACCCAAGCGTGGTTTCCAACCCGTAAACCGTCATGAAACCGCGCAAGTTCGCTTGTTAGACTTGGCGCGCGTGGAAGGCGATGTGGTTGATTTGCTGACCTTAAAGCAAGCCGGCCTGATTCCCGGCAGTGCCGGTGGTGCCAAAGTATTTTTGAAAGGTGAGTTGTCGCGCAAGCTCACGCTGCGTGGCGTAGGCGTTACAAGCGGCGCGCGCGCGGCTATTGAAGCGGCGGGCGGAACCATTGAAGCGCAGGTTGAAGCGCAGCAGGCTGAGTAATTTTGGCCAATAAGGGCAACGAATCAGCAGGCAGCAAGTTAAACGACCTTAAACGCCGTCTGTGGTTTGTACTGGGTGCATTGGTGGTGTACCGGTTGGGTGCGCATATCCCTGTGCCGGGTATTAACCCCGATGAGCTGGCCAAGTTGTTTAGTAGTCAGCAAGGTGGCATTTTGGGGATGTTTAATATGTTCTCCGGAGGCGCGCTGTCGCGTTTCACGGTGTTTGCATTGGGGATCATGCCGTACATTTCGGCATCCATCATCATGCAACTTCTAACCTCGGTGTTGCCGACCTTAGAAGCGTTGAAGAAAGAAGGCGAAGCAGGGCGCCGCAAGATTACGCAATACACCCGCTACGGCACTGTGGTGCTGGCGTTTTTCCAAGCCATTGGCATTGCCATCGCTTTGGAATCACAAGCGGGTTTGGTGTTGGATCCGGGAATGGCCTTTAGGGCCACCACCGCCATCACCTTAGTGACCGGAACCATGTTTCTGATGTGGTTGGGTGAACAGATTACAGAGCGCGGCATTGGTAATGGCATTTCACTCATTATCTTTGCCGGTATCGTGGCTGGATTGCCACGGGCTGTGGGCAGCACGCTAGAACTGGTTAGAACCGGTGCATTTTCCTGGTTTATGGCCATCGCGTTGTTTGCCGGAGTGGTACTGATAACCGCTTTGGTGGTGTTTGTAGAACGCGGCCAGCGCAAGATTACGGTGAATTATGCCAAGCGGCAGGTGGGCAATAAGGTCTACGGCGGGCAAAGCTCGCATCTGCCCCTGAAGCTGAATATGGCGGGTGTTATTCCCCCCATTTTTGCCAGCAGCATTATTTTGTTTCCGGCTACTTTGGCGGGATGGTTTGGCAGTCATGAAAATTTTGGTTGGCTGAAGGACGTCAGCGCGTTGCTGAGTCCAGGACAACCGGTTTATGTGTTGTTGTACGCAAGCGCCATTTTGTTTTTCTGTTTCTTTTATACGGCGTTGGTATTCAACAGCAAGGAAACTGCGGACAACTTAAAGAAGAGTGGGGCATTTGTACCAGGAATTAGGCCCGGTGAACAAACGGCGCGCTACATTGACAAGATCATGACGCGCCTCACCTTAACTGGGGCCATTTACATTACCTTGGTGTGTTTGTTGCCAGAGTTTTTGATTGTGCGGTTTAATGTGCCGTTTTATTTTGGGGGTACATCGCTGTTGATCATCGTGGTGGTTACGATGGACTTCATGGCCCAGGTTCAGTCCTACGCCATGTCGCAACAGTACGAAAGCCTGTTAAAGAAAGCTAACTTTAAAGGGCAGCCCTCCAGATAAATGGCTAAAGAAGATACGATCGAAATGCAGGGTGAAATTGTGGAAACGTTGCCGAATGCAACCTTCCGTGTGAAACTTGAAAACGATCATGTGGTACTAGGACACATTTCCGGAAAGATGCGTATGCATTACATCCGGATATTGCCGGGCGACAAGGTTACTGTGGAATTGACGCCTTACGATTTAACGCGGTGCCGGATTACCTTCCGCGCCAAATAGCGTGATGAGCAGGAGTAGAGAAAAATGAAAGTACAAGCATCTGTAAAAAAGGTCTGCCGCAAGTGCAAATTGGTGCGCCGTAAAGGTGTGCTGCGTGTGATCTGTGAAGATCCGCGTCACAAGCAGCGCCAAGGCTAAGCCTTAACTTTATAAACCGTTAAGCCAACAGGAATTAGAGGTCGTTATGGCACGTATTGCAGGGGTTAATATCCCAAATCACCAACATGCCGAAATTGCATTGACGGCAATTTTTGGAATTGGACGCCCCCGCGCCCGCGACATTTGCGCGGCCGCTGGTGTGGTCACCAGTTCTAAAATTAAAGATTTAACCGATGCAGAAATGGAAAAACTTCGTATTGAAGTGACCAAGTTTACCGTTGAAGGCGATCTTCGCCGTGAAGTGTCGCTGAATATTAAGCGATTGATGGATCTGGGCAGTTATCGGGGTTCACGCCACCGTCGTGGCTTGCCCTGCCGTGGCCAGCGTACCAGGACCAACGCGCGTACCCGTAAGGGCCCGCGTAAGGCCGTTCGTGCAACGAAGTAATCGAAGGATTAATTGAATGGTTAAGGCAAACTCAGCAACACGTGTACGCAAGAAAGTTAAAAAGAATGTGGCGGAAGGCATTGCTCACATTCATGCGTCATTTAATAACACCATCGTGACGATTACCGATCGTCAGGGTAATGCATTGTCCTGGGCAACCTCGGGCAGCAACGGGTTTAAGGGCTCACGTAAGAGCACGCCGTTTGCTGCACAGATTGCAGCGGAAAGCGCAGGCAAAGCAGCGCAGGAATGCGGTGTAAAGAATCTTGAAGTACGGATCAAGGGCCCTGGCCCTGGCCGTGAATCTGCGGTGCGCGCCCTGAACGCCGCGGGTTTTAAAATTACCAGTATCTCGGATGTGACGCCCGTGCCCCATAACGGTTGCCGTCCACCCAAGAAACGCCGAATCTAACCAGGGATCAGGAGAAATAACGTGGCAAGAAACCTGGACGCTAAATGTCGCCAATGTCGCCGTGAAGGCGAGAAGCTCTTCCTTAAGGGAGAAAAATGCTTTACGGACAAATGTGCCGTCGACCGTCGTGCATATCCACCTGGCCAGCATGGTCAGAAACAAAACAACCGTCAGTCCGTTTACGGCGGACAGTTGCGCGCCAAGCAAAAAGTGCGTCGCATCTACGGCATTCTGGAACGTCAGTTCCGTAACACCTATCATGCGGCCGACCGCGCGCGTGGCATTACGGGTGAAACCTTACTGCAAACCCTAGAATCCCGTCTGGACAATGTGGCCTACCGTATGGGTTTTGGTGCTTCACGCGCCGAAGCACGTCAGGTAGTGCGTCACAACGGAATTTTGGTGAACGGTCATCGGGTGAATATCCCATCGTTCTTGCTGCGTCCCGGCGATGCCGTGGAAGTAGCCGAAAAATCCAAGACACAGTTGCGCATTAAGGGCGCCACCGAAGCCGCTGAAGGACGGGGTTTCCCCGAATGGTTGGAAGTGGATGCCAAGGCCATGAAAGGTGTTTTCAAGGCTCGCCCATTGCGCAGTGAATTACCAGCAACCATCAATGAATCTCTGGTGGTTGAGCTGTATTCGAAGTAGCGGGGAAGTAACCCCAGTTAGTCACAAGGATAAACAATGCATAGCCAATCGAATCCTTTTTTAAAGCCACGCAGTATTGACGTGCAGAACGTTTCCCCCACCTACGCCAAGGTGGTGATGGAACCTTTCGAGCGCGGCTACGGCCATACGCTGGGCAATGCTCTGCGTCGTATTTTATTGTCCTCGATGCCTGGTTTTGCACCCACCGAAGTGAAAATTTCGGGTGTGCTGCACGAGTACTCCACTGTTGAAGGCGTGCAAGAAGACGTAGTGGATCTGTTATTGAACCTGAAGGGCATCGTGTTGAAGCTGCACAACAACAGCGAAGCCGTGTTGAAGCTGATTAAAGTTGGCCCTGGTGTGGTTACCGCCGGCGACATCGAAGCCCAACATGATGTTGAAATTATCAACCCCGAGCACGTCATCGCGCACCTTACCGCCGGCGGCAAACTCGATATGCAAATTAAAGTTGAACAAGGCCGCGGTTATCAGCCCGCCACTATGCGCAATGTGGATGAAGAGTCCCGTGCTGTAGGCGGCATTATGCTGGACGCCTCTTTTAGCCCCGTGCGACGTGTAAGCTACGCCGTTGAAAGCGCCCGTGTTGAGCAACGCACCGACCTAGACAAATTGGTCATGGACATTGAAACCAATGGTGCCATCGAGCCTGAAGAAGCTGTTCGCTTCGCTGCTCGCGTGTTGATGGAACAACTCAATATCTTCGCCGATCTGCAAGGCACGCCCATGACATTGGAATCCACCAAAGCACCGCAAGTAGATCCTATCCTCTTGCAACCCGTGGACGATTTGGAATTGACCGTACGCTCAGCCAATTGCCTGAAAGCCGAAAACATTTTCTACATCGGCGATTTAATTCAGCGCACCGAAACCGAGCTGCTGAAAACACCAAATCTGGGCCGCAAGTCGCTCAATGAAATTAAAGAAGTGTTGGCCACTAAGAGCTTAACGCTGGGTATGAAACTCGAAAATTGGCCGCCTGTGGGCCTGACCGATCGTCGCTAAGCGTCGACCGATTATTTAAGGAAATTATCATGCGTCACCGTTTAAGTAACCGCAAATTAAACCGCACCACCAGCCATCGGTTGGCGATGCTTCGCAACATGACCAACTCTTTATTGCGCCATGAGGTCATCAAGACCACATTGCCCAAAGCCAAAGAATTGCGTCGTGTGGCTGAGCCTCTCATCACCATGGGCAAGGTGCCCTCACTGGCCAATCACCGCTTGGCCTTCAACCGCCTGCGCGATCGTGAAAACGTAGTGAAGTTGTTTAAAGAGTTGGGTCCGCGCTACCTTACCCGCAATGGTGGTTACCTGCGTATTCTGAAATTTGGCTTCCGTCAGGGCGACAATGCTCCCATGGCCTTGGTGGAACTGATGGACCGTCCCGCCGAAACAGCCTCAGCGGAAAATGCGCCTGAAGCGTAAAGAATTGAATGTAATACCCCAAAACGCCGGCTCAGCCCGGCGTTTTTTTACGTGTGAACCCGGTGAACCCGGGGTCAGACCCCATGGGGGGTCAGACCCCCCATGGGGTCTGACCCCAATTATTTTGGTTTTCTGTATTTGGGGTCTGACCCCTATGGTTGATGCTGCACCATTAGCCACGCACACCGCACCATCGGCTGCAGCGCTCGCACCCTCTTTTCCAGCGCCCAAGGTTACGGTATCTGTAGTTAAGAGCAGGGATGGTTTTATTGTGGATGCCACATTGGAGGTGGCGGCAGCGCCGGCCACGGTTTGGGATGTGTTCACAGACTTTGAACACATGACCGCTATTGTCACCAACCTTACATACAGTCATGTGCTAAGTAGCAACGGTAATGTGTGGGTGGTGCAACAGAAAGGTGAGGCGAAATTTGGTTTGCTATCCTACCCTTTTGAGTCGGTACGGGAAATTAGAACAGAGCCCATGAAACGCATGATGTCTAAGAATATCTCAGGCACTTTTAAGAGCATGGAGAGCGAGTTGCAACTCATTCCCACCGCTTTTGGTACAAGTGTGAAGTATCACGCGGAGGGCATCGCCGATTCAATATTTGCCAAACTGTTTGGCTTATCGTTTATGCGTCATGAGTTTGAAGAGCAATTCACTGCCATGGCAGTGGAGATGCAAAAGCGTCAAATGGCGGCCAAATAGGGGTCAGACCCCGCATGGGGTCTGACCCCTAACCTAAAGGTGAGATTTCAAAAAGGCGCCGGTAAAGCTTTTCTTATTAGCAGCTACCTGTGCGGGGGTTCCTTCTGCGATGATGCGTCCACCCCCTCCGCCCCCCTCAGGTCCTAAGTCCACAATCCAATCTGCGGTTTTAATCACATCCAAGTTATGCTCAATCACTACCACGGTGTTGCCGTGATCGCGCAATCGATAGAGCACTTTCAGCAGTAAGTCGATGTCCTGAAAATGCAACCCGGTAGTGGGTTCATCCAAAATGAATAAAGTGCGGCCGGTATCGCGTTTGGATAATTCTAGCGACAGCTTTACTCGCTGCGCTTCACCACCGGACAAAGTGGTGGCTGATTGACCCAAGGTGATATAGCCCAAGCCCACATCCAGCAGCGTTTGCAGTTTGCGCGCGATGACTGGCACGGGTTTAAAAAACTCAAACGCTTTTTCTACTGTCATGCGCAGTACGTCGTCGATGGTTTTTTCTTTGTAATGAATTTCTAGGGTTTCGCGGTTGTAGCGTTTGCCGTGGCACACATCGCAGGGCACATAAATGTCCGGCAAGAAATGCATCTCTACTTTAATAACCCCGTCGCCCTCGCACGATTCGCAGCGACCTCCTTTGACGTTAAAGGAGAAGCGCCCTGGCCCATAGCCGCGCTCTCGTGCTTGGGGAATGCCCGCGAAGAGTTCGCGAATGGGCGTGAAGAGACCGGTGTAGGTGGCGGGGTTAGAGCGTGGCGTGCGCCCAATGGGGCTTTGATCTACAGCGATTACTTTGTCAAAGTGATCCAAGCCCTCGATGGCGCTATGGGCCGCGGGTTCTGCGTTGCTGCCGTACAAGTGGCGTGCCACGGCATGGTGCAAGGTGTCGTTAATGAGGGTGGATTTACCAGAACCCGAAACACCTGTGATGCACACCAAAAGCCCCACCGGCAGATGGAGATCCACATTTTTTAAATTGTTACCGCTGGCACCCCTAATTACCAATTCACGTGCGGCGTCGGGCTTAAGGCGCTTTTCAGGTAAGGCGATGCGGCGCTTGCGTGTAAGGTACTGACCTGTGAGGGAGGCGGGGTTCTTTTCCACTTGTACCGGCGTGCCGCAGGCCACCACTTCACCCCCATGCTCGCCGGCGCCCGGGCCCATGTCGATGACGTAATCCGCCGCGCGAATGGCGTCTTCATCATGCTCTACCACGATCACCGAGTTGCCGAGGTCGCGCAGATGCACCAAGGTTTCTAACAGGCGATGGTTGTCGCGCTGATGCAGGCCAATAGAGGGTTCATCCAACACATACATCACACCGGTCAATCCAGAACCAATTTGTGACGCCAGGCGGATGCGCTGAGCTTCTCCGCCGGACAGCGTGTCCGCCGAGCGATCAAGTTGCAAGTAATCTAAGCCCACATTGTTTAAGAATTGCAGGCGCGCCACAATCTCTTTTAGGATGCGCTCCGCGATGGTTTGTTTTTTACCTGTCAGCTTGAGATCCTGAAACAGCAACAGCGCATCTTTCAGCGGCAGGGCGCTTAATTCGTATAAGGCATGCCCCGCCACCTTTACGTGACGCGCTTCCACGCGCAGTCGGGCACCACCGCATTCTGGGCATATCTTTTCGTTGAGGAGCTTTGAGAGTTCTTCGCGCACAGTGGCGGAATCGGTTTCGTCATAGCGGCGATCAAGACTGGGGATAACGCCTTCAAAGACGTGTTCTTTTACACGAAAGCGTCCGCGCTCACCGGGGTAATGAAAGGAAATTTTTTCTTTGGCGGAACCTTTTAATACAATCTCTTGAATAGCGGCCGGCAACTTTTCAAAAGGGGTGTCGAGACTGAAGTCATAGTGGGCGGACAAGTCGGTGAGCATTTGAAAGCTGAACTGGTTGCGGCGGTCCCAGCCTTTAATGGCACCCCCGGCCAAACTTAAATTGGGGAAGGCCACCACGCGACGCGGGTCGAAAAAGCTGATGACGCCCAAGCCATCGCAATGACTGCAGGCCCCCATGGGGTTGTTGAAAGAGAAAAGCCGTGGTTCCAATTCAGATAAGGAGTAACTGCATACGGGGCATGCGAAGCGTGCGGAGAATAAATGTTCTTTTCCTGAATCCATTTCTACCGCCAACGCTCGACCATCGGCGTGGCGCAGCGCAGTCTCGAATGATTCGGCCAAGCGTTGCTTTAAGTCGGGACGTACCTTCACGCGGTCCACCACCACTTCGATGGTGTGTTTGTGGTTTTTTTCTAATTTGGGGGTGGCATCAATATCCACTACCTCGCCGTTGATGCGCAGGCGCACAAATCCTTGTGCGCGCAATTCATTAAACAGTTCTTGCTGCTGCCCTTTGCGGCCCACCACCAAGGGCGCCAAAATCATCAAGCGTGTGTCTTCGGGCAAATCCAAAACATGGTCCACCATCTGCGCCACACTTTGTGCGGCCAATATGGTTTTATGTTCGGGGCAATAGGGGTCCCCCACGCGGGCAAATAAAAGGCGCAAATAATCATGAATTTCTGTCACGGTACCCACGGTGGAGCGCGGGTTATGACTGGTGGCTTTTTGTTCAATGGAGATGGCGGGTGAGAGACCCTCAATCAAATCGACATCGGGTTTTTCCATGAGCTGTAAAAACTGCCGAGCGTAAGCCGAGAGAGACTCTACGTAGCGACGTTGCCCTTCGGCATAGAGGGTATCGAAGGCCAGAGAGGATTTTCCCGAGCCCGATAACCCGGTCACCACCACCAGACGATGGCGGGGGATATCAAGATTAATGTTCTTGAGATTATGGGTACGAGCCCCACGAATGCGAATACTCTCTTGAGAGGGTTTGGTTTGTTTGAGCATCATGCGTTAGCCATGGTTAACCTGTTAATATACGCGAAGAATTTTACTTTTTCTTGCACAATCTAAATGAAATCATCCGATAAAATGTCTCCTCAAGAATGGCGTGCCAGCTTGGGGCTAGCCGGTATTTTTGCCCTGCGTATGCTGGGCATGTTCATTATTTTGCCGGTTTTTGCCCTTTATGCAGTGGGGTTGCCCGGCGGGCAAGATGCCACCCTAGTGGGGTTAGCGCTGGGAGCCTATGGGCTGACCCAAGCCATTCTACAAATCCCCCTGGGTTGGCTATCCGACCGGGTGGGACGAAAGCCCGTCATTATGGGAGGTTTGGTGGTTTTTGCACTGGGAAGTTTCATTGCGGCCTCGGCAAACAGCATAGAGGGGGTTATTTTGGGCCGTATTGTGCAAGGGTCGGGCGCCATTTCTGCGGCGGTCATCGCGTTGACTGCCGACCTAACCCGCGAACAGCATCGCACCAAGGCTATGGCCTTGATTGGTATCACCATTGGTATTACGTTTAGTCTGTCCATGATTCTGGCCCCCCTGTTGGAACCCGTCATTGGGGTGCCGGGCATCTTTACCATGACAGGGCTATTGGCACTATCGGCCATTGCGGTGGTGCAGTGGGTTATTCCCCAGCCCAGCGTTGATATCCATGCAAAAGTCTCGGCAGCGCAGTTTGCCCAGGTGTTGCGCCACCCCGAGCTGCTCAGGCTGAATTGGGGTATTTTTGTGCTGCACGCATTATTGATGGGCATCTTTGTGGTGGTGCCCCAAGCCTTGGTGAAGGCGGGCTTATTACAAGCGGATCATTGGAAGTTGTACCTGCCTGTAATGGGCGGATCCTTTGTGTTGATGATTCCAGCGGTGGCCATTGCCCATGGCAAATGGCGCAAAGCAGTGTTCTTGGCATCGGTGGCGGTGCTGTTATTGTCCACAGGGTTGCTGTGGTTGGGATTGGGTAGCGTAATGGGCATTGCTGCGGCACTCACGGTGTTCTTCGTGGCGTTTAATGTGTTGGAGGCGAGCTTACCCTCGCTTGTTACCACTGTGGCACCTGCGCAGGCTAAGGGAACCGCTTCGGGTGTGTACAGCAGCATTCAGTTTTTGGGGGCGTTTACAGGGGCAACCTTGGCAGGAATCATCTCTAAGTATTGGGGTCCGGACAGCGTGCCGGTTTTTTGTGCCAGTATCGCCGCCTTATGGCTGGTGGTGGCCTGGCCCATGCAGGTGAATAAGGCCAGTTAATTTTACAGAGAGGGCATTATGGCATCAGTGAATAAAGCAATTTTAGTAGGCAATTTGGGCAAGGACCCAGAAGTACGTTATTTGCCTGAAGGGGGCGCCGTGTGCAATTTCAGTATTGCCACCACGGAAACCTGGAAAGACAAAGCGGGTGAGAAGCAAGAAAAAACAGAATGGCATCGCATCTCCATGTTTGGTAAGTTGGCCGAGATTGCGGGTGAGTACCTGAAGAAGGGTTCGTCGGTGTATGTGGAAGGGCGCATTCAAACGCGCAAATGGCAGAACAAAGAGGGCCAAGACCAATACACCACAGAAATTGTGGCCGACCGCATGCAAATGTTGGGTGGGCGATCAGGTGGTGGGGGTGGCGGTAGTTCAGAAGCACCAGCCAGTGGCGGCAGCAGCGCGCCTTCAGGAAAGCCGCCGGCTAAGTTTGAAGATTTCGCGGACGACATTCCCTTTTAAGGTTTATCTGATTGGCCCATCGGTTTGCATACCGTTGGGCCAATCGCAACCTGCATGTCAGAGGCTATACAATTGTTATCCGGTCCAGACCCCTACCCCGTATGCTCGGAGCCCCTCTATGAAACTGCAACCCGATTCCGCTTTCCTTGCTTTAATATGCGCAGCTGCTTTGAGCTCCTTCTCCTTCCCGGTTGCTGCCGCTACACCCGATGACGCTCAGGCCCTCGCGGTTCCGGCGGATCAGGCGTTGGTTGTTGAAGTCATGGCTTCAGGCGTTCGGGTTTATGAATGTATGAAAGTGAGTGACAACTCGTCGAAATTCGAATGGGTTTTCAAAGCCCCTGAGGCCGAGCTATATGATGCAAACGGCAATGGAGTCGGCCATTTCTATGTGGGGCCGGCCTGGGAAGCCTATGACGGCAGCAAAGTGGTGGGCGAGATAAAAGGAAAATATCCTGGCCTGGATGCCGCTGCGATTTCGTTACTGCCCAGTTCGAAATCCAATGCCGGAAAGGGCGTCTTTGCGCAGACTATAAGCGTCCGACTACTGAGAACCAAGGGATGGCAGGCGCCAACAGAACCTTGTAACCAGGCCCAGACGGGAAAAGAATCCCGGGTTCCTTTCACTGCTAATTATAGTTTTTCTACCGCCAGAATGAATGAACCAGCGCAGCAGAAGTATATGCCTCACGTTTCGCAAAGCATAATGCCCATTAATGTGGCAAAGACGGTACGCATTTTTAAGATGACCGAATCCGGCGGTGTTCAGCGTGTCATTGTGAAGAATAGGGATGATGCCGATCAAGTCACTCTCATTCAACAAAATTTACGCGAGGAAGCCGATCGCTTTCAGCACGGTGACTATTCAGATTTTGCCGCACTGCACAGAACAGATAAGCCGGAACCAAAAGATATTCAACCCGGCGCGCAGCAAGCCAAAGTTTCGTACGCCACTTTATCTGACGGCGCTGAGATCATATTTGAAACCACTGATCTGCATCTGCTAACCGCAATACATCGTTGGTTTGGGTCTCAGTTGTCTGAGTATGGTGCCGATGCCAAAGCAGAGTGAAGATCTGTAAAAGGGTTACCGCATTAGCGCAGCTTAATGTGCAACTCGCGCAATTGTTTTTCATCTACCGGGCTCGGTGCTTGCGTTAGCAAGCATTGGGCCCGTTGTGTTTTGGGGAAGGCGATCACGTCGCGAATATGTTCCGCACCGGTCATCATGGCAATTAAGCGATCAAAACCGAATGCGATGCCGCCATGCGGTGGGGCGCCATATTGCAACGCGTCCAATAAGAAACCAAATTTGGCTTGCGCTTCATCCGGGCCAATATTTAGGGCGCGAAAAACTTTAGATTGCACCTCTTCGCGGTGAATCCGCACCGATCCGCCGCCAATTTCCCAACCGTTTAACACCACATCGTAAGCCTTGGCAAAGGCTTCGCCGGGGTTGGTTTCTAACAGCGCTTCGTGACCATCCTTGGGCGCGGTAAAAGGGTGATGCAACGCGGTCCAACGTTTGTCTTCTTCGTCGTATTCAAACATCGGGAAGTCCACCACCCATAAGGGTTTCCAGCCACCGGTGGAGTAGCCTTTTTCATGGCCAATCTTCACGCGCAGAGCACCCAGCGCATCGTTTACCACCTTGGCGCGATCAGCACCAAAGAAGATTAAGTCGCCATTCTCCGCACCTGTTCGTTTAATAATTTCTTGCAGGATGGGCTCGGTTAAAAACTTAACGATGGGGGACTGCAAGCCCGTGTCGTTGGCTTGGGTTTTGTCGTTTACTTTAATGTAGGCTAAGCCGCGCGCACCATAAATGGCCACGAAGGTGGTGTAATCATCAATCTCTTTGCGCGACAGACTGCCGCCACCGGGAATGCGCAAGGCCGCCACACGACCCCCCACCATATCGGCCGCAGCGCGGAACACCTTGAAATCCGCCGTTTTCATTAAATCTGTAAGCTCGGTAAATTCCAAAGGAATGCGCAAGTCAGGCTTATCCGAACCAAAGCGTGCCATGGCTTCCGTCCAGCTCATGCGTGGAAAATCGCCGCTCAAATCAGCGCCAATGGCTTTCTGGAACAGGTCGCGTACCAAACCTTCCATGATGTCCATAATTTCATGTTCGGTGAGGAAGGAGGTTTCAATATCGATCTGCGTGAATTCAGGTTGACGATCCGCACGTAAATCTTCATCGCGAAAACATTTGGTAATTTGGTAATAACGATCAAAGCCCGACACCATGAGCAACTGCTTAAAAAGTTGCGGTGATTGCGGTAAGGCAAAGAAATGCCCTGAGTGCACGCGGCTGGGCACCAAATAATCACGCGCGCCTTCTGGTGTGGATTTGGTGAGCATGGGAGTTTCAATATCAATGAAGCCCAATTCATCCAAGTATTTGCGCACCAACATGGAGGCTTTGTAGCGCAATATGAAATTCTTTTGCATGGCTGGTCGACGCAAATCCAAGTAGCGGTGCTCTAGGCGCACTTGTTCAGAGAGGGTGTCGTCGTCCAATAAAAACGGTGGCGGCAGTGAGGGGTTCAATACTTCAATGGTATCTGCCACTACTTCAATAGCGCCGCTGCGCAGATCGGCATTGGCGGCCCCTTCTGGGCGCGCACGCACAAGACCAGTAATTTGCAATACAAATTCATTGCGCACGGTTTCAGCCACAGCAAAGGTGGCGGCATTGTCGGGATTGCACACCACCTGCACCAAGCCTTCGCGATCTCGCAGGTCAATAAAAATAACGCCGCCATGATCGCGACGACGATGGGCCCAGCCCTTAAGGGTAACGGTTTGGTTCAGATAACGGCCATCCACGAGGCCGCAGTAATCAGTGCGCATGGTTCAGCAATCCTGCAAGGTTAATTGTGTTGTTTGGGCGGAACAACGATATCCGCCAAGGGTTTTCCGCTTATGGGGTCCACAACCCCCATAGAGATAATATATTTTAGGGCCACATCCACAGGAATATCGAGCTCGATGATTTGGCTGCGCGGCACCATCAGAAAAAATCCTGATGTAGGGTTGGGTGTGGTGGGCACATACACGCTCACGTGGGGTTCGGAGAGCTTGTCCGCAATCTCGCCACTGGGCACACCGGTTTGAAAAGCCACGGTCCAACTTTGGTTATGGGGATAGCGGATCAACAGTACTTGACGGAAGGCTTTTCCGGAACCTGAAAAGAGCGTGTCGCTGACTTGTTTTACACCATTGTAGATGCTGTTGACCACAGGAATATGGGCTAACAAGTCTTCGCCTAAGGTCAGCAAGCGTCGGCCCAGTAAGTTGGCCGCCACAGCACCGGTGAGCAAGATGACGATTACAGTGATCAGTACACCCAAACCTGGGATGGCGAACCCAAACAGCGCCTCAGGGCGCAGCGAGAGGGGCAGTAAGAAAAGCGTTTGATCCAACGTGTTGACCACAGAGCGCAGCACCCAAATGGTAATCACCAGAGGGATAAGTACCGCTACACCGGTTAAGAAATAGCGCTTCATGAAGAAGCTGCGGCAGAAGGCGTCGGGTTGGCAGAGGGCTCCACTGTCGAGACCTTGGCGCCTTCAGTGGCGGGCTTGGCGGCCGCACCCTCGCTGGCGGGTTTGGTGTCCGATGGCGAGCTGTCGGTTTTGGCTGCTACAGTACTGGCCCCCCCACCCCTAAAATCGGTGGCATACCAGCCGGTACCCTTTAATTGAAAACCCGCAGCTGTAAGCTGTTTCACCAACGCATTTTGCCCGCAAGAAGGGCATTCCGTGCGGGGTGGCTCAGAGATTTTTTGTAGTACTTCCAGTAATTTTCCGCAGGACTGGCAACGGTATTCGTACAAAGGCATTGAATCCTCCTGTGAACCGGTGATAATAGCATAATTCACTAAATCAAAGGGTTGGGGCCACGGCTTCGGGGGTTGGGGAACCCATTGCGCTCTCCGCCCTCCAACCCATCATCGGTGTTTTACTTGAGGATTTTTTCATGCGACTGCAGCATTTGTTGGCCCTATTGTTAACCCTTTCCATTGCCGCTTTTGCCCAGGAAAAACCGCTGCCCACGGGAGTGACGCGCGTTACCCATGTGGAGGGTGTGACGGAATACCGTCTGGCCAATGGCCTGCAGGTGCTCTTGGCCCCTGATGACAGCAAGCCCACCACTACGGTAAATGTGACGTATCGGGTAGGATCGCGCTTCGAGAGCTATGGCGAGACCGGCATGGCTCATTTGTTAGAGCACCTGATGTTTAAGGGCACGCCGCAACATAAAGACATTTCTGCAGAGCTGACACGGCGCGGTATGCGCCCCAACGGCACCACCTGGTTTGATCGCACCAATTATTTTGAAAGCTTTACCGCCTCCGACGATAACCTTAAGTGGGCGCTGGGGATGGAAGCGGACCGCATGGTGAATTCTTATATTGCGCGCAAAGATTTGGACAGTGAGATGACTGTGGTGCGCAATGAAATGGAGAGTGGTGAGAACGAGCCCAGCGAAGTACTGATGGACAAGGTCATGGCCGCGGCTTTTCAGTGGCACAGTTACGGCAAATCCACCATTGGTGCGCGCACCGATGTAGAGAATGTCAGCATCCCTCACCTGCAGGCTTTTTATCACAAGTTTTACCAGCCCGATAACGCCACGCTGGTGGTGGCAGGACGCTTTGATGCCACCACCACATTGGCGCTGATTAATAATTCTTTTGGCAAGATTAAAAAACCCGCCCGTGTGCTAGAGCCCACCTACACCTTAGACCCCGTGCAAGACGGTGAGCGTGAAGTAACCCTGCGCCGCGTGGGCGATATTCAATATGTGCAAGCGGTGTACCACACTGTGGCAGCGGCCAGCGTGGATGCGGCCACTTTTGAGGTGTTGGCCAATGTGCTGGGCGATACACCCTCAGGCCGCCTGCATAAAGCGTTGGTGGAAACCAATTTGGCCACCAGCATTGCTGCGGAATATTTAAACCTGAATGAGCCTGGCGTTATTTTTTTCCAAGCGGATGTACGCAAAGATCAGAAACTGGAAGCCGTGCAAGATGTGTTTCTTAAAACCATAGAAGATGCCAGCGCGCATCAGTTTACAGAAGAAGAGGTGGCCCGTGCCCGTGCCAACTTACTTAACGGCATTGAGCTGACGTTTAACGACCCCGAGAAGTTTGGCATTAGCCTCTCCACTGCCATTGCCAATGGCGATTGGCGTCTGTTCTTTTTAACACGTGATCGTATCGGTAAAATTAAAGCCGCAGATGTACAGCGTGTGGCAGACGCTTGGCTTAAATCCAGCAACCGCACGTTGGGTATTTTTATCCCCACTGCCACACCAGAACGCGCCCCAAACCCCATGCGTGTGGACGCGCATGAGCAACTGAAAGGGTACATGGGCAACGCACAAGTAAGCGCGGGCGAAGCCTTTGATGTAACGCCTGAGAATATTCAAAAACGCACCCAATGGACCAAGCTGCCCAGCGGGTTGAAGTTGGCGCTACTCCCTAAAAAAACCCGTGGCGCCACGGTGCATGCGCAAATTCAATTGCACTTCGGCACTGCGGATAACTTGATGAACAAAGGGACGGCAGCTGATTTTGCTGGAGCGCTACTGGATAAAGGAGCCGCAGGGCTGAGTCGTGAGGCCATTCAAGATCGCTTCACAGCACTGAAAGCGCAGGTGGCCTTTAGCGGCACTGCCACAGGAGCTTCCGTTAGCATCACCACGGTACGAGAAAACCTTCCTGTAGTGCTGGCCTTGGTGGCGGATATTATTAAAGCCCCGCAGTTTCCCGAGAGCGAGTTTAAACAGTTGGTGCAGTCTGAATTGGCCGACATCGAACAAGGACGCAGTGACCCCAAAGCCATAGCAAGCAATGCCAGCAGTGGTTATTTTAATCGTCATCCGCGCGGTGACGTGCGTTACAGCTCCACCTTTGATGAACAAGTGGAAGATGTTAAAGCTGTAAATTTGGCGCAGGTGAAAGCCTTCTATCAAGATTTTTATGGGGCGAATCATGGGGAAGTTGCCATCGTGGGGGATTTCGATAGCGCGGCTGCTACGCAGTCCTTGGAAAAAGGTTTTGGTAACTGGAAGAGTCACCAAGAATACGCCGAAGTACTGGATGACTTTAAAGCCTTTCCCGGTACGCGCATGCAGTTGGCTGCACCTGATAAAGCCAATGCCGTGTTCATGGTGCGCCAGCCCATCCATCTTAAAGACAGCGATGCCGATGCACCGGCGCTTATGTTGGCCAACTCAATTCTGGGCGAAGGGTTTCTCAATTCACGCTTGGCCACACGCATTCGCCAGAAAGAAGGCTTAAGTTATGGTGTAGGCTCATTCCTCCGCTTAAATGATCGCCTACCCAATAGCCAGTTTGGTGCTTATGCCATCTACGCACCGCAGAACTTGGATAAGCTTGAAAAAGCCTTCTTTGAAGAAGTGCGTCGCGCCATTCAAGAGGGTTTCACGGCGGCAGAGATTACGGCTGCGCAATCAGCCCTCATGCAGTCGCGTCAATTGGCGCGCGCACAGGATGGCCGGCTGGCCGGGTTATTGGTTAAGTTAGAATTTAGTGATCGCACCATGGACTTTGTGGCCAACCTGGATCGTCAGCTGATGAGTTTAAAACCAGAGCAAGTCAATAGCGTGTTGGGGCGTTATTTAAAGCCGGATGAGTTTGTGGAAACCGTGGTGGGCGACTTTAGTAAGAAGCCCTAAGCATGGATTACAAAATTCCGGTTTCAGTACTGGTGGTGATCTACACGCAGAAGCTTGATGTGCTGCTGTTGGAGCGCGCGGATCATCCAGGGTTTTGGCAGTCGGTAACAGGCAGTTGCGACACGCCAGATGAGCCGCTAATGGTTACTGCGCAGCGTGAGGTAATGGAAGAGACGGGCATTGATGCCAGTGCTTATGAGTTGCGCGATTGGCACCTACAAAACCAATACGATATTTATGAGCGCTGGCGTCATCGTTACCCGCCGGGCACATTGCGCAACACAGAACATGTATTTGGGTTGAAGGTACCCACCACTCTGGCGGTTAAATTATCCGCCCGTGAGCATTTAAATTACTTGTGGTTGCCGTGGGCTGAGGCGGCTGAGAAATGCTTCTCCACTTCTAATAAAGCAGCGATCCAAACCTTAGGGCAGCGCGTTTAAGCAGAAAAGGATGAACCGCAGCCGCAGGTGGTGGTGGCGTTGGGGTTTTTAATAACGAACTGCGCGCCCTCTAAATCTTCTTTGTAATCAATTTCAGAACCCACCAAGTACTGATAGCTCATGGGGTCGATGAGGAGTTGCACGCCATTCTTTTCTAAGACGGTGTCGTCCTCATTGGGCTTTTCTTCAAAGGTAAAGCCGTACTGAAAGCCCGAGCATCCACCGCCACTGACAAATACGCGTAGCTTCAATTCGGCATTGCCTTCCTCGACAATCAGGGCCTTTACCTTGTTGGCGGCGTTATCGGTGAACAGCAAGGGGGCAGGCATCATTTCTACGGGTGCATTCATGGTTTTCTCCAGCAATATCGTAAGCGGCATGTGCCGCGTCCATTAGAAAGTAATTCTACACCAAATTAGTCCTGATTAGGGCAGCACAGGCACCTGGGTCAACCCCGTGGTTTCAGGCAACCCAAACATCAGGTTCATGTTGTGGACGGCCTGTCCTGCAGCCCCCTTCACCAGATTGTCGATGACGCAGAGCACCACCACGGTGTTGCCACCCTGGGGCCGATGCACGGCAATGCGGCATACGTTCGATGCCCGTACCGAGCGGGTATCGGGGTGGCTACCGGAGGGCATCACGTCCACAAAAGGCTCTTTGGCATAACGCGCTTCAAACAAGGACTGTAGGTCTACGTCCCGGGTGAGAGTGGCATAGAGGGTGGCGTAAATGCCGCGAATCATGGGGGCCAAATGGGGCACAAAAGTCAGCCCCACGGGATTACCCGCAACCAGGGAGAGCCCCTGGCTGATTTCGGGGTGATGCCGGTGGCCCGATACGCCATAGGCCTTGAAGTTGTCGCCGGCTTCAGCAAAGAGGGCGCCCACTTCGGCTTTGCGTCCCGCGCCGGAAACGCCGGACTTGGCATCCGCTATTAAGTGCGCCACATCCACCACGCCTGCTTCCAGTAAGGGCAGAAACCCCAACTGCACGGCGGTGGGGTAGCAGCCGGGGTTGGCCAACACACGGGCCCCGGCAATGGCGGAACGATTTATTTCGGGCAGGCCATAAACGGCCTCCTTCACAAGCTCGGGGCAGGCATGGCTCATGCCATACCATTTTTCCCATAGGGCTACATCCTGAATTCTGAAGTCTGCCGCCAAATCGATGATGCGCACCCCGGTTGCCACCAAGGCGCGCGACTCTTCCATGGCAATACCATTGGGGGTGGCAAAAAACACCACGTCGCATTCGTCTAGATGAGCGTCTTGCGGGGCAGAGAAGCTTAAATCCACATACCCACGCAGGTTGGGAAATAAGTCTGCCACGGGCAGCCCCGCTTCCTTGCGTGAGGTAATGGTTTTGAGGGTGACCTGCGGGTGCTGCGCCAATAGGCGCAACAACTCCACCCCGGTGTAGCCGGTGCCGCCCACAACGCCCACTGTAATGAGTGAATTTTTCATGGTTTTCAAAACCTGTAAGTCCAGAATTGCATGCTACCGTAAATTGGGCATAGTAGAACGAAAAGCCGACCCAAGTATTTGCCCAGATGAATTTAGCGATTGGGCGAATGAAATACAAGGCAATCTCAGTACGCCAATTTCACTATGCTACGAATAATTTTGATTGAAATGGGTCAATACGCTGATATATACATTAATTTGACATTGTTCTAATTTTAGCATATTCTGTATCAATCAAATAGTGATTGATACAGAATATGCTATATGACCCAACCACTGAAGGTTTCTCACCGCGAATGTGCGCCATAGACCGCTGTCAGATGGGATTGTTGCGCGAATTGGCGGTGCACTACGACTCCCGGCTTTTCTTGAAGGGCGGTATGGCCATGCGCGCGTTGTTTGGCAGCCTGCGCCTCACCAAAGATATTGATTTTGAGCGAGCAGCCTCGCTGTCCATTGCAAGCTTACGTAAATCACTTCCCAAGTCTTTAGAAAAAGCAGCGCTGCTGGCAGGTCTTCAGGAGCCCACCGCTACCGCCACCAAGGTCACAGCAACGACGATTCGTGTGTCGCTGGCGGCACGGCTGCGGGAAGCAGATGAGGCTGTACAGTATGAGGTGGAGATTTCAGGGCGTGGATTACCGCCAGCGGAGAACCTCGTGCGTCTTAGCGTGGCTCCACCCATGAGTTATCGCATGGCGCAGTTCACTATTAGCAGTTATGACGCCCATGCGATGGCTGCTGCTAAGGTAGCGGCCTTGCATTCGGATAACCGCAGCGTTCCACGGGATATATTTGACCTCAGTGACTTGATTGCGCAGGGCGCCAATCCAGTGACGTTACTGCGCCAGAGGGCCAGTCCAACATGGTTGCGAAGCATTGCCGACAGAGGTATTGAGCGCACCAGCATTATTGGATGGGGCCGTGCCAACGAGGAAGTTTTGCCCTATCTCCCTGAGAGAGTTCGGGAAACGCTCAGCGCAGCGGATTGGGAAGACAAATGCCTTAGGGTCGCTGAAACCGTAGATCAGTGGATCAGGGAAGCGCTATGACGCTATCAGCCAAACAGGCCGTGGAAAAATCCTTGCTAACGCTTGGCGCGCCGCATGTTGTCACCACGCAGGACCTTAACGCCTACGCTGAATTTGAAACGGGCGCGCGTCCTGCCCCCGCAACCGTCACGCGAATGGCGAACGCGCTGGCAAAGACTGGTGCGCTGCAGAGGGTGTCGCGCACCGTATATTTGAACAAGCTTGCAGGCCCTACTGTTCAACTGGCAGAGGCTGCCCAATTGATTCGCCGCGGCGCGGTGGTTAGTCTGGCTTGGGTACTGGAACGCTCAGGAGCGTTAAATAATTTTGGTGATATCGTCACCTGCGTGGTGCCGCTGGTGGTGGGAATGGCGCCGCCTCGTGTGGGTGAGCATAAAACGTTGGCAGGCCAGTTCCGTTTTTATGGAATGCCGATCCGTATTGTGAATTGTGGAGCCGCACACGTTGAGGATGTTCAAGATGTGCGCTACGCCTATCCCCGCGCAACACCTGAGCGCGCGTTGATGGACTGGATTTATCTAGGAAGTTCGCCTCATAGCCGACTGCCGTTGCCGCCCTTGGATATTCAACTGCACGGAATGAACCAACCTCGATTGAAAAGACTGTCTAAAGTAATGGGCTTGGAAAGCGAGTGGGCCCACTGGTACTGTAAGTGGCAAAAAAGGGAATCGACCGATGACGTTCGAGAAAACGCTTCTTTAGGCTTGGGGTTTTAACCCAGCACGAAAAAAATCCCCATGAGCCTGAGGCCGATGGGAATTTTTTATTGCTTGTGAGGAAAGCAGCTTAGCGCTTGCTGAACTGTTTACGACGACGGGCTTTATGCAGACCCACCTTCTTGCGTTCCACTTCACGTGCATCGCGAGTGACCAAACCCGCTTGCTTCAGCGTGGTTTTGAGTTCTGGGTTGAAGTCGATCAAGGCACGTGTAATGCCGTGGCGTACAGCACCGGCTTGACCAGATTCACCGCCACCCATGACGTTAATGCGCACATCAAAACCGGACAGGTTGTTGGTGAGCTCTAAAGGCTGACGCACCACCATACGGCCGGTTTCACGAGAAAAATATTGTTCCAAGGTTTTGCCATTCACGACAAATTTACCGGAACCCGACTTCATAAACACACGAGCTACAGCGCTTTTGCGACGGCCGGTGCCATAGTAATAATTACCAATCATAGTAGCCTCAAATTTCCAGCGGTTTGGGTTGCTGGGCGGCATGGGGGTGGTCACTACCCGCATACACTTTCATTTTCTTGATCATGGCGTAACCCAAAGGGCCTTTGGGCAACATGCCTTTCACAGCTTTTTCTAACATGCGCGTAGGGTGACGAGCGCGCATCTTGTTGAAATTGGTTTCGTAAATGCCGCCGGGGTAGCCCGTGTGGCGATAGTAAATCTTGTCTTCACCCTTATTGCCGGTGACGCGGACTTTGCCGGCATTCACCACCACAATAAAATCACCCGTATCCACGTGGGGGGTGAAAATAGGTTTGTGTTTGCCACGCAAGCGCAGGGCAATTTGACTGGCAAGACGGCCCAACACGCGGTCTGTGGCATCAACCACAAACCAATCGCGTTCAACTTCGTGTGCCTTAGCGGAAAAGGTTTTCATGACAAATCTACATTCAGTGAAAAGAGCCAACGATTATAGCTGTGGCATGGCCATGCTGTCAACGCGCTATTGGGGCGCGGTGCGGGAGGGCTATAATGGACGTTTTGGCGATGAATTGGGGTTTTGGGTATGAAGGCACGCATTAAATGGGTAGAGGGCATGTCCTTCCTGGGCGAGAGCGGCAGCGGGCACACCATTCTGATGGACGGCGCTCCCGAGGCGGGCGGGCGCAATCTGGGCATTCGCCCCATGGAAGCCATATTAATAGGCGCCGGGGGCTGCACCACCTTTGATGTGATCCTGATCCTGAAGCGCTCACGGGCAGAGGTGACGGATTGCGTGGTGGAAATCGATTCCGAGCGCGCTGAAACCGACCCCAAGGTGTTCACTAAAATCCACTTCCACTTCATTGTTACCGGCAAGGCCTTGAAGCCCGAGCTGGTGGAACGTGCCATTAATCTGTCTGCCGAGAAGTACTGTTCCGCCAGCATCATGCTGGGCAAAACGGCCGTCATGACCCACGATTTTGAGATTAGAGAGGCTTGAACAGCGTGACCCCGAAAGATGCCCTCAATATCCTCCTGGCGCGCAATGACCTGACACGTGAGCAAATGCTCACTGTCATGGGAAGTATTATGAATGGTGAAACAACCCCCATTCAAACCGCGGGACTTGTGGTGGCCCTGCGCGCCAAGGGCGAAACGGTGGTGGAGATTGCCGCCGCGGCGGAAGTGATGCGTAAGCTCTCCACCAAGGTGGAGAGCGCCGGCTTAAAGCATGTGGTGGACACCTGCGGTACCGGGGGTGATGGCCTACACACCTTTAATATCTCGACTACCGCAGCCTTTGTGGCTGCCGCCGCTGGGGCGCATGTGGCGAAGCATGGCGGACGCTCTGTTTCATCCACCAGCGGCAGCGCCGATGTTTTGGAGGCCCTAGGCATTCCCGTTACCAACACCAGTGCGGAACATGCGGGTCAGACGTTGCGCGCTCTAGGGTTGGGCTTTATGTTTGCCCCCAACCATCATGCCGCTATGCGTTACGCCTCAGCAGTTCGTAGGGAATTGGGCGTGCGCACGATATTTAATATTCTGGGGCCGCTCACCAACCCCGCGGGCGCCCCCAACCAATTATTGGGCGTATTCAGCCCGCACCTCACCAGCACTCTGGCCCATGTGTTGAAAACCTTGGGCAGCCGTCACGCGATGGTGGTGCACGGCAGTGATGGCTTGGATGAAATCACCCTTACAGGCGACACCCAGGTGGCGGAATTGAAAGACGGGAGCGTGCGTGAATACGCCCTCAATCCACGCGACTTTGGCATTAGCCCCGCACCGCTTAACAGTCTATTGGTCAAGAATGTGCAGGAATCTCGTGAGCTGTTGGAGATGGTATTGGACAACCGCGAGGGGGCAGCGCTGGACATTGTGCTGATGAATGCGGGTGCGGCGATCTATGTGGCAGGCCTCACATCAACCTTGAAAGAGGGCGTTGAATTGGCACGCGCGACCATTCAAAGCGGTGCTGCCCGAGAAAAGCTTAATGCGTATGTGGGCTGGAAGGGCGCATGAGCGACATCTTAGAAAAAATCCTCGCCACCAAAGCCAAAGAAGTGGCAGAAGCGCGCCAAAACATCAGCGATGATGAAATGAAGCAACTTGCCAAGAACGGACCACCGCTGCGCGACTTTACGGGCGCACTGCGCATAAGGCTTGAACGCCATCTGCCCGCGGTGATTGCGGAAATTAAGAAAGCCAGCCCCAGTCGGGGGGTGCTGCGCGAAGACTTCAACCCCGCCGAGATTGCCAGCAGTTATGCCCGTCATGGGGCCGCTTGTTTGTCGGTACTCACCGATAGGGAATATTTTCAGGGGGCACCAGAATATTTGAAGGAAGCGCGCAACGCGTGCGGCCTGCCTGTAATCCGCAAGGACTTCATTATTGATGAGTACCAAGTGTACGAGGCGCGTGCCATGGGGGCGGATGCCATCCTCTTAATTGTTGCGGCACTGCAACAAACACAAATGAAACAATTGGAGCAGTTGGCCGAGGTTTTGGGCATGGCGGTGTTGGTGGAATCCCATAATGAGGAGGAGTTGCAACGAGCGCTGCAACTGAATACACCCTTAATCGGGATCAACAATCGCAACCTCAAAACCTTTGAAACCAGCCTTGATGTCACCCTAACCCTAAAAAAACAGGTTCCCAAGAATCGTATCGTTGTTACGGAAAGCGGCATCCAGTCAAAAGCCGACGTGGCCTGTATGCAGCAGCAGGATATTCATGCCTTTTTGGTGGGGGAAGCGTTTATGCGAGCAGCAGACCCTGGAGAAGCTTTAAGCGCACTATTTTAGTGCATAATCGGTTTAAAGCGCTTCTAAGTAGGGAGAAAACTGTTGCGTCACGGCAACACTAATACGTAAATCAACTCCATAATACTTAAAAACCTTGGATCAACTACCTCTTTGGGGGACTATGGACGTTCCATAAACATGTTTGGAGTTACAAACTATGAATAAGAAAATTATCGCTGCAGCTGCTCTGGCCCTGGTTTCAGGCGCCGCGTTGGCTACCGATGGCGTTTCACTGTTCGGTATCGTCGATACCGGTATCATGACCCAGAACAACACTCCGGGTGGCAAGGGTACCCAGACTCAAATGTGGACCAACGGTCTGCGTCAGAGCGTTTGGGGCATCAAGGGTAGTGAAGATCTGGGTGACGGCACCAAGGCCTTCTTCAACCTCGAATCCCACATCGACATCAACACCGGCCAGTTGCATGGCACGGGTGACCCCGCTGGCACGGCGACACCACTCTTCCGTCGTCAAGCGAACGTCGGTCTGACAAACGCCGACATGGGTACCCTGACTTTGGGTAAGCAGTACGGCCCCGTTCTTCTGGCCGTGCTTGAGACTGAGCCACGCCTGTTCAAGGAACAGTTCTCCAACCTCTACATGTTGGCTTATTCCCAAATCAACACCGCCGGCACACTCGTGTGCGGCGCAAACACTACCGCTTCAACCTGTGCTTCAGTTAACTCCAACAACGACGTTGGTATTTTCATGGACAACGCCGTTCAGTACAGCAATGCCGTTGGCCCTGTAAACTTCGGCCTGTTGTACTCCCTTGGTGGTCAAGCGGGTTCCACCAACAATAACCAGGCCTATGCTCTTGGCGTTACCTACCACGGCCCCGTTGTTCTGGCTGGCGGTTATCAAGCATTCACCGATACGGCTACTGGAAACAACATCACCAAGTTTTACACTTTTGGTGGTGCATACACCTACGGCGCCGTTACCTTCCGTGCTAACTTCATGGACAGCCGTAACTTCGACCCATCTACGCAGGCAACGCTTGCTGACGTGCAAGGTATCAGCGGTGGTGCAGATTGGACCTGGAGTACGCGCAACACTGCTACCCTCGCCTATTACAACAACCAGGACAAGAACCACACCCTGGACCAAACCAGAAACGTTGTGCTGAGCAACGATTTTCACTGGTCCAAGCGTACCACCCTGTACGCACAAGCAGCCTATGTGCAGGCTGATTCTGGTGCAAAACTTGACACGAGCATCGTTGCTTCGGGTTCGGTTGCTAACACCAGTACGCTCTACCTGAACGTGGGTGTTAACCACACCTTCTAATTCTTCGGGCCCACAAGGCTCGCTTGAAGCTAGAATTAAAACGCCCCGCATTGCGGGGCGTTTTTTTTGGTTACAAAAAAGAGGTAACCATTTTTGGCCAGCTTGGCCAAATACTGCATCATTAGAATAAACTGCACCATTCTGCAGAATAACGAGGGGATTTTTCCGGATGCTCGAGATCGTCAAGCTGGCCCTGCGACGTCCCTATACCTTTGTCGTTCTTGCGCTGCTGATCCTTATTTTTGGGCCCCTCGCCGCCCTGCGAACGCCCACCGATATTTTTCCCGCCATTCGCATCCCGGTGATCAGCGTGGTGTGGAGCTATACCAGCATGCAGCCCCAGGACAAGGCGGGGCGCGTGATTTACAGTTACGAGCGTTCACTGAGTTCCACGGTCAACGACATCGAGCACATCGAGTCACAGTCCTTGCCCGGTTACGGCATCGTCAAAATTTTTTTCCAGCCCACGGTGGATATCCGCACTGCTACGGCGCAGGTCACTTCCATTTTTCAGACCGTATCGAAGCAAATGCCGCCTGGCATTACCCCGCCGCTGATTCTCAACTACAATGCCGCCACGGTGCCGATAATTCAGCTGGCGCTGTCCAGCAACAAGCTCTCCGAGCAGTGGCTGTTCGATATGGGCCAGAACTTCATTCGCCCGCAACTGGCTACTGTTGCAGGAAGCGCCATACCTATGACTTGGCAATGAATCATTACCGGAAAGGTGCTGTCAGTTATCTGCAGGTGATCGATGCCGAAAATGCCAAATTGCGTATCGAACGTGAAGCCCTCAACATCCAAGTCTCACGCATGCAAGCCAGCATTGGCCTGGTAAGGGCCATTGACGGGGACTGGTAGAAATCTGGATAAAATTATGTTGCGCATTTGCAACAACAGGGGTTTATCTTTTAAAACTATAAAATTGTAAGAAAAACTTCATGGAACGCAATTAAAATCAGCAGAGTTGATTCTGTAACTTATTGATTCAGCATCAAAGAATTTCGTGACCCCGCCTGTTGTCACTATGTTGCTGTTAGTGAGGATTGTTATTTTTGCCGATACTGAACGGTTTGAATTTTCAGAATTTAATATATAGTCACAACGTGGGAAATTTAATATATAGTCACAACGTGGGAAGATGTATGGAAACAATAAAGTTGTTCGGCTGGCTCTATAAACAGCTAATTTCCATGCAATATCAAAAACTTTACAAGCACATGGAGTCTCAAAAATGAAAAAAAGCCTACTGGCTATTGCTGCCCTGTCTGCGATCGCAGGCACTGCTCAAGCTGATGTAACACTTTACGGCGTTATAGATCTGGCTGTTGGAACGGTCTCGCATCAATACAATGCAGATCCTTCGTTCCCTGCCACGGTAAACCCCGTATCGGCAACCGCTGCTCCGAACACCACCACTGCGATGATGAACGGTGGTATTTCTCCGTCGCGCTGGGGCATCAAGGGTTCTGAGGACCTTGGTGGCGGCACGAAGGCAATCTTTACCTTGGAATCGGGTTTTGATTCCAATACCGGTCAGCTGAACAATGGTGCACAGGCACTCGTGAGCAACACCAACAAGACCACCACCAACGCTGCAAATTCCTCCCTGAACGGCCAGCTTTTCAACCGCCAGGCCTTTGTAGGCCTCTCTGATGACCAGTTTGGTACCCTGACTTTCGGGCGCCAGTACGCTGTGTTTTTCGACATCTATTCCGGATATGACCCCGTGCAATTTGCCCAGCTGTTCTCTCCCCTGGGCTTCTCCGGCACTTTGGGCGGCGGTGGCGGTGCAACGGAGTATCTGCGCCAGGATAACGCTGTCAAGTACGCCAACAAGTTTGGCGACGTGACCGTTGGCGCGATGTACAAGATTGGCGGCCAGGCTGGCAGCAATACGCCTTATTCTGCCTATGGCTTGAGAGTGGGCTATGAGGCCGGAAATTTTGGTATTCAAGCCGCCTATGAAGGTGCCAAGGACGTGTTGACTGGCGCTACCTCGGGTGCTGGACTAGTCAATGTGACTGCACAAGACCAAAAAGCGTATCTTGTTGCGGCGAAGTACAAGTTCAACTCCGACCTGACGGGCAAGGTGGGCTATCAGCGCTACACCCTGAGCGCCCCTTCAGATTCCGCACTGCTCGCAGGTCTGGCAGGCACCAACGGTTACTATGGCTATCCTATTAATACCGTATCGCCCGTTACAGCTGACCGCACTGTTTCAATTTTTGACTTGGGCGGCGACTACAACTTCACCCCAAAACTCAACTTGGCGGTGGGTATCTATGGCGTGAATTATGATGCCTTTAATACAACTTCCGGTGCTCCTGCAACCCAGAGATTTTACTCCGCACTGCTGGACTATAGCTTCTCCAAACGCACTGACGTGTATATGGGTGCAATGTCTACGGTGAACAGTGGTACTAGAACCGCTGCTGTTGGTACTACTACTACTGGCGCATCCGTAGGATCAGCAACCACCTCGTATGACAATCTGCCAACCAACAGTATCTTTGCCGTTGGCGTCCGTCATCGCTTCTAATCGCGCACTGGCCTAGCCAGTTTGCGATTGGTTCGCTGCACCTAAAACCCACTGTGGAAACACAGTGGGTTTTTTAATGCCTGGTTTGGTTGGTTAACGTCCTGACCACATCAGTTCACGTATAATTCAGTTTCTGAACATACCCGAGGAATAACGGCATGTCTATCAAGACCATTTTTGTACAACCCGGTGGCGGCTTCGACAAAGTCACTGTGGGAAAATCCGAACCCGCCAAACCCAAGGCCGGCGAGATTACCGTCAGGATTCGCGCAAGCTCCCTCAATTACCATGACTACGTCGTCGTGAGCGGCCTGTGGGGCCCTGCCGAGACCCGCATCCCGATGTCTGATGGCGCCGGCGAAGTGACCGCGGTGGGTGAGGGCGTGACTGAATTTTCAGTCGGCGATCATGTGGTGAGCCTATTTTTCCGCGAATGGTTGGACGGGGAGCCGACGATCAGCGATTTTTCCCGCGTTCCGGGCGATGGGATTGATGGTTATGCGCGGGAAGAAGTCACCTTGCCAGTTGCTGCCTTCACCCATGCACCCAACGGCTACAGCCATGCCGAAGCGGCAACCCTGACGACTGCTGGTTTGACCGCCTGGCGCGCCCTGATGTCGGATGATGCCTTGAAACCTGGTGACTCGGTCCTGGTTCAGGGCACCGGCGGCGTTTCCATTTTCGCCCTGCAATTCGCCAAGATGGCAGGTGCTACAGTGATCGCCACCTCTTCCAGCGATGCCAAACTGGAGCGATTGAAAGCCTTGGGCGCCGATCATGTGATCAACTATCGCGAAACGCCCAAGTGGGGTGAAGCGGTCCAAGAATTGACCGCTGGGCGCGGTGTCGATCATGTCATCGAAGTGGGTGGCCCACAGACCATTGAGCAATCCATGGTTGCGGCACGGGTCGGCGGCCATGTTTCCATCATCGGCATTCTCACCGGTCTTGACGGCTCTTTTTCAATTATCTCCGCCATCGTTCGCCACCTGCGACTGCAGGGTGTGCTGGTTGGCAGCCGTCAGCATCAGATCGACATGATCCGCGCCATTGAAGCCAATGGAATGAAACCGGTCATCGATCGCCACTTTCCCCTTGAAAATATCGTTGACGCCTTCCGGCACCAGGAGTCGAACAAACACTTCGGCAAAATCTGCCTGGACATCTGATGCTGATCTGAGTCCTGGTTCTGTAGGGGGAGAGATTCTAACCCAGGTATGAAAAAACCCCATGCCAGAAATGGCAAGGTTTTTTTGTTGGGCTTGATGAATTGCTGTGCTATTGCTTGGTGTAATAGCCTACGCCTACCACATATTTACCGACACGCTGGATAATGGAGTGCTTGTGCTCGTCCTTGTTGTTGGCTGGATTGCGCCAGATGTATTCGTAAGTGACGAGTTCGGATTCCTTGGCCAATTGTGCCATAATCATCAGTACCTAAATTGACCAATTTGTTGTCCTGCCTAACCCATGTCTGACCGCACCACGCACCTCCTGTACCTGCACGGATTTCGCTCGTCTCCGCAGTCCACGAAAGCCCAATTGATCCAGGCCGCAGTCCTTCAGCGACACCCCGAGGTGATATGGTGCGCCCCCCAGCTTCCCCCATCGCCTCGCCTGGCGATGGAGCAGGTATCGGGTTTGATTGCAGGATGGCCGGGACATAGCATGGGTGTGGTGGGTTCATCCCTAGGCGGTTTTTATGCCTCCTGGGTGGCCAGGCAGACTGGCTGCCGCACGGTCTTGCTGAACCCTGCCGTTGATCCTGCCCGGGACCTGGCCAGGCACATCGGGAAATATCAACTGTGGCACCATCCTGGGGAAAGTTTTGATTTCAAGGATGAGTATGTCGATCAATTGAAGCAAATGCGCCTTGAAGGCCCTCTTTCACCTGGCCCGGAACTTGCAATCATTGCCAAGGGTGATGAGGTACTGGATTGGCGCGAAATGAGTCTGCGCTACGTTTCAGCCAGGCAAATAGTGCTGCCTGGCGGAGACCATGCGATCAGTGACTTTGACCAGCATTTGGACGAGGTTCTGAAATTTTTAAACCTGGATTAGCATCAAGGAGAAATTTGAAATGACGAAGATTGGCCGCAAAATAATTCCTGCAATGATTTTATTTTGTTGCAGTTCCACCGTGTTTGCATTCAGCGAATGCGTCACCGATGACGACTCCAGGCAGATTTGTGCGCATTCGGGCGGTACTGCCATCAACACTGCTTCTGGCGTGGTATGCGCGCCCGGAAAATGCATTATGGACAGCGCTAAAAAGATTAAATGCTCCAGCGAAAGCGGGGGCGATGCCGGCCGGGATCATGGCGTAGGAATAATCTGCGACGGAGAGTGTATCAACCCTTCTGCCGAATACTGCTTAAAACCAAGCCAGAAGAAAATCAACGAAAAATAATGGCCGCAGGTGAGCGGCCAATATCAGGTTCAGTAAAAACCGGCCCCAGCTGCGGGGCGTAACCGAGGTGGCGCCGGCCGGCGCTTCCTTTGCTGGATTCGAGGAAGCTGGCCTAGTTTGTGTTGAATTTCGATGCATATGGATCCACGGCAAGCGGCAATGAAAACATCGCGTCAGCGCTTCTTGACTACTATCTCAGCAAGCGCAGCGATGTTTATGCGGGCGTTCTGAATGCAGCCCCAGGCGGAACGAAATATGCGGGCTATCCCACAAACAGCGTGCTCGCGGTCGGGTTTCGCCACGCGTTCTAACCCCCTGGCCTGGCTGGTTGAATACTGGTCCATCGCGCCCAACCCACTGTGGCAACGCAGTGGGTTTTTTTTCGTATTGATTTGGCTTAAACTGTCTGCATGCTCACTCTCGACTTCTTCATCACTCGTTTCGACCGCGCCTTGCGCACCTTGGCAGCGCCTGCGCAAGCCCATCGCGTTTCTCCTGCGCGCGCCCTGCCGAATACGGAATTAACCCCTGAACAGAAAAAGCATACCGCGCGCCTCATGCGGATTAACCACACCGGAGAGGTGTGCGCACAAGCCCTCTATCAGGGGCAAGCGTTGACGGCACGTGTGGCAGCAAATCGTGAGGCGTTGGTGGCCGCTGCACGCGAAGAAGAAGATCATCTCGCATGGTGCGAAGAGCGCATTCAGGAGTTGGGTGGGCGCACCAGTTTCTTAAACCCGCTGTGGTACGCCGGCTCTTTGACGCTGGGTGTGGTGGCGGGCATTGCGGGAGACAAATGGAATTTGGCTTTTTTGAAAGAAACCGAACGACAAGTTGAGAGCCATTTGGCCGCTCACTTAGAAAGTGTTCCCGAATCCGATCAGCGCACCCGTGCCATCGTCTCGCAGATGAAAACTGATGAAGCCGGCCACGCGGATTTAGCACAGTCCTTAGGTGCTGCTGAGTTTCCGCAACTCATTAAAACTGCCATGCGGCTCAGTGCCAAGGCCATGACCCAAACAGTTTATTGGGTCTAGCGCCGTTTTCGCATAAAATGGGGATCAATTCACCGGAGCCTCCC
>CAIVUX010000009.1 GCA_903909215.1 uncultured Ferrovum sp.
GGGTCAGACCCCTGGGGGGGTCTGACCCCTGCCTTAACCCCTGCCTTAACCCCTGCCTTTAGAAATTCGGCAAAAGAGTTCAGCGCGATGATGGGTAAGCCATTTTCTTGCAACATCTGGCCGATGGTTTCTCGCCGCCCCAAGCTCTCCGCCACCAACAGCACATGACCCTCAAAATTTTGACTAAACTCCAGCAGCTTTTCTAAGGGTTTGTCCGCCCGGCGAGCAATTTCAACAGCGGGCAAAGGTTTGCTGAACGGGTACAATGCCTGCAAGGCTGCGGGAGCGGCCGGTTCGCGACCGGCTTGCAGGTCCACACGCGGGTGCTGTGACAGGCCGGCAAAAAACTGCTCTTCATTCAAAAACAATTCAGCGGGGTCGAGCACCGGATTGGCGCGATCCCCTTTTAATAAGCGCCAACGCGTATGAGTGGATTCCCAAAAAGACTGCACTGCCGCAATGGCATCTTGGTGCAAGCACACCGTGGCATTTTTGGGAATGTAATCGAATAAGGTGGCTGTTTCTTCAAAGAAAAGCGGCAGGTAATACTCTATACCGCCGGGAGCCAAGCCGTTGCTGACATCGCGGTACAAACTACAGCGCGAAGCGTCGCCCTCAAAGCGCTCACGAAAGTTTTCTCGAAAACTTGTTCGTCCTGCGTCATCCAATGGAAACTCCCGGGCCGGGAGCATTCTAATTTCTGGGACTGGGTAGAGCGTGCGCTGTGTATCGGCATCGAAGGTGCGCAGGGTTTCCACTTCGGTATCCATGAGGTCGATGCGATACGGCACCAGGCTGCCCATGGGAAAAAGGTCCACCAAGCCGCCCCGCACACAATACTCGCCGGGTTTGACCACTTGCGTGACATGGGCGTAACCGCCCGTGGTCATCTGGGCACGAAACGCATCCAGATTGAGGGTCTGACCCCGTTTGATAGAAAAGGTGCGAGCGGCTAAATAGGCCACCGGTGGCAAGCGGTACAGCGCTGTGGGTACCGCCACCAAAGCCACATCGCAGGCCCCCATAGAAAACTGCCAGAGCGTTGCCAGACGCTCGCTGATTAAATCCTGGTGTGGGGAAAAGTGATCGTAGGGTAAGGTTTCCCAATCGGGAAACAAATGCACAGACAAATCAGGGGCCAGCCAACGAATTTCTTCCAGCAGACGCTGGGCATGCCAAGCGGTTTCGGTAAAAATAACCAAGGGTTTTTGCAAAGAGGCCAGACGCGCCAGCAACAGGGCATCTGCGGATCCTTCAGGGAGCTTAACGCTCCACTTCTGTCCGGCAAGAAGCGGAGTTGCGGTCACACCTGACGCGTGCTGAAGCTTTCACCACAACCGCAGGCATCGGTGACATTGGGATTATTGAATTTGAATGCAGCGTTTAGCCCATCGCGACGGTAATCCACTTCCGTGCCATCCAAATGTTTGAGGTGCTCACGTTCCACCAGCAAACATACGCCCTCAAACTCAAAACGTTCTTCTGTGGGATGTGCCTCATCGGCATAATCCAACACATAAGCCAAGCCGGTGCAGCCCGATTCTTTCACAGCCAGGCGCAAGCCCAGCCCCTTGCCGCGTTTGGCAATGGATTCACGCACATGTTGTGCGGCAGCGTGGGTTAAGGTAACGGCCATGTTTGCTACTCCTGTTTGTTGTTTTGATCCGCTAACTGGGCAGATAGTTCATTTACCCTCTTTTCCAAGGCTTCACTGTGGCGCATGAGTTGATTCACAGCCACTACCAAGGGGTCTTTATCGTCATCCGTGGGACCGTATGCTGTAAAACGGCTATCGGACTTAGCCGGTTGACGGTGTTCGTCTTCCACTACACGCCCCGGGATGCCGATGACGGTGGCCCCTGCGGGTACATCACGCACCACCACGGAATTAGAGCCCACCTTAGCACCCTCTCCCACATAAATAGGGCCAATAATTTTAGCACCCGCCCCCACAATGACTTTAGGGCCTAAAGTGGGGTGGCGCTTGCCTTTGTTCCACGAGGTACCGCCCAACGTTACGCCTTGATAAAGCGTGCAATCATCGCCAATCTCGGCCGTTTCGCCAATCACCACGCCCATGCCATGATCAATGAACACCCGACGCCCCAAAGTAGCGCCGGGATGAATTTCGATACCCGTCAACCAACGGGCCAGTTGCGAAATATATCGCCCCAACCATTTAAGATCATGGCTCCACAGCCAATGGGCCAGCCAATGCATGAGCACCGCATGAAAGCCCGGATAGAGCGAGATGACTTCCCAGCGACTGCGTACAGCCGGGTCGCGATCGAAGACAATATCAATCTGTTCGCGTATTCGTTGAAACATTCTTAAATGCTCCTTCACAATCTTTTAGTATCAAACGCTGCAGTCCATATGTCAAAGCGGACGTGATGAACCCTCATCCGCGGGGTGCAGGGCTTTTAATATACCGCGCAAAATACTCACCTCATCACGCTCCAAGCGTGAGCGAGAAAACAATCGCCGCAGGCGAATCATTAAGCGCCTGGGATTCTCGGGATCGAGATACTTAATCACCCGCAACACGCGCTCCAGATGCTGATAAAAATGTTCCAACTCTTCGTGAGTGGCGGGCGGAAATTCTCGCGCCACCTCCCCCTTGTCTTGCAAAAACGCTTGGCGCAATTCGTAGGCCACTACCTGCACCGAAGCCGCCAAGTTCAGCGAACTAAAATCGGGTTCTGCTGGAATATTGGCCAGCAGCTGACAGGCATCCAATTCCGCATTAGAAAGCCCAGCCATTTCGGTACCAAATACCAAAGCCACGTCACCCTGGCTCAACTCATGCACGGCTTCTAGGGCCATGTCGCGCACCGATACCATACGATGCGACAGGTCGCGACGGCGTGCCGTCACCCCCACCGCCAGAACAGTCCCCTCAAGGGCCTCTGCCAATGACGCGCATACCACGGCACTGGCCAATACATCATCGGCGCCGGAGGCCATAGCCGTGGCTTGATGATCGGGAAACAAGCGGGGCGTCACCAACACCAAACGCGACAGCCCCATGGTTTTGATGGCACGCGCCGCAGCCCCAATGTTGCCCGGGTGGGTGGTGGTGCACAACACAATGCGAATACGATTTAACACAGCCGTGACCGCGCCCTTTAAGCGCGCGAAACCATGGACAGCAGCTGTGCAAAAATTTTCGGATTGCCCGCCACTACAGAACCCGTTTCAAGAAATTGATTATTGCCCTCAAGATCAGACACCAACCCACCCGCCTCTTGAATCAGCAAAGTACCTGCGGCCATGTCCCAAGGCTTTAATCCCAATTCCCAGAAACCGTCGTAGCGACCAGCGGCCACGTAAGCCAAATCCAATGCCGCAGAACCAGGGCGGCGAATGCCAGCACTTTTGCGCATCACTTCGGCCAGCATGCGCATATAGCGTTCTTGATGCGCCATGCTGCTGTAGGGAAAACCCGAACCAATTAACGCGTCTTCCATTTTGAGTAATGAACTTACACGCAGACGGCGATCGTTAAGGTACGCGCCGCTGCCGCGCGTGGCGGTAAACAAATCATTGCGAATGGGGTCGTAGATCACCCCTTGGGTAATGACACCCTTATGCGCCAAACCAATGGACGTGCAATACATGGGAAACCCATGCAAAAAATTGGTAGTGCCGTCTAGAGGATCAATAATCCATTGGAATTCCGATTCCCCAATGGCGCCACCCTCTTCCCCCAAGAATGAATGATCAGGATAGGCTTCGCGCAATACGCTAATGATGGCTTCTTCTGCGGAACGGTCCACTTCCGAAACAAAATCTGCCGGGCCTTTTTTGGTGACCGTAAGGCGCCCCAAATCTTGCGTGGCCCGATTAATAATGGCCCCTGCGCGTCGTGCAGCCTTAATGGCGATGTTCATATGGGGATGCATGCCGTCTATCCTTATTTAAGAGTGGGCATGGCAAATTGCGCGCCCGCTTCAATGCTGGCGGGCCAACGCTGGGTGATGGCTTTTTGGCGGGTATAAAAACGCACCCCCTCAGGGCCATGGGCGTGGTGATCGCCAAACAAACTGCGCTTCCAACCCCCAAAACTGTGGAAAGCCATGGGTACCGGAATGGGCACATTCACGCCCACCATACCCACCTGTACGCGCGTGGCATATTCCCGTGCAGTGCCGCCATCACGGGTAAAAATGGCCGTGCCATTGCCGTACTCATGACTGTTCACCAATTGCAGGGCGCTGGCAAAATCAGGCACCCGCACCACGCATAACACGGGACCAAATATTTCCTCGCGATAGATGCTCATATTGGGGGTGACGTTATCGAACAACGTGCCGCCCAAGAAGAAGCCTTGCTCATGTCCGGGCACAGTAAAGCCGCGTCCATCCACGCGCAGCGTGGCGCCCTCGGTAACTCCGGCGTTAATGTAGCCAATCACTTTTTCTTTATGAACCGCAGTCACTACGGGACCCATTTCGGCAGAAAGGTCCATCCCCTGCGTCACTTTTAAAGCCTTTACGCGCGGCACCAACGCAGCCACCAAAGGATCAGCTGCTTCGCCCACTGCCACCGCCACAGAAATGGCCATACAGCGTTCGCCCGCTGAACCATAGGCCGCGCCCATGAGGGCGTCCACGGTTTGCTCTAAATCGGCATCGGGCATGACCACCATGTGGTTTTTGGCACCGCCTAAAGCCTGTACGCGCTTACCTTTGGCGCAACCGGTGCTGTAAATATATTCAGCAATGGGTGTGGAACCCACAAAACTTATGGCGTCTACTTGAGGGTGATGCAAAAGGGCATCCACCGCCTCTTTGTCGCCATTGATGACGCTAAATACCCCATCAGGCAAACCGGCTTGTTTCAGTAACTCCGCCATAAACAAACTGGCCGATGGGTCGCGCTCGGAGGGTTTAAGGATAAAGGTATTGCCGCAAGCAATGGCCATGGGCAACATCCACAAAGGCACCATTACGGGAAAATTAAACGGCGTAATGCCTGCGCATACGCCCAGGGGTTGGCGCACAGTCCAACCATCAACCCCGGTGGCAATTTGTTCGGTGTATTCACCCTTGAGCAGTTCTGGGATACCGCAAGCATATTCCACCACTTCCAACCCACGCGTCACCTCACCCTTGGCATCGGTAAATACCTTGCCATGCTGGGCGGTAATTAAGGCGGCTAGGTGATCGTGATTTTTTTCGATCAGTTCTTTAAATTTAAACATCACACGCGCACGGCGCAGCGGGGAGGTGCCGGCCCAAGCGGGAAAAGCAGCGCGCGCGGCGGCTACAGCGGCATCCACTTCGGCCCGTGAGGCCAAATCCACACGAGCGCTCACTTGCCCAGTAGCAGGGTTATACACATCAGAAGCGCGGCCGCTGGTACCGGCCTGTAGGCGTCCGTGAATAAAGTGACCGATGGAAATGGGTTGTGCTGCCATGGGAATACCTCAAAGTACCAAGAGAACCCTTTATTTTACGCTATTACACCCCTGCCAGTCGAGTGATATGAGGCGTTACAAAGCGCCATAGGTTTGGTAATAAGACACTGATATCATGCGCCTATCTCAGCACCTTATTGCCCACGGGCTTAACGCCAGCGGATCACCAGTAACATGCGACGCATTGGGCCTTACGCCGCCGCTCTATTCTTGTAGGCCACGCTGATTAGCTGTGGCGGAGGTGGAGGTGGGGCTCTGCCACAACCACAAATACTGCTGCCCCCACTACGGTTGCAGCAGCTCTGGCAGCTGCACGCCGGCCACGGTTCCAATCAATCCCGTTGGCTCCGCCGCCCCCCAAGCCCAAAACCCGATCAGTCAATTTTCTGCAGACAGTAAGCATTGTTCCATTAGTGGAAGCGGCAGTATCACTTTCGCTATTAAAAATGCCAATACATTATTCGCCACGAGCAACACTGTGTTTAATAATTTGGCTGGGCCAGGCGTGGCAGGAGGGAATTTTATCGGTTCATTTGACTGGGGATTGCCGTTCTATTTGGGGCGAACAGTCTATACCAGCATTAGCGGGCAAAGCGTCAGCGGATACAGTGGCGCCACGCCGTTTGTGGCCCTCTAACCCGCTTGCCGCCTTGTGGGTCGCGACTCATTCACGCGACCCATTCGCCCCAGCGTCTTCTTAATGATGATGTCCGTGCTCGCCATGCACATGACCGTGGGTCAGCTCTTCCCGTGTGGCGGCACGCACGCCCAAAACAGCGCAAGAAAAAGTCAGTGTTTTGCCCACCAAAGGATGGTTTCCATCCACCACCACTTTGTCATCGGCAATATCAGTGATGGTGTAGAGGATGGATTCGTCCTCGTCATCTCCTTCGGCCTGCCCTTCAAACTGCATGCCTAATTTGATGTTTTCTGGAAACAAGTTACGGGGCTCAACGCGCAACAAAGTTTCATCAAATTCACCAAAGGCATCGTCGGGGGCCATGGTGACAGAGCAGGTATACCCCTCTTCCTGCCCTTCTAGTGCTTCTTCCACCAAGGGAAAAACGCCGTCATACCCGCCGTGTAAATAGCTGATGGCGGGGTCGCTGGATTCCAGCAACTTGCCGTCTACATCGCTTAATGTGTAGCTTAATGTCACTACTGAGTCTTTTCCGATACGCATGTTCAATCAATCTCCTTCACCAGTTTCAACACTTCGGCTGCATGGCCCCGACTGTTAATTGCCGGCACCACGTACCGCACCACCCCGTGTCGATCAATAACATAAGTCACTCGATCTACACAGGTCCGTTTATAACTCCCCATGTCCTTAACTTGCAAGACATCATAGCGGCGGCACACATCTCCTTCCACATCCGACAAGAGGCGCGCGTTTAATCCATGGGCCTCACAAAAATCAGCGTGACACATAATATCGTCTTGCGATACACCCATCACAATAGCACCGTGACTAAAAAATTCTTCTTCTCGGTCGCTAAAGTCAATGGCTTCCTGCGCGCATTGAGGCATGCTGTCGCGCGAGTAAAAAAACAGCACTACCTTGGTGCCTTTTAGCTTGGCCAGGCTGACCATTTCCATGCCGGCATCTGGCAATTCAAAACTTGGAGCTTTTTGTCCCACTTTTAGCACGCCGCATCCCCTTTGCATTGAAGCGATTCTATCCCATCGACAACGACTTGTATCACAACTAGATTACAATCTATTTTTAATTTGTGGGGTGTCCCATGACATCACTATTGGGCGGATTAACGCCACAAAACTTTTTAACCCGCCATTGGCATAAAACACCGCTCCTCGCGCGCGCAGCCATTCCCGGATTTTTGGGGTTTTTAACGCCTGCTGAAATCAAGACACTGGCCACCCGCGCGGATGTTCAATCTCGCCTTGTTATACGTACTGGAAAGCGTTTTGAAATGCGCCACGGCCCTTTTCGCCCCATCGATTTTAAATCCCTTCCAGATCGCGATTGGACTGTGTTGGTGCAAGAGCTCAATCATTGGGTTCCCGACGGTGCCGACTTACTCAATCAATTTAACTTTGCCCCCCACGCGCGCTTAGATGACCTAATGGTGAGCTATGCGGTTCCCGGTGGGGGGGTGGGCCCTCACTTTGACTCGTATGATGTGTTTTTATTGCAAGGCTTTGGCGAACGTCGTTGGTCCATCGCCAAAACCCGCGACCTGGAACTCATTCCAAACAGCGATCTTAAAATTTTAAAGCGCTTCAAACCCCAATCCACTTGGGATTTGGATGCGGGTGACCTGTTGTATCTGCCGCCACAATATGCCCATGATGGCGTGGCCTTAAGTGAATGCTTTACCTACTCCATCGGTTTTCGCGCACCCACCCACCAAGAATGGGTGGATAATTTTCTGGATTATCTGCGCGACTCTCTCGTGGTTAAGGGGCGCTATGCGGACCCCGATCTTGCTTTGCAATCGCATCCCGCCGAGCTCTCTGATCAGCTATTGAAGAAAATACGCGACATTATGCAATCGGTGCGCTGGAATGATGCCGATATACGGTCCTGTGTGGGACGAAACCTATCGGAGCCCAAAAACCATATTTTCTTCGAACCCCCTGAAAAACCGCTGACAAAAGCCCGTTTTATGGCCAAAGCTTATGAAAAAGGGCTGCGCTTAAACCCCCGCTCACGCCTCCTATTTAGAGGTAACTTATTGTTTATTAACGGAGAAGAAATTCTCTTTAAGGGTGAGACCCGGCGTATTTTGATTCAATTGGCCAATAACAGCCAATTAAGCGCTGGGGGCAACCTCGCCGCGGCTGCCGATCTTCTCTACGCTTGGTACCTAGAGGGTTGGTTGAATTAACAAAAGGGTCACTTGCTGCGTTGCAGCGATTTCATGTAGTATTACGAAATCGCTTGATCCACCGGTGGGTCAAACCGATGTTTAATTAACCCTCTTATCGATAGGACTACAAATGAAACTGAATCTTCTGATCGCTGCTCTGTTCGCTGTTGCCGTTGCTGCTTGCAGCAAGCCTGCTGATGCTCCTAAAGCTGATGCTCCTAAGGCCGACGCTGCTGCTCCTGCTGCAATGGCTCCTGCTGCTCCTGCTCCTGCTGCACCTGCTCCTGCCGACAAGAAATAATTCGGCGCGGCTTCAACGCCGCAATAAAAAACCGACCTTCGGGTCGGTTTTTTTTCGCCTTGGGGTTGGCTTAGGGGTGGCTTAGGGGTCAGACCCCTAGGGGGTCTGACCCCTAAGCCACTTTGCGCCAATCCAATCCCAACTCTTGGTCGGCTACGGCCACCTCAATGGCATCCCACTTCAGCACTGCAGCCAAGGCCATTTGCGCCAGTAACGGCGTGTTGTTTTTGCTGCTTAAATGCGCCGCCACCACATGCTGCAAACGAGAATGATTCAGGCGCGACAAGAGGTACGCAGATTCATCATTACTTAAATGCCCGAACGCACCCCCCACACGGGTTTTCAGGTGTTGTGGATAGGGGCCCGCCATCAGCATGGCGCGATCATGATTGGTTTCCAAAAACAATGCGTCGCAAGTGGACAGCATACTTTCAATATGCGGGGTGGTTGCCCCCACATCGGTCAACACGCCCAAGCGCAACGTGCCATCACCCAACACAAACTGCAATGGTTCGCGCGCATCATGAGGCACTGCAAAAGGTTCGATATGAATGTCGCCCAACTGAAAAGGATCGTCCGATTTAATGATATGTTGCTGCGATGGATTAATCTCATCGCGCAAAAAACTTAAGGTGCCGAAACTGGCGTATACGGGGAGTTGGTAGCGTTTTGCCAAGCGTGCCACGCCGCCTAAGTGGTCGCTATGTTCGTGCGTTACCAAAACGGCGCTCAGCTGACTGGGTTCTAAAGCCAGTCGCGCCAGGCGCCGTTCGGTTTGGGCCAAAGAGAAGCCGCAATCTATTAATACATAGGTCTCGTCACAGCGCACCAAGAGGCCGTTGCCCTCGCTGCCGCTACCCAGTGAAGCAAAATCAATCAACTCTTAACGCAACTGCTCTAAGAGCAGATCCAGCATACGTTTGGCAGAATCGGGGTTGATGGGCTTCTCGGCTTTGTCGCGCACCACCACATTGCAAGTGCCATTGTTATTGGGGGCTACCACCATACGATAGGTTTGCGTATCGCGCGATTTGTCATCCGATTTCCAAAACTTCAATTTGGACAAGAAGCCTTCTTTCTGATCTGGCAATAAACCATTGGGGTCGGTGTAGCGCACAAAATACACACCAGCAGCACGATCACGATCTTCTACGGTAAATCCAATGCGGTCTAAAGCCAGACCCACGCGACGCCAGGCGCGGTCAAAGGGCTCGCTCACCACCAAGGTGCTATCGCCGTCAGCCTCCTTGTTCAGTTTGGCTATATCCCCGCCCATGGTCTTGATCTTAGTGTCGGCAGGGCTTGCTAAGGTTGTAGCGTGCCCCGCATCTACCCCAAAGCTAAGCGCCAAACGTTTAATAAATTCGGCTTCCAGCTCAGGATCGGAGGCGCGTGTTTGCCACATGGTACTGCTGCTGTCACGGGTCAGCACTTCCTCCATGCCTTTATGGCTAATAAAAATCTCCGTGGTGCCTTGTATCGTGCCACGCTCAATACGTGTGCGGTATTTGTCGCGCAGCGAGCTGGAATAGAGGCTGCCCAACAAAGACCCTAAATTTCTGCGAATAAAGTCATCGGGGATGTTGGCGCGGTTTTCATTCCAGTCCGTTTCCATAACACCAATGGAGGGATCGTCCACCTTTAAGACAAAACCATTCTTGGTCCAGAAATCTTTTAGCTTAGGCCAAACTTGCTCGGGCGTTTCTTTGACGACCAGCCAGCGCTGCGCACCGTCATGCTCCACATGAACTTCATCATTGAGTTTAGGCAATACGGCAGCAGTACTCACCACTTCGGGGGCGCCGCCACGATCTTTGTTGTATTGAGAATAAGTAGTACCTTTTAATTTGTCCTTATCAGGCACGGTAAAGCGCTCATCCCCTTGCACGGGGGTTAAGTCCGGTGGCACATCTAATGTGGGCGCTGCTGCGGTGGCAGATTGGGATTTATAATCTACTTTTTTTGACTCAAAAATGCCGGAAGTGGTGCACCCAGCCAGCCAAGCCACCGTCGCTATGGACAAAAACAATCTCTGAATTACAGGGCTCTGAATACTCATTCCGTTCCTCAATAGTTTCATGCAATGCCCGCTGCGCGAAGTGCGCGGCGAAGAGTTTCGTGATACTGGGCCGACAAGGGAGTCAGCGGTAAACGCAAGGCAGGGCCCACGCGCCCCATTTCAGCCAACGCCCATTTAACAGGGATAGGGTTGGCCTCGATAAACAAATCACGGTGCAGCGCCAGCAAACGGTTGTTGATGCTGCGGATACCCGGCACGTCACCTGCTAGGCCCGCACGGCATAAGCGGGCCATAGCTTCCGGTGCCACATTAGCGGTTACCGAAATAACACCGTCTCCACCCAGCAACATAAAAGCTGCAGCCGTTCCATCATCACCCGTGTAACAGGCAAAGCCTTTTGGCGCACGCTGAAATAAATCTGTAGCACGGTAGAGGTCGGCCGTAGCATCTTTAATGCCCACAATGTTGGGAACAGCGGCCAAACGCAAGGCCGTGTCGTTAGACAGGTCGGCCACTGTGCGCCCGGGTACGTTGTAGAGAATAAGCGGCAATTCTACCGCCTCAGCAACGGCTTTAAAGTGCTGATAGAGCCCTTCTTGTGTGGGTTTATTGTAATAAGGGACCACCGATAGGCTGTAATCAGCCCCCACGGAATGGGCGTACCGACTAAGCTCGATGGCTTCTGCGGTGGAATTGGCGCCCGTGCCGGCAATCACCGGTACGCGTCCTGCGCAATATTCCACAGTAGCCTTAATCAAGGCTGCATGCTCCTCCACATTCACTGTAGGCGACTCGCCCGTGGTGCCCACGATGACGATGCCTGCGGTGCCAGAATCCACATGCCAGTCTATCAGTGCCTTAAGGCGCGGAAAATCAAGACTGCCATCGGCCTGCATGGGGGTGACGATTGCCACCAGACTGCCTTGCAACATGCCCAATCCCCTGAAGCGTAAAGCGTCAATTCTACTACAAAACTATCCGTTCCCTTATCAACAGACCCCACAATCAAGGATAATGGCACCATGGATATTCTTCTTATGGGTGCCCAAGGCCAACTGGGTCTGGCGCTGCAACCCCTTTTGGCGGGCTTGGGCACGGTGCATGCTGTGGGACGTCGCGAATTAGACTTAAGCGACGCCCCCGCCATTCGGCAATACGTGCAGCAATGGCGTCCGCAGCTGATTATTAATGCAGCAGCCTATACCGCTGTGGATCGGGCTGAATCAGAGCCTCAGTTGGCTCAAGCCATCAATGGCATTGCCCCTGGGGTTCTGGCCGAAGAGGCGGGTCATTTGGGAGGCGCCCTAATTCACTTTTCTACAGATTATGTGTTTGATGGCATGCTAAACCGCCCCTATGTGGAAACCGACGAACCCCATCCTTTGGGCGTGTATGGCAAGAGCAAATGGTTGGGCGAGCGCGCCGTGCAGGCCACGGGTACCCCGGCAGTTATTTTGCGTACCAGCTGGGTGTATGGTTTGGAAGGCAGTAATTTCCTAAAAACCATGCTGCGCTTAGGGCAAGAACGCGATCACGTGCGCGTGGTGAACGATCAATGGGGCGCCCCCACTTGGACGCATTCATTGGCACAAGCCACTGTCACGATGATTCGTCACGGAATTGAGCAGGGTAATTGTGTGCAATACATGCAGCAACATCAGGGGCTTTATCATCTTACCAACAGTGGCGCCACCACCTGGTACGAATTTGCCCGCACCCTGTTTGCGCTGCGCCCTGAATGCACGGCCACACTCACGGCCATTCCCAGCAGCGAATACCCTACTCCTGCGCAACGCCCTAGCAACAGTCGGCTAGATAACCGTAAAATAGCACAACAGTTGGGTATTGTTTTACCCCACTGGAAAGACGACCTACAAGAATGTCTACGCGAGTTGCCATGAACATTGTCACCACCGACCTACCGGATGTATTCATCATTGAGCCACGCGTGTTTGGCGATGAACGCGGCTTCTTTTTTGAAAGCTACAACGAGCGCAACTTTTTACAGGCCACCGGCGTGACGGCGCGCTTTGTACAAGACAATCATTCGAACTCCGTGCGCGGTGTACTGCGAGGCCTGCATTATCAACTGCATCACCCACAAGGCAAGCTGGTACGCGTAGTCCACGGTGAGGTGTTTGATGTAGCAGTAGACCTGCGTCGCAGCTCACCCACCTTTGGGCAATCCATATCCTGCGTTCTGTCTGCCGAAAACAAACGCATGCTGTGGGTGCCGCCCGGTTTTGCCCATGGCTTTTTAACGCTTTCAGAGACCGCAGAATTTTTATACAAGACCACGGAGTATTGGCACGCGGGTGACGAGCGCAGCATTTTCTGGAACGATGCCACGCTGGCCATTGATTGGCCCTTGCAAAACATCACCCCCACCCTCTCACCCAAAGACCTGGCAGGCATCGCCTTCAACGCGGCTGAAATGTACGCTTAACCATGCGCTGGGTTGCGGGCCGCTATACGTTACTCAACACCGCGCCCGACGGCGACTCTCTGCGTTTTATTCCGGATCACCCAAAACAGCTGCAGATTGAAGAGCCCGGCTTGCGCCAGCACACAGACGGCGGTATTACGTTGCGCTTAGAGGGTATTGATGCTCTAGAAACCCATTACCTGGCCAGTGGCGGTATCGGCGTGTTGCGCCAATGCCCACTGTGGGCTGATCGTTCGGCGCAGTCTTTGTTAAATTTTTTGGGGTTTAATCACGTCCACCGCCGCAGCGACGAGCGCGTCATCCATTGCACCCCCACGGCCACCCATGGGGCTATTGCATTGCACCGTCAGGATCGTTTTGGACGCGCCGTATGCTTTGCCTTTCGTGGGCAATTTCATTTGCCACGCACAGCACAGCTAAAGCTGAGCGTCGAGATTATTAAGAGCAGTGCCAATTATTATCAACTGCAACAAGGCATGGCGTACCCTACTTTTTACCAAGACAACAGTGAGGTTATGATTGACACGCTAAGAGATTGCGCACGACGGGCGCAACAACGTGCACGCGGATTTTGGCCGCACGACAGCACTCACCATGGCTTTGTTTTGCATGATTTGCAAGCCCTTACCCATGCGGTGATTTTACCCAAGCTGTATCGCCGTTTGGTAGACCATGTTAGCGGCAATGGCGGGCAACTCTCTCTGGCGGGTTTTATGGACAGTCTGCGCGCACGGGTGGGGTTGGTGCGATTGCATCCACAAAAAATGTTGGTGGACTTTGCAGAATTGATGGAAGTACAGCAGCAGCGCTTGCGCTTATTGGTGGCGCCGGACTCTATATTGTTTGCCGAGGATTAACTCAGCGCAAAAATAGCCACACTGTGAGCAACGAACCCAAACTGACCACGTAAATTTTTAACCAGCGATTGGGAATTCGCTTTAATAACCAAGCCCCCAAGAACGATCCGCCCAAGGCCCCCACAGCCAGCGCAATGGCCACCGGCCAATTCACCCGCGCTGAGAACGTAAAAATTAAAAACGACATGGATGTAATCACCACCACCAAGACGTTTTTAGTGGCGATAGCGGTGCGCGGAGGCTGTCCGCTCATGCTTAAAGCGGCCAACATTAAAAAACCAATACCTGCGGCAAAATAACCGCCGTAAATGGCAATCAAGCATTGCGCAAACAGTAAGCGATATTGCGCAAATCGACTGGGCCCAGTGTCGACTGCGCCAGAACCCACAAGCGGAGTGTCATTAACCAAACTGCCCCAAGCAAAAAGAGCTGTGGCAAAAAGAACCAACCAGGGGACCAAGCGTAAAAAGATGGATGAGGGCGTTATCACCAACAACAGCGAGCCCATACAACCCCCCGCCAGACTAACCATCACCAATACCTTAAGTGAGACTTTGCCCAACCCCACCGCCAGGGGGCGACTAACATGCGCCGAACTGATTTGGTTGGGAAATAACCCCATGGCCGAGGTCATGGTGGCCGTGACCGGATCAAGACCCAATAGCAGCAAAACGGGAAAAATAATAAACGTACCGCCACCCGCCATGAAGTTTTGAGCTCCCGTATAAACGCCCATCACCATGACCAGCAACAATAAGCCCCAGGGTTCGCTCATAGGATCCGCTCTTAGGGGTCAGACCCGGGTAGGGGTCAGAC
>CAIVUX010000010.1 GCA_903909215.1 uncultured Ferrovum sp.
CGCAGGAAGCATGAAACTTGCACAATAGGCACCTGTCGAAGCACAATACCCGTTCCATTAATTGAGGTTTAGCCATGTCTGCCCACGATACCATTGATCAACAAGTGAAAACCCATGCGGTAGTGCTGTACATGAAGGGAAGTCCCGATTTTCCACAATGCGGCTTTTCGGCCAATGCGGTGAAGATTTTAAAAGCCTGCGGCGTGAACGATATCTTCTCGGTGGACATATTACAAGACCCAGAAATTCGCCAAGGGATTAAAGACTATTCCAACTGGCCTACCGTACCTCAACTGTATATCAAGGGTGAATTTGTTGGCGGCTCGGACATCATGACCGAGATGTACAAAAACGGTGAACTGAAAACGTTGCTGGCCTAGTTGTAAAAAAGGGCCCAAAAAAGGGGCCTGACCCCTTTTTTAACGCGCAGCCTCTAGCACCACCTTCTGACGATACGCTTCCAAACGCTCAATATATTCCCGCGTGGTTTTGGGCATGGGCGTGCGGGCGCGCACAATTTCACTGATGATGCGCTGCCCCTGAGAGATGTGTTGCAAGCCTTCTTCTTGCAAGCGATCGTATTCCAAGCTGCCACCGCTTTTAATCACTGGACGGAACTTCAGCAGGTTTTCGCTGGCCACCACAAAGGCGGGCCACACTTCAAAAATAATATCGTCGGTTTGCAAAATCTCCACCTTTTGGTGGGCGGTTAAGGTGAGGGCTTGGACCAGTGGGGCCAGGCCGTTAAAATCAGGATCGTCTTTGAAGTTTTGAATGATGGACGCGCCCAGGCGATCAATGTCGCGCAATGTAGAGGCGGTTTTGATGTAGCGACTTTCATAAAAGGTTTCTACGGGAATGGAGAATGCATGTAAGGGTTCGCCCCACAATTCATCAATCCCCTCTTCGCCACTACGGTGCAGTACCAATCGTCCCAAAGAAAGCGCTTCTTGCAAACTGTGACCACATTCGCGCAGCAGCGCATTGTCCGGAGTAATTTCTACGCCCAAGCCCTGCATTTCAACCAGTTTGGTGATGATGTCTGTGGCGCGATTAAATAAGGAGCCGGCCAGCATGGCACCCTTCACGCGTTTGAGTGCGGGGTCTTGCTCATCGTTGTACGCTTGGCGCGCCTCAGGGAGCCGGGCGCCGGGAATATTGATGCCATGCTCCACGTGATTGAACAGACGGCGGGTGAGGGCGTGGATGAGATGGCGCTTGGCGCGCAGGCTGTCGGCGGGAGGGGCATAATACCTAATCCAGTAGCCGTCGTAATAGACGCGCTCATGGCCATCAATAAACTGTCGACTGCCGGGTAGAGGCTCAGTATTCATCATGCGGCGCACTGAAAAAAACCATTCTAGCCCTAATTGAGGCGCGTGAGAACTAGGCGCCCACCAGTGACCCGCGGCTGGCCCGCCAAGTCCGCTCGAGTGGTGATCTGTTCAAAACCTGCTTCAGCAAATAGGGTTTGGCAGGCTTGCGCTTGATCAAAGCCATGTTCCACCAGCAATGTGCCGCCCGCCAGCAGATGGCGAGGCGCCGCAGAAATAATGGCGCGCAGGGCATCTAGCCCATCAGCCCCACCAATTAAGGCACCGGGGGGTTCGAAGCGGACATCGCCCAATTCTAGGTGGGGATCATTAGCGGCCACATAAGGGGGGTTGGATAGCATCAAGTGAACGCGTTGATTCCCCAAGGGCTCAAACCAATGCCCCTGATAAAACTTAGGGAGATTGCCGCCCCCCCCCGGGCGTCCTTCCAGTAGGCGCTCTGCGTTGTCCTGCGCCACATTGAGGGCATCAGGAGAGTTGTCCACCGCAACCACATGCGCGCGTGGGCGCTTCCACTGTAGGCTAATGGCAATAGC
>CAIVUX010000011.1 GCA_903909215.1 uncultured Ferrovum sp.
CCGTCATCACTGGCAATGAGGACCCAATTTTGATGGGTCTGAAGCTCTAATGAGTCCAATTGCTCCGGCAAAAACCGTGCTCCATTCATGGTCCCCATGAGGATAGCAACCAAAGGACCTGCCCCAGAAGCTAATATTGAGATATTTTCTTCAATAAAATCAGTCATTTATGTAATTTCATAAGCTAATTCGACCAAACATCAAAGAGAACAAAACTGAATCGCCCCTAATTTATATATACCCATTATAACGACCGGGGGGGGTAAATTGCCTAGAAACTATCAAAATCACCCTAAAATAGAGTATTTACTCCAAAGCTTAAAACCAAGAGGTAAGACCGCTAATACCGTATACCGTACTAAGCCCTTAGGCATGTTTTGCGCTGCGCTTCATTAAATACACCAGCGGGATGAAGGCGAGAAACATAAAGCATAAGAAGCGGAAGTTATCCAGAAAAGACAGCAGCATAGCCTGCTGCCGAACAAAGGCATACACAGTGGCCTGCGCTTGGCGGGCGGCATCAATCACAGGGGCTCCTTGCTGGTGAATGGCCGCGGTAAGGCTGTCCAGCATCGTGCGAGCTTGCACTGATGTGGTATCCACATGAGCGGCCAAATCCACTTGATGACGCTGGGCACCCTGCGTAAGCCAGGTTTGCACCAAAGAAATGCCAAAGCTACCCCCTAAATTGCGCGACAAATTAATAATGGCTGAGGCGTTGCTGCTTTTGTTGGGGGCCATATCGGCAAAGGCTGTAGTGTTGATGGGGATAAACAAAAAACCCAAACCAATGCCTTGTAAGATACGCAACGTCGCCATGGACCAGAAATCAGCCTGCATAGTCAATTGCGACATGAGGAATAATGCTAAAGCATTGCTGAGTATGCCAAACACAATCATGTGCCGCACATCTACCTTATTGATCATCAAGCCAATAAAAGGCATAAAGCACAAAACAGCCAAGCCGCCTGGGGAAAGCAGCATGCCCGCATCAGTGGCCGAATAACCCATCATGGTTTGCACAAACATAGGCAGCAATACCGTACTGCCAAACAAAACAAAGCCCAACATAAAGATAAGAGCGTTGCTGATTAGAAAATTTCGTTGCAACAGTAATCGAACATCCATCATGGGATCGCGTTGACGCATTTCCCACCATGGCAAAATCACTAAGGCTGCGACTGATATGGTTGTCATGGCAATAATGAAATTGGATGCAAACCAATCTTCCTGCTGCCCTTTATCCAGTACGATTTGCATACCGCCAAAACCCAATGCCAATAAGGCGAAACCGATGCTGTCAATTTTAAAACCCCGGCTAATCATATCCAATCGTTGCTTAACAAAATGAGGTGGGTCAAACACCCAACGCGAGGTGAGATAGAGAGAAATAATGCCTACCGGTACATTGATCAAAAATATCCAACGCCAAGTGAAGGTGTCGGTAATCCAACCACCCACCGTGGGCCCGATGGCAGGAGCCAATACCGTGGTGATTCCATAAACAGCAAAGGCCATGCCGCGTTTTGCAGGCGGAAATGTGTCGGTGAGGATGGCTTGTGAACAAGGCTGTAACCCTCCTCCGCCAATCCCTTGCATAATTCTAAATAAGATTAGTATGGGTAGGCTGGGCGCCAAACCGCAAAGCAGTGAGCTAATCGTAAAGAGTGCCACGCACAGCATATAAAAGCGGCGGCGCCCCATTAAATTAGAGAGCCATCCGCTCATGGGCAACACAATGGCATTGGCCACCATGTAAGAGGTCAGTACCCATGTGGATTCATCTTGGCCCGCCGCTAAATCCCCTGCAATGTGACGCAGCGATACGTTGGCAATGGAAATGTCTAACACTTCCATAAAGGTGGTAAGGGCCACCGTTACCGCAATCAACCAAGGGTTAATGGTTAAATTATTGCGGTCTACGCCATGCGCTAATGTAGTCACGGGTATTTTATTTAGGCGCGATGGAAAGATTCACTTTTGGCTCTACCGACATGCCTGGCACCAAAGCGCGTATGGTTTCTGGTTTTTCATCAAAGACAATCTTAACCGGGACGCGCTGTACCACCTTTACATAATTACCCGTGGCGTTTTCTGCAGGCAATAAACTGAAACGTGATCCCGTGCCCGATTGAATGCTGTCCACGTGACCCTTGAAGGGGTGGTTTGGAAAAGCATCCACAGTAATGTCCACCGACTGCCCCACATGCATGCGCCGTAATTGGGTTTCTTTAAAGTTGGCCAACACCCACGGGTCCCCGTATACAATAGCCATCACAGCGGGACCTGATTGCACCAATTGACCTAAGTCCAGTGCTTTTCGTGTGACGCGCCCTTCCACAGGGGCAACCAAACGAGTGTGGAACAAATCCAACTGGGCCTGCTCAAGAGCTGCGCGCGCCTGTGCCACCGATGCCAGCCCTCCTGCGGCTTGCGCTTCTTTTAGTGCCACCTGACGAGGCCCTGAACGGGCTTCATCCAATTTGGCTTGAGCTTGCTTTACTTGCGCGCCAGCCGAAACAATAGCGCGCTTCGCGGCATCCCATTGTGCCGCCGCCGCCCGTTGCGCTGCAATGGCTTGATCCAAACGCTGATGAGAAATTTCATCTTTATCAAACAGCGCTTGGTAACGTGCCACATCGGCAGCGGTCAATTGAGCCTGAGCCTCGGCGGCATTGGATAGTGCCTGCGATTGTTCTTCTAGAGCGCGTGCAGAATCAAGTGCGTTACTGGCTTGTCCAATGGTTGCACGACTGACCGTGGTAGTGACAGCCAGGTCCTGACGGGTTGCGCCATGGCGCGCTTGGCTGGCCGCCAAATTGGCTTCCGCCTCTTTTACTTTAATGTCATAGTCGCGTGGATCAATTTCAGCCAACAGGTCGCCTGCTTTAACCCATTGGTTGTCTACTACAGCCACATGGGTGACGAAACCGCCCACACGTGGGCTGATCAGCACCACATTCGATTCTATAAACGCATCATCCGTATTTTCAAGATTACGGTTTACAAACCATAAACCCGCAAACAACAACACGGCTACAGCGGCCAGAATTAGGGCCGCTTTACGAATACGCTCCGCACGGTTTGAGGGGGCGCTGGCCGCGTGGGTGGTGTTAGAAGCATCCGTCATACAAGAACTCCAAAACGTTTAAGGGGCCGCATAGTCCATTTCGCCAATGGATAATTGATAATTGATCAGCGCCATTTGATAAGAAGCGAGAGCATCAATACGGGTGCTACGCGCCATGGCCAACATAGCTTGAGCATCCACCACCTCCAAGTTATCACCCACACCGGTTTTAAAACGGTCGCGCGCTTGGTCCAGTAAACGCTCGGCCAAGGTCAGACTGGTGGCCGCTGTCTTCACTTGATCTACGCTGGTCTCGAGCGATATTAATGCCAGACGAACATCTTCCTCAACCTGTTGATTGGTATCTTGCAATTCTAATTCCGCTTGGCGCAACCGGCTAGCGGCCACGTCTTGGCGGGCGTTAATGGCCCCACCCTCTAACAAGGGAATGGATAATTGCATACCAAAACTATAGGTGCGGTAATCATTATGGGCAGGGGTTACGCCACTAGGGCCCACGTCGCCCGCTAGGCTTACGGTGGGCAGATTGGCTACTGCTGCTGCACCGCGCTCACTGCTGCGTTGGGCAATCACTTGCTGCAAAGCCTCTAATTCAGGACGATGCTGTAACGCTGCTTCTAGGGCCAAAGGCAAATGCGGCATGGGCGCCTCTTTGGCTTGCAACGGATCGGTCAACGCCAACGGTGTACCCATGGCAATGCCTAGGGCGCGGCGCAAGCGGGTATCGGCTTCTCGTGCAGCGCTGATGGCTTGTCGTTGTGCCAGCGTATTGCGCGAATGGACGTTTTCTGCACGCACCACATCAACGCCCGTGCCCAATCCCGCTTTATGTTGATCTTGCGCCAAACGCAATAGACTAGCGGACAGCTCAAGATTGGCATTGGCAGCTAACACCGCTTGCGCACTGCGCTGCGCTTCCACATAGGCGAATGCCGCAGCACCGGCTACTTGTTGAGCAATAGCTTGAGTGTGCAATTGCGCCGCATTCACGGCATGTCCTGCGGCATCAATGTTGCGCAGCAAGGACAGGTCAAACACCCGTTGCGTGAGGCGCACGCGGGCGTCAAAAGTATTAAAGGGGCCAACCATGGTGGGGAAGCCTACAAAATCAAATCCCATGGCTTTCAAGTTTTCTGTTTGACGTACTTGAGAAGCCTTAAATTCTAGGGATGGGCGATAACCCGCCACCGTTTCATCGGAATGCGCACGCATCTCAATGGTTTGCTCTTGCGCGCCCTTTAGTTGCACCTGTTCTTGCACAGCCAACGCTTTGGCCTGACGCAAGGAAAGCTGCAGCAGCGCATCCGTGGTTTCGGCCTGTAGGGAGCCACTCATGATGGCAAAGATTGCCACCGGCCAAACCATGGCAGAGATAGATTGATTCAACTTCAATATCGACCTCTTAAAAAAAACCATTAGTGATAGCAATGTTCAGCGGCTGGAAAGCGTCCTGCTTTCACTTCGCTGACATACAGCGCCACAGCAGCCTCAATGGAACCTGTTTCACGGATAAAGGCACGGGAGAAACGTGGTGGAATATAGGCACCTAAGCCCAGCATGTCGTAAATCACCAATACTTGACCGCTGCAACGCGCACTGGCCCCAATCCCGATGGTGGGAATTTTAACAGCAGCGCATAAGCGCTCTGCTAACGGTTCGGGTACGGCCTCAATGAGCAGTAAGCTGGCCCCGGCATTTTCTAAAGCTTTGGCAGCTTCAATGATGCGCTCGGCGGAAGCCGCGTCGCGCCCCTGCACTTTAAACCCACCCACTTGGTGAACTGATTGTGGCGTAAGGCCAATGTGGGCGCACACAGGAATGCCACGGCTGATCAAAAACTCCACTGTGGGCACCATTTCTTTACCGCCTTCAATCTTTACCATCTGCGCACCGGCGCGCATCAATTCGGCCGCGTGATAAAAGGTTTCTTGAGGAGATACTTGAGATGTGCCAAAAGGCATGTCCGCTAAAATGAAAGCCTGTTTCGCGCCACGCACCACACATTGGGTGTGATACACCACATCGTTTAATGTGACCGGCAATGGTGAGTCATGGCCCTGCACCACCATGCCCAAAGAATCCCCCACTAACAGAGCGTCCACACCTGATTTTTCTAATACTTGGGCAAAGCTTGAATCATAGCAAGTCAGCATGGCGATTTTTTCGCCGCGCGCGTGCATGGCTTGTAAATCAAGTATTGATTTTCTCATGCCCTTTAAACCTTAGTAAAATGGGCTTCGGATAATGGCAAACGCGTAACCCGCTGACCGGTGAGAGCAAAGAGTGCGTTGCACAGCGCTGGCGCAATGGGCGGGGTGCCGGGCTCGCCTACACCGCCAGGGCCTTCATGGGAGGCAATGGTGTAGACCTCCACTTTTGGCGTTTCACTTAAAGCCACCATGGGGTAATCATGAAAATTGCTTTGTTGAACCACGCCCTCTTTAAAGGTGATCTGACCACGCAATGCCGCAGATAGCCCATATAACATAGCCCCTTCTAGTTGAGCGGCCACCGTGTCGGGATTGACTACTGTGCCCACATCTGCAGCGATCACCACCCGATGTACTTTGGGCTGCCCGTCTTGCAAGGACACTTCTGCCACTTCAGCCACAATACTGCCAAAAGATTCTACCAACGCAATGCCGCGTGCCATGCCTTGTGGTAATGGTTTTCCCCAACCCGCCTTCTCTGCAGCCAACTCCAATACCGCACGGTGCCGGGGTGCCTTACCCAGCATGGCACGACGATATTCAAAAGGATCGCGACCGGCTGCTGCGGCCAGTTCATCAATGAAGCTTTCAGAAAAGAATGAGTTTTGTGTGTGGCCCACGGAGCGCCAAAACCAAACCCGTACACCAGGCTGAAATTTTACCCAATCCACTTTAAAATTAGGAATGGCATAGGGAATATCGGAGAGCCCCTCTACTGAAGTATTGTCTACTCCCTCCTTGATTAAAGCAGGCTCAAACCCAGTTCCTTCTGCAATAGAATCCGCCACTGTGCAGGCCTTCCAGGACACCACATTGCCGCTCGCATCAAGACCTGCTTCCAACGAACACACGGCCATGGGACGGTAATAATAGGCACGCAAATCATCGGTGCGGGTATACATCACTTTAACTGGCAACTTCACTGCTTTTGAGAGCGTAACCGCCTCAACCACAAAGTCAGGGGCAAAACGCCGACCAAAACCGCCGCCTAAAAATTGCGTATGAACTTTTACTTTTTCTATGGGGACGCCGGTAATTTTTGACGCAATCATCTGATGGGGGCCTTGCGCTTGCGTGCCTACCCACAATTCCACCGCATCCTCTTGTACCCAGGCGGTACAATTCATGGGTTCCATGGGTGCATGTGCCAAATAAGGAACATCGTAGGTGGAACGCACCGTACGTACAATGGCGGGACTGGTGGGGTCTGATTTTTGACGAGCAGTAATAGCCCCAGCGCCACTTAAAGACAACGCTGTCATTTTTTCTTTTAACGCAGGAGTGGACAAGGATGCATTGGTCCCATTATCCCACTCAACCTCTAGCAGGTCGCAACCTTTCATGGCCTGCCATGTGTTATCAGCCAATACCGCAACACCCATGCTGGTGGGGCTATCCACGGGAACTACAAAGCGCACTCCTTTTATTTTGAGAGCGGCGGCTGCATTAAATTTAACGCGTTTGGCGCCCACCACCGGCGCACGAACCACCACCGCAGTCAGCATTCCCGGCATGCGCATATCCAAACCATACTGAGCCTTACCTATTGCTTTATCTAGGCTGTCCACTCGTGGGTGCGTCTTACCAATAATCTGAAAGTCTTTGGGGTCTTTTAAGGGGACATCTTTGGGCACGGGCAATTGAGCCGCTGCATTGGCCATATCACCATAACGCGCGCGATGCACGCCAGCGCTTAACACACCTTGATGGGTATTTACATCGTTAATAGACACCCCCCAAGCATTGGCAGCGGCTTGACGCAACATTTGTCGAGCGGTGGCACCGGCTTGACGCAAGGGCAGCCACATGGCGCGTACCGAGGTAGACCCCCCGGTGGCTTGAGTATGAAACCAAGGGTGGGCATATTCAGGAGCAGCAGGGGCAAATTCCACTCGAATGCTAGACCAATCTGCATCCAACTCTTCTGCCAGCAACATAGGCAGCGCGGTCATGACCCCTTGGCCCATTTCCGACTTATCCACCAAGATGGTAATCAGGCCAGAAGACTCCAGGCGCACCCAAGGATTGGGGGCAAATAAGCCCATTTCAGCCGCCAGAGCGCCGCTCTCAAAGAAGCCTAATGCAAAACCACCTCCTGCCAGGGCAACTACTTTCAAGAAATCCCGGCGATCTATGACTTGGGTCATGCCAACTCTCCAAAAATAACAGGTATTTTGTACGACGCAGCATAGTTTAACCGAAATCGGGGGTGAAATCGGGGTCAGACCCCATTCGGGGTCTGACACGCCCCGCCGTGCCCCAAAAAAAAATCCCCGCATCCGGTAAGGATGCGGGGTAGGCACAACAGGCCTAGGGTGAGACGAGCCTAACGTCCCGCTTTTGACAAATGGCGCCAAGCTCGCCCGAGGATACCAGGTCATTCATAGCCGCTTGCAAGCCGCGCGCAAGCTCTACATTTTCTGTTTTAACAGCCAGCCCAATGGACCAACCCTTACCCGGAATTTGCGGATAAAGGGCTTCATGCAAACGGAAGCGCGCATCGCCTGAGGTGCCCGCTTCAATTTGCGATTGCGTGGCCATCACCATGGCGACTTCACTATTGCGTAAAGCCTTCATGAGGTCTTGGGGCGAATCATATATGCGCGTTTGATTAACATACTTACCGCCTTCCACTGAAAGCAGCACCATGGCGCTAAGTGATATTTTTTCCACACCCATACGTGCATCGGCCAATGAATCAGGGCTGGTAAAATCTGGAAACTTTTCACTGTTGTAACCAAACATAATGCGTTCATGAAAATACGGCGCGAAGATTTTCACTTGCGACACTTTATTAATCAGTCCTTGCTCAACGGGCACATGCATCATGACATCGGCTGGACCGTAACCTAAGTAATAACCCTTCCACACCATATTGCGTAAATCTTCTTCCATGTCGTCTTTGGCATCAAAGGGAAGAAACTCCACTTTAAGCCCCAAACGCTTGGCTAAGGCTTCGCCGATATCCGCATCCAGCCCGGCACTTTTTAATGACCAGGGCCAAAAGTCGTTATAAACCGCTACCTTTAAAGTTCCCGTTTTTCGAATGTCTTCTAAGTCTGCATGGGCCAGCGTGACACCCAACAACACACCACAAACACATTTAAGAAAAAAATGGATACCCGATAATAGCCGCACACCAACAGAGCCGATCATTCTGTAACCCGGCGTGATTCAAGGTAGGTCTTGATGGCCCAGATGGCCTCTTGGCTAAAGAATCCTTGAAATGGTGGCATATACACATTGCCGTTACGCACCTTTCCGTGCAGTACGGAAACCATGAAATACTGGTTATGATCATCAAAGCAACCTTGTTTTTTGGCAACATCGATCAAACTCATGCAGTCCATATCAAGCTTGCGCAGATCAGGGGCAATGCCTCCTGATATGGCTTCCAAGCCATGGCAACGCGCACAATTTTGGTTAAAGGCAGAGGTGCCGATTTCCAGCGCAAGGGCATTGCCGCTATAAGGGTTGCTGGATAGGGTCTCTGTTCCCAAAGACGGAAGTCCCGTGGTATCCACGCTTTGCGGGGTTACGTCACCATGGGCCAACGCTTCCAATGAGGTCACTGGCCCCCATAAGATTAGAACTAGTAAAAACAAAACAGAACGAATAGAACGCATGAAAAGACTCCTCTTCATTATTTTTATCATACAGAGGTGTTTATGCAAGTCCTGTGCCATAAAGATATTTATAATATACAATTGGTTATAAATATCACCATCAGCAGCTGTTCCGTAATCCAACAAAGGCGTGACAGTTGTGACAGTTGCGCGTACGATCATTCACATACAAAAAAGCGTTGAAATACAACAGACGCGTCGGAGGTATGCTCTTTTAGGGCCTGCCCCAACCGGGAGGCATTATGGATCAATTGTCACGAGAAGACGTTATTCGGCAATCGCATTTGCGTTCTGAGTCTTACGGATTATCAGAACGTTATGCTCCTGAATTTGATCGCATCAACCGCGGCGAGATGCAAGACCTGGTGGATCAAAACCGGGTGTTACATCTTCATGCTCTGCCCATCATGACCACCCTCTACGAACAAATCATTAATACGCATAGCATGGTATTGCTCACTGATTGCACGGGTGTGATTGTGTATTCCATTGGCGATCAAGATGTCAGTGAGAAGGCAGCGCAAGTGGCCTTGGCGCCCGGTGTGCAATGGTCTGAACAAAGCAAAGGGACTAACGCCATCGGTACGGCAATTGCGGAAGAACGGCCCACCCGGGTTCACGGTGACGAACACTTCTTACTGGCCAATAAATTTCTAACCTGCTCCGCCTCCCCTATCCTCGATCCTGACGGTAAAGTCATGGGCGTTTTGGACGTCACTGGTGATCAGCGCAACTTCCATGGACATACCATGGCCTTGGTACGGCTGTCGGCAGAGATGATTGAAAACCAAATTTTTCGCTCCACGGCACGGGAACATGCCTTTGCCTTGTACTTTCATTGCCGACCTGAATTTATTAATACCATGATGGAAGGCATTGTCTCATTCGATCCCAACGGACATGTGCGCTCTGCCAATCGCCAAGCTCTTTCCTTGTTAGGCGTAACCCTAGCAGGCATGCGTGCGCATAGCTTTGGTTCACTTTTTGGTTTGCCGCTTTCAGCGTTTTACGATCACTATCGCATGGCCAGCCCGCAATTGATGATGCTAAACCTCAACAATGGGCTACAGGTATTTGCACAAGGAAAAATTAACGCCAACAACCGCGCCTTCTCGTTAGGGGATACACGCGTATCCCCTCCGGCACCACAACCCTCCGCTGCTGCCAAGCTCGTCTCTTCTCATGGCCCCTGGGCTCATTTGGACCAACTGGATACGGGCCATGAGCAAATGCGCGAAAACATAAACAAGATTCGCAAGGTGATTGATCGTGATGTTCCCATTCTTGTTTTGGGTGAAACCGGCACCGGTAAAGAAATTTTGGCGCGCGCCATACATAACGATTCCCTGCGCAAAAACAGCCCATTTATCGCTGTGAATTGCGCCTCTATTCCAGAAAACCTCATTGAGTCTGAATTGTTTGGCTATGAAGATGGCGCCTTTACGGGGGCACGCAAAAAAGGCAGCATGGGTAAATTTCTGCAAGCCAATGGCGGTACTATTTTCTTAGATGAAATTGGTGACATGCCCTTAAGTCTGCAAGCACGCTTGTTACGTGTATTACAAGAGCGCGCGGTTAACCCCTTGGGCAGCAGCAAAACATTCCCGGTAAATGTAATGGTGATATGCGCCACCCACCAAAACTTACGTGAACGTATTGAAAACAAAACATTTCGAGAAGATCTCTACTATCGCTTGAATGGCCTGATTATTAAACTGCCCGCCTTGCGTGAACGCACAGATCTAGAGATTATTGTGCGTAAAATCCTACAAGTAGAGAGCAACGGTCAAAACCATCGACTCTCTGCTGACGTGTTGAAGCTTTTCACAAATTACCATTGGCCAGGCAATATTCGCCAATTGTCTAACGTCTTGCGCACCACGGTTATTATGGCCGACGCCGACGGCCTGATTGCTCGTGACCATTTGCCGACAGATTTTTTAGAAGAAGTCATGACCGTTAAAACCCCCACACCGTCTTCTGCTATAGCCATTGGTGAATCGCGTTTACACCGTATCGAGGCGGAAGTCATTCGACAAGTAATCGATAGTCACGCCGGTAATGTTTCAGCAGCTGCTCGACAACTGGGCATTTCGCGCAACACCATCTATCGCAAGCTTGGTTTATCCTCATAAAAAAAGGGTCAGACCCCGTATGGGGTCTGACCCTAGATTCAAGAACCTTGCTGTATTACTTAGTGAGTTTAAACACCCATACTGAACCACCTTGTTCCAGGAAGCTCACTTTCTTGGCTACGTCGCCGCCCCAGAGAGGCACTGCACCACCCCAACCAGATACTACGGCTACATATTGCGTTGTACCATCGGACCAGGTAATGGGAGGCGCCACAATGCCAGAGCCTGTTTGATATTTCCAGAGCTCTTTGCCGGTGCTGGCATCCATGGCTTTCAGGTAACCCTCAGGAGTGCCGTAGAACACCAGGCCGCCACCTGTGGTGAGAACGCCACCCCAGAGCGGTGCATTGTTTTTAACTTCCCACACAATCTTGCCGGTCTTGGGGTTAATGGCACGTAAGGCCCCAATGTAATCATCGTTAACTGTTTTAATGGTAAAACCAGCGCCTAAGTACGCACCGCCTTTCTTATAGGCAACAGGTTCGTTCCAAATTTCCATGCCCCATTCGTTCGCAGGAACGTAGAACAGCCCAGTTCCTGGATTGTAGGCCATAGGCATTTGGTTTTTACCGCCCAAGAACGAAGGCACTGCGAAAACCACAGTTCCCTTTTTACCATCAGCAGAAGCCGCTGGATTGCCTGGACGAACTGCATCGTCATACACCGGACGACCAGTGGTCAAATCAATGCTCTTGGCCCAAGTAATTTTCTTAACGAATGGGAAAGCATTAATCAGCTTACCGGTTTTGGCATCGTTCACATAGAAGAAGCCATTACGATCCGCCTTACCGCCAACACGTTTGCCATCCATATCAAAGGTAACGAACTCATTCGCACCATCGTAATCCCAGGCATCATTAGGCGTGTTTTGATAGGACCAAACGATTTTGCCAGTGGTGACATCCAAGGCCACTGTGGAGCAAGAATAGAGATTATCTCCTGGACGCATATGGCTATTCCATGGAGCGGGGTTACCCGTACCGAAATAGGCTAAACCCGTCTTAGGATCGAAGGTGCCGCCCAACCATGTTGAGGCACCGCCTGTTTTCCAAAGCTCACCAGGCCATGATGCATTGGTGGTACCGCTAATACCGTTTTCTGTTTTGTTACCATCTTTGTCAAAGGTGTAACCCATGTGACCTTCAACGGTAGGGCGAACCCAAACCAGTTTTCCAGTACGCGGATCACGGGCTTCTACACGACCCACGATGCCAAACTCGCCACCGGATACACCGGTGAGCAACAGGCCTTTGGCAATCAATGGAGCGGCAGATGAAGAGAACCCTGCAGAATATTCATCAATCTTTTCTTTCCAGACCACTTTACCGGTGTCTTGATCTAAAGCCACCAGTTGAGCATCGAGCGTTCCAAAAATAACCAAGTTGTCATACAGGGCGGCGCCGCGATTAACCACATCGCAGCAAGGCATAATGCCTTCTGGGAGGCGATGCTCATACTTCCACAGCTTAGCACCTGTCTTTACATCAATGGCATAAATGCGCGAATACGAAGCAGTCACAAACATTTTACCGTCATGTACCAATGGTTGCGATTCTTGACCACGTTGCTTTTCACCACCAAAGGACATAGTCCAGGCAGGAACAAGCTTAGAAACATTTTGTGCGTTAATGGCTTTGAGCGGACTAAATCGTTCGCCCTCGGAACCCAATCCGTTGCTAAGCACTTCATGGGTATTGCTGGAGGCTTTCTCCAACATTTGATCCGTGACGGCGGTGGCGGAAGCCCCCAACGGCACGAGCAGTGCGCTCGCAACGAGCGCAAGGCATAGATTTTTCTTCATATGGTGAATCTCCCCTATTAATTATAGAAATGCCCGGGTATTTCTTGTACCGGAGTGATGCCGGACAATAGGGGATGAGCAAATGCCGTGCCAAAAAACACCATGGGCGTTTTAAGGAGTATCTATTTGATTGTAGAGCACTGTATAGGGATTAGAGACGTTCCAATAAAGCATGGCATGTTTCAAAACGAATCAAGCGTCACACTAAGGATGGGGTCAGACCCCGCATGGGGTCTGACCCCTAATCAGCAGAGTCTAAAATAAGTCTAAGAACGTCGAAAGCGACGGATCAAACTGGAGGTGTCCCAACGACGGCCACCCATAGCCTGTACCTCAGCATAGAATTGATCAACTAATGCGGTCATGGGCAATAACGCACCGTTGTGATGGGCTTCGTTTAACACCAAACCCAAATCCTTACGCATCCAATCCACTGCAAAACCAAAATCAAATTCATCTTGCACCATGGTTTTTCCACGGTTATCCATTTGCCATGATTGCGCAGCGCCTTTTGAAATCACATCCAAAACGCGCTGCACATCCAACTGGGCTTTATCGGCAAAATTGAGCGCTTCGGAGAGGCCCTGTAAAAGACCGGCAATACAAATTTGATTGACCATTTTGGTTAGTTGACCGGATCCTGAGGCGCCCATTAAGGTTGCGGCCTTTGCATAGGCCGCCATAATTGGTGCCACTGCATTGAAGGCGGCCTCATCACCCCCGCACATAATGGTAAGCTGCCCTTTTTGAGCGCCCACCTGCCCGCCGGAAACCGGTGCATCCACAAACCCTACATTTTTTTGAGCGCAGGCAGCGGCCAGTTCGCGCGCCACTTCCGCGGATGCCGTGGTATGGTCCACTAAAATAGATTGTGCTGAAAGACCTACCAACGCGCCATTGTCGCCATACACTACGCTGCGAATATCGTGATCATTGCCCACGCACATAAACACCACATGTGCGCCAGCCGCCGCCAAAGCTGGTGTATCGGCAACGCGCCCCCCAGGATGCTGTGCCAACCACTCTGTGGATTTGGCTTTATTGCGGTTATACACAGTGACAGCATGACCTGCACGATGTAAATGCCCGGCCATGGGATAACCCATTACGCCAAGACCTAAAAAAGAAACCGAAGCAGGTTGAGGGGCGGACATTTCTTTTTCTCCAAGAGAGTTTGGCGGTCTTAGTGTGCCAATATCATTTTAAATTTAACGACAACTTCTTCAGCCACGGTGTCGGGATCGGCCCAAGTGCCCTCGCCAATTTTAAAAACCGTGCGCATCAAAGAATAAGAACCTTCGGCCACTTGCATGCCGGACAGTGTATGGATTTTCATGGGAACAACAATATCTTGTGTAATACCTTTTAGGGCCAGATGACCATGCACTTCGTAATTCTCGCCGCCCAACGCCTTAATGCTGGTGGATTGAAAAACGGCTTGGGGAAAGTGTGTCACGTTAAACCAGTTTTTACCCTTCACTTCTGTTTCCGACTCATCGGAGGCCAAGTCTATACTGGCCAGGGCAATAGAAATTTTGGCATGGCTATGGGGTAGGTCAGTGGGTTTAAACACCACATCCGCATCGAAAATCTTAAAGCGACCTTCCACAGGCGCGCCCATTTGTTTGCATATAAAACGGATCTCACTCTTATCCAACAGCACAGCTGCGCTCGCGCTTTGCGCCCACAATAACGCTAACCCTATAAGCGTGGTTCTATACAATGCCGTCATTTGCACTTACCAGAAAAACGCATGCGATCGAGCAGGTTATCTTTATCCATAAACTGATGCTTTAGGGTGGCGGCCACGTGCATAATCACCAAACCCAGTAAAGCCCAATTAAGAGATTCGTGCACCTCTTTAAATAAATCAGAAAGCTCTTTATTTTTATCTATTAAATTGGGTAAGGGAATAAAATTAAGATACACCACGCTGACACCCGCTGCTGAGCTGTGCAGCCATCCTGTAATCGGGATGGTCACCATCAGCAGGTACAGGAAAAGATGCGTTACGCCGGAACCCTTCTTCATGTTTTCGCTCATGGAAGCGGGTAACGCGGGAACGGGATGAGTAAGACGCCAATAGATGCGATACAACACCAAGAGAAAAATGGTGACGCCTGCCCATTTGTGCCACGCAAAGATTTTAAGCTTCCAGGGTGAAAGCTCTAAGTCGGCCATATATTGACCCACAGCAAAAGCGACCACAATGAACACTGCTACCAGCCAATGTAATGCAATGGCGGTGCCATTGTACTTAGTGTTGTTCATGCACTAACTCCAAATAAATTAAAAAAGTTACGTGATGTTTGTTCGGCCACCTGCGCTAATGGAATGTCACGCAGCGCGGCAATTTCCTCGGCCACATGTTTTACATAAGCCGGCTGATTGGTCTTGCCACGAAAAGGGGTGGGTGCCAAATAGGGGGAATCCGTTTCAATGAGCATATGGTCCAGTGGTATTTTTTTAGCTACGCCTTTTATAGCTAAGGCATTTTTAAAGGTGACAATTCCTGAAAATGAAATATAGAAGCCCATTTCCATAGCCGCAAAGGCCACTGCCTCTGATTCTGTAAAGCAATGCATAACCCCTCCTACTCTTTCGGCACCTTCTTCTTTCATAATGCGCAGGGTATCTTCAGCCGCACTGCGAGTGTGAATAATGAGGGGTTTATGAGCGATACGTGCGGCGCGAATATGGGTTCGAAAGCGCTCGCGCTGCCATTCTAGGTCGCCGGTTAAGCGGTAATAATCCAAACCCGTTTCACCTATTCCCACTACTTTGGAATGGACCGCTAAATTCACCAATTGTTCCACGGTGGGCTCAGGCGTTTCTTCATAATCAGGGTGCACGCCCACGGTGGCATACCAACGCTCATGGGTCTGTGCCACTTCTAATACTGCGGCTAAGGTGGGTAATTCCACAGAAATACACAACGCATGAGTGACTTGATTTTCATCCATGGCGGCACTGATGGCGTCTAGATTATTTCGCAGCTCCGGAAAATCCAGATGGCAGTGAGAATCCACAAACATGATCAATAACTCCCAGCGGCAGCGCGCAATGTCATCCAAGGTGCCAATAGACTCTCAACAAATAAACGTGGGTTAAGGGGATGGTTGACTACACGGCGTGCCTCACTCAACTGTTTTTCCCATGCCAAAAGGTCATACGCATCTAAGTGCGCCGCTAAGGCAGATTGCTGTTTGGCCAAATCAATGTGAAAACGCGCTTGCCCCAAATATTTTTGCTCCATGAGATCGTAGCTGAAACGTTGCAGCCAATCCACCAACTGAACCATGGGGATTTTAGTGGCCAATTCGGACAGCCCCACCAAGGTTATATCTGTGCGTAACAGGGCTGACATAAAAACAGTGCGTGCTGAGGAACCCTCTGCGGCCACGACGCGGGCCTCTAATGGCGCGCCTGCACAAAGCGCCAAAAAAAGGTCAGGATCCGTTACGCCCTGCGCCACCAACCATTCACGTGCTTCAGTAGGATTGGGCAGGGGCATGGGCTGATGCTGGCAACGACTGCGCACCGTAGCGGGTAAACGCCGGGGTTGATGACACACCAACAAATATAACGTACCGGGTAGCGGCTCTTCTAGGCTTTTAAGCAGAGCGTTAGCCGCATGGGTATTGAGCGCGTCGGCAGGATCGATGAGGACGACGCGCAATCCCGCGCGATGCGTACTGGTGGTCATAAAACCAGTCAGCGCACGAATTTGATTGATGCCAATCTGGGTGGGGGCTTTCTTTTTAGGGCCTTCATCGCCCTCTTCCTCATCATGATCGTCATCGCTTAAGGTGATGGCGCGATAATCAGGGTGATTGCCCGAATTAAACCAGCCACAGGCCGGACAAGTGCCGCACGCATCACCGCTGGGCTGCGGGGCTTCGCACAATAAAGCGCGCGCCAAATGTCGAGCAAAATCTGCCTTACCAATACCGCGCCGACCCGATAGCAATAGAGCATGAGGTAATGTGGCACGTTGTGCGGCCAGTTGGGCAAATAGTGCGTGCTGCCAAGAATACATCATGAAAAACGCGCCAATAATACTGATTTAATTTCTGCAAAAATAACCTCAGGGGTACGCAATGCATCCAACACATGAAAGCGTTGCGGCTCTGCCTGCGCGCGCGCTAAGTACGCTTCGCGCACACGCGTAAAGAATTCACCCCGCTCTTGCTCAAAGCGATCTAACACGGGTGAGCCTTGCACGACCCGTTGATGCGCCGTAGCGGGGTCAAGATCGAATAAAAAAGTGAGGTCTGGTTGTAAGTCGGCCAGTACCCAAAGCTCCAATTGTTGTAAATGTGCCAAGGCTACACCACGGCCACCTCCTTGATAGGCGAAACTGGCATCGGCAAAACGATCGCTCAGCACCCAGGCACCGCGCTGCAAGGCGGGCGCGATAACGGTGGTTACATGTTCACGACGAGCCGCAAACATCAGCAACGCCTCGCTGTCGGCGTTCATGGGTTGATGTAACACCATTTCACGCAGAGCTTCGCCCAACGCTGTGCCACCTGGTTCGCGCGTCACCACCAAATCATGCCCCTGCGCCCTAATCCATTGCGCCATAGGGGCGAGGTGCGTGCTTTTGCCAGCACCGTCGATGCCTTCCACTGAAATGAACCGAGCTTTATGCATAGAGCTGATGCCTAGGGTTTAATGGCGTTGCAGTTGATATTTTACAACCGCACGGTTATGTTCATCGAGTGTTTCTGAAAACTGGTGGCTACCATCCCCTTTGGCCACAAAATACAATGCTGATGACTGCGCTGGATGCAATGCCGCCTCTATGGCCGCTAAGTTGGGCATGGCAATAGGGCCAGGTGGCAAACCGGCACGGGTATAGGTATTGTAAGGGGTGTCGGTGAGTAAATCTCGTTTGTGAATAGCGCCTTGATAGCGACTGCCCATGCCGTAAATCACCGTGGGGTCGGTTTGTAGGCGCATACCGCTGCGCAAACGATTCACAAATACCGCCGCAATGAGCGATCTCTCTTCCGGTCGGGCCGTTTCTTTTTCAATAATCGAGGCCATGGTTAGGGCTTCAAATGGTGATGCATAGGGCAGGCCATAAGCACGATTTTTCCAAAGCTGGTCCAGATGCCGATTCAATGAAGCCTGAGCCCGTTTTAAAATATTCAAATCCGTGTCGTTCTTACTAAAAAAATAGGATTGGGGCAACAGCAAGCCTTCGGCTGAAGCGTTGGTAAGCCCCAGGCGTTGCAATACTTCTCGATCAGATAGCCCTTGTGTGAGGTGCTGTATATCGGGCTCGGCATTGAGGGTGGAACGAATTTGCGCGAAGGTCAATCCATCAATAAGGCGCACCTCACCTTGCGTGCTGTCATTGCTGGTTAGTTTATTCAGCAGCTCAAGGGCCGTAACCGGCTGATTAAGTTGGTAACTGCCGGCCATAATGTGTGATTGTCGCCCCAGCAGACGTGCCGCCCAATTCAGCGACCAAGGCTCCCACAATAAGCCTTGCGCTGAAAGCTCGTGAGACACCGTGCGCAAAGAAGCGCCAAATTTTAATTCGAACTGAAAAGGGGTGGTAGGAAGAGATAGAGGGGCTGCGCAGAACAGCCCCACGCCAACCATTAGCGCCATCAGCAACCCTACAACGAGCTGACGCAAGAGGCCAAACACGGATCAGCGCATGCGCTGAAAGATTAAAGTGCCATTGGTGCCACCAAAACCAAAGGAGTTGGAGAGCACTGCATCAATTTTCATGCTGCGCGCGGTGTGGGGCACATAGTCCAAATCGCATTCTGGGCTGGGGTTATCCAGATTGATGGTGGGTGGGGCCACCTGATGGTGAATGGCCAATACGGAAAATACGGCTTCAATTCCACCCGCTGCACCCAGCAAATGTCCGGTCATAGACTTGGTAGAGCTAATCGCCAGTTTCGTGGCGTAATCACCAAAGGCGCGCTTCACAGCAATGGTTTCGCCAATATCACCCAAAGGCGTGGATGTGCCATGGGCATTAATATAATCAATTTGATCAGGATTTAGGCGTGCGTTTTTAAGCGCATTGAGCATACTGCGTCGCGCGCCATCGCCGTCATCGGGGGGGGACGTAATATGATGTGCATCCGAACTCATCCCATAACCTGAAAGTTCGCAGTAAATTTTAGCACCACGGGCCTTGGCATGTTCTAACTCTTCTAGCACCAATACACCTGCGCCCTCGCCCATCACAAATCCATCACGATCACGATCCCAAGGCCGACTGGCGGCTTGCGGATTATCGTTGCGAGTGCTGAGTGCCCGGGCAGCAGAAAAGCCGCCAATACCCAGGGGGTGTACAGCGCATTCTGCTCCGCCTGCAATCATGACATCGGCATCGCCATACTCAATCAACCGTCCTGCTTCGCCAATACTGTGGTTGCCCGTGGTGCAGGCAGTCACGATGGCAATGTTGGGACCCTTAAGGCCATATTGAATAGAGAGATTGCCGGAAATCATGTTGATGATACTGCCGGGAATAAAGAATGGCGAAATTTTGCGAACGCCCCCTTCTAGATACGCGCTGTGCGTATCGGCAATCAGTGGTAAACCACCAATCCCCGAGCCAATGCATACCCCTGCGCGCTCTGCGTAGGAGGGATTGGCCTCAATCCCCGCGTCTTTAAGCGCCTCCATACCAGCCACTAACCCAAAGTGGATAAATACATCCATGCGACGCACTTCTTTGGGATTGAGAAATTGGCCGGCGTCAAAGTTTTTCACTTCACCGGCAATCTGGCAGGTCATGTCGCTGGGGTCGAAGCGTTTAATGCGGTCCACGCCTGAACGACCGGCACTAATGCTGGCCCAAGCCTCCTCTACAGTGTTACCTACTGGGGAAACAATCCCCAGTCCAGTAACAACCACTCGACGGCGCGACATTGAATCAGCCCTTGCTAAAACTAGGACTTGAGGTGGCTGTTGACGTAGTCAATAGCTTGCTGAACGGTGGTAATTTTTTCTGCGTCTTCGTCAGGGATTTCGCATTCGAATTCTTCTTCCAGGGCCATAACCAACTCGACAGTATCGAGGGAGTCGGCACCCAGATCGTCAACGAATGAGGAAGAGTTTTGAATTTCTTCTTCTTTTACGCCCAATTGTTCGGAAACGATTTTCTTGACGCGCTGTTCAATATTTGACATGTGATGAAGTCCTTCTTCTAAGATGTACCAAAAAAACACATATAGTGTAGCAGATCATGCCCATCAAATCACCTGTTGTAACAGGTTCAATCCATACTCATTCCGCCGTTGACATGCAAGGTAGCCCCCGTGACGTAGGTTGCCCCGGGGGAAGCCAGGTAAGCCACCGCATGGGCCACATCGGCTGGAATACCCAACCGACCAAGGGGGATAGCCCCCAATAGGGCCTGATGTTGGGCTTCTTCTAGGCCGCGGGTCATATCTGTATCAATAAAACCAGGTGCTACGGCATTCACCGTAATGCCGCGACTGCCCAATTCCCGTGCCAAAGACTTGGTTAACCCCACCAATCCGGCCTTGGCGGCGGCATAGTTGGCTTGGCCTGCGTTGCCCGTGGTGCCCACCACAGAGCCGATATTGATAATTCGCCCCATGCGGGCCTTCATCATGTCGCGCATCACGGCACGAGACAAGCGAAATACCGATTTAAGGTTGGTGTCCATCACCTCGTCCCAATCCTCATCGCGCATGCGCATGGAAAGCGTATCGCGCGTTACACCCGCGTTATTTACCAAAATGGAAACAGCGCTGTAGCGGGTTTTAATATCCTCCACCACAGCTAAAATTCCCTCAGCATGGCGCACATCCAGTACCAGCCCCTCTCCCTCTCCTGACACGTCTTTAAGGGTCGCGTTAATGGCCGTAACCCCCGTCTGGGAGGTGGCGGTACCGATGACAGTGGCCCCCAAACGGGCCAATTCAATGGCAATAGCCTGACCGATGCCACGGCTGGCGCCTGTTACCAAGGCAACTTGTCCTTTTAATGTCATATTGACCTCCATTAACTAAGGGTTTCGCGCGCCGCTGTGACGGCTGCGCTGTCGTTTAAGGCGATGCCCTGAACGTCGGGTTGGTTGCGTTTCACCAAAGAGGCCAAAACTTTACCCGGACCGCATTCGGCCACCAAGGTAACCCCCTTCTTACCCATGGTCTGCATGGTTTCAACCCAACGCACCGGACTATACAATTGCTGCACCAAGGCCGCACGCACTTCATCCCCGCTGTGACTGCTCATCACACTGGCATTATGGATGACCGGAATCTGTGGGGCCTGTACTGAAATGTCGGCCAAATAATGGCGCAATTCTTCAGCGGCAGATTTCATTAAGGAACAATGGGAAGGGACGCTCATGGCCAGCATCACCGCGCGTTTGGCGCCGCGTGCTTTGGCGGCATCAATACCGCGCTCCACAGCCGCACGATGGCCTGCAATGACCACTTGTCCGGGGGAGTTAAAATTAGCGGGCTCGAGCGCTTCATCACCACAGGCTTCAAGACAAGCGGCACGCACACCCTGATCATCCAAACCTAAAATAGCGGCCATGGCCCCCACACCCTCGGGCACCGCTTGTTGCATGGTTTGTGCACGAAAACGGGATAGCCGCATGGCGTCCGCAAAGTTAAGGCTTTCCGCGGCCACCAAAGCGCTGTATTCACCTAAGCTATGGCCCGCCAAACAAAACGGTTTGGGGCCATTGAGCGCCTGCCAAGAGCGGTATACGGCAACACCGGCGGCCAGCATCACCGGTTGAGTGTTTATGGTCAAGGACAAGGCCTCTTCAGGGCCGCTGTTCATTAAGGCCCACAGGTCTTCGCCCAAGGCTTCGGAAGCTTCATCAAAAGTGGCGCGAATCAGAGGTAAGCCCTGATAAGCATTCATCATGCCTACAGATTGCGATCCTTGACCCGGAAAAACAAATGCAAAACTCATACCAGTCACCCTTACATCTGAATCAGGGCCGAGCCCCAAGTAAAACCACCGCCTACCCCGGCCAACAATATTTTTTGCCCGGGTTTAATACGACCATCGCGCAGAGCAATGTCTAAGGCCATGGGAATAGAGGCGGCCGATGTGTTGCCATGATTGGCTACCGTGACAATGACCCGGCTCATGGGCATTTTAAGTTTCGCCGCGGTGGCTTCTATAATCCGCACATTGGCTTGATGAGGAATAAACCAATCCACGTCATCCATTGAAATATGATTAGTTGCCAGCGCTTCAAGAGAGGCCTGTTTGAGTACTTTGACGGCAAATTTAAACACCGCACCACCATCCATTTGCACGGTAGGACTGCCCACCGCAGCGCCCGCTGAAATACTACCGGGCACAGATAAAATATCCACATGGCGACCGTCGGCATGTAAATGGGTAGAGTAAATGCCCGGTTCAGAGGCGGGTTGCAAAACCACGGCGCCCGCCCCATCACCAAACAATACACAGGTGTTGCGATCATTCCAGTCCAACAAGTTAGTGAAGGTTTCGGCCCCCACCACCAACGCGCACTTAACACTACCGCTGCGAATAAACTGATCTGCAATGGATAAGGCATAGACAAAGCCTGTGCAGACCGCTTGAATATCAAATGCCGCCCCTTGGGTGACGCCCAACTTGGCTTGCAAAATACAGGCGGTACTGGGAAACACCATATCCGGCGTGGTGGTGGCCACAATAATCAGGTCCACCTGCTCCGCTGCAATACCTGCAGCATGCAAGGCGCGTTGTGCGGCGCGCAAGGCCAGATCACTGGTCACCTCATCTTCGGCGCGCACATGGCGTTGGCAAATACCGGTGCGCGAACGAATCCAATCATCGCTGGTATCAACGATTTTTTCCAGATCTACGTTGGTGAGAATTTTTTCTGGTACATCGCTGCCGGTACCAGTTATTTTGGAATAAATCATGCAGGTAATGGTTCCGTTTGCATAACGGCCGCTTCAATGCGACCAGTTACGTTATTGCGTACTTCAGTAACTGCATATTGCAACGCATGACGATAGGCGTAAGCATCGGCCCCGCCATGACTTTTTACCACCAGCCCTTTTAGGCCCAATAAGGTGGCGCCGTTATAACGGCGATGGTCCACATGTTTGCGAAACTGATTCAGTACCGGCATGGCCACTAGCGCTGCCAGTTTGGTGAATATGTTGCGTTTAAACTCTCGACGCAACAACTGACCCAGCATCCAAGCCAAACCCTCAGAGGTTTTAAGGACCACATTGCCGACAAAACCATCGCACACCACCACATCTACGGTACCGCGATAAATGTCATCACCTTCTATGTTGCCATAAAAGTTAATGGGAGACGCGCGCAACAATTCTGCAGCGCGCTTAATCACTTCAGCTCCTTTAATGGCCTCATGGCCAATATTAAGCAAACCCACCGTGGGGCGCTCAATGCCGTCTACGGCAGAGGCCAAGATAGAGCCCATGATGCCGAATTGTTGCAGATGTTCGGGTTCGCAATCCACATTAGCACCTAAGTCCAGTACATACACATGGCCGTTAATGGTGGGTAAAGTGGTGGCAATGGCAGGGCGCTCGATGCCGGGCAGCATTTTGAGCACAAAACGGGCAGTGGCCATGAGGGCGCCTGTATTACCAGCACTCACCGCACAATCGGCCGTGCCGTCTTTGACCAAATTAATGGCCACACGCATGGAAGAATCTTTTTTCTTTTTGAGGGCTTGAGCGGGGGGCTCGTCCATAGCCACCACTTCTGTGGCCGCATGAATAGTGAGACGATCAGAGAGGCTGGCGCGTTTTTTCAACAAGGCCGTGCGCAAGGGCTCAGGTTGCCCCACTAAAATTATGCGCACCTCAGGGTCGCGACTCAGCAACTCAAGCGCGGCGGCAACAGTGACCTTAGGGCCATGGTCACCGCCCATGGCGTCGACAGCGATTGTGACGTTCACGCGGCTACGTTAATCGCGGGTGACTGGCCGGAGGCGACCTTATTCGCCCTTGGTGCGAACGACTTTCTTGCCGCGATAAAAGCCATTTGGGCTAATGTGGTGACGCAAGTGCACTTCGCCCGTGGTGGGTTCGGTGGCCAATGCGGGGGCGGTCAAAAAATCATGAGCGCGGTGCATGCCCCGTTTGGAGGGGGACTTTTTGTTTTGCTGAACTGCCATGGTGCTGCTCCTTCGATTTGGATATGAACATCCGTTTCATTAATCGTTAATCAACTTACCTCTTTAATTGCGCTAAAGCTGCGAAAGGGTTAGCCCGTTTCTTTTCTGCCAATAACCCATCAGCAGCGCATTCCCCCAAGGGGTGACACGGTGCCAAGGGAAGCGCCAGCAGAATCTCCTCCTCCACTATCTGCGCAACGTCCAGCCGCTCAGGCAGGACAATCACGTCAACCCCTATTCTTTCATCTTCCAAGGCCGGGAGATCGCTTTCGCGACGCACCATCAGCAGCGTGTTATCCCCATCAAGCTTAAAGAGCATACCCTCTAAGCATCGTTGGCAGGTCAATACCAGCCGACCTTCCAATTGAATACGCAATTGCGGTTCATGGTTGTAAGTAACGTCCCCGCTAATGCGGTATTTAAACCAACCCTCACCCGAATGAAGCAGGTTTTTCAAACCCTGAATATCGCCCGGAACTCCCTCGCCTTGGAGGGTTTCACCCTGAGCGGTAAATGAGATGGGATCTAAAATAGGCGCTTCAAACATAAGGGCGGCATTTTATGGGTTTTGAGCTCTATTGTCAAAGACTTATCTATGGGTAGCGGAGTCTTGGTATAGTGATGCCCTACCCTATTACCCTGCTCATGACTATGAAACCGCTTATCTTGGCCTCCAGTTCCCCCTATCGACGGGAACTGCTGTCCCGACTGCAACTGCCCTTTCAGGCCGTTTCCCCCAACTTGGACGAAACCCCTTTAATGGGCGAAACGGCCATGGACACCTGCGCTCGCTTAAGCCTGGCCAAAGCGCAAAAAGTGGCCGAATCACACCCCAACGCGCTGATTATTGGCTCGGATCAAGTGGCTTTACTGGATGGGCGTTTGGTGGGCAAGCCCGGCACTCACGAGGTTGCGCAACAACAATTACGCCAAGCCAGTGGTCGTGAAATGTCCTTTCACACCGCGCTCTGCCTTCTTAATGCCAGTACCGGCGTTGCGCAGCAAACCCGCGTAGATGCACAGGTGCGCTACCGTACCCTAACCGATGATGAAATTGAGCGTTATTTACGGGCCGATACCCCCTACGATTGTGCGGGCAGCGGTCGTATTGAAACTCTTGGCATTGCTTTGGTGGACTATGTGAGGAGCGATGATCCTACAGCCTTAATTGGTTTGCCCCTCATCGCCTTAGCCCACATGTTGCGCCAAGAGGGCGTGGCACTGCCCTAAGGGATTAGTCTTTATTGATGGTCAGGTGGCGTCTCTTTATCGTGGTTTTGGTCTTTTTCCTCGCTTTGAGTGCGGCTGCGCGGACTTAAGGCCACCACAAAAGCAATGGCCCCAACAAATAATAAAGCGATAATGGTTTCAATCACGGCGGTGTTTTATCCTCTAGTTCCATAAAATGCGTGCCAGCCTCATCCCAACCAAGGTCAGCAACAATGAGCCCATAACATGCATGATGAGCGCCAGCAGGGCCCAACCCAAATGCCGGTGGCGAATGCTGTTCACCACCTCAGCTGAAAAAGTAGAAAAGGTGGTGAGTCCCCCTAAGAAGCCTGTGAGCAAAAATAATTGCAGCTCGGTGGGCACCACGCGCAATGCAATGCCTTGGGTTAAGAAGCCCATTAAAAACCCACCCGTCAGATTGGCGACCAATGTCCCCACAGGCAAGCGTGGCAATACGCTGTTTAGGGCGATTGAAAACCCCCACCGCATCCAGGCTCCCAAGGCACCTCCTGCAGCCACAGACACAATTTGCCACGTCAGCGTGTTCATAGTGCCGCTACAATGAACGCATTGTTATCATCCCGTCAACACCAAATGCCCATCAACTGCCCATGACCTCTGCCGTTGCCCCCGCACCTTTGGGACGCTTGTACCTCATTCCAGTGCCCTTAAGTGCCACAGCGGATACGCTGTGCCTGCCCCCGGACACCTTAAAACAGGTGAGAGAACTCATGCACTTTGTGGTGGAAGAGCCCAAAACCGCGCGCCGTCACTTAAAAGAAATGGGGCATCCCATTCCCCTCTCTCAATTGAATATAGCGGAGCTCAACCACCGGACCCCATCAGATGCCCTCTCGGGACTAATGGCCCCCTTACTAAAGGGTTTGGACATGGGTCTGATGTCGGAAGCGGGCTGTCCTGCCGTGGCTGACCCGGGCGCGCTGCTGGTACGCATGGCTCATGAGCAGGGCATTCTGGTGCTGCCTCTGGTAGGGCCTTCATCCTTGTTATTGGCTCTCATGGCCTCAGGGCTTGATGGGCAACGTTTTTCTTTTCAAGGTTATCTCTCCACAGAGGCAGGGCTGCGCAAAACGCGCATTGAAGCCTTAGAAAAACGCTCACGCCTCGAGCGAGAGACCCAATTGTTCATTGAAACCCCTTATCGCAATGACGTGCTGTTTGCTGCGCTGCGCGATAGCCTAAGCCCTGCCACCTTACTGTGTGTCGCCAGCGAACTAACCGGTGCGGCGCAAATGGTGCGCACCCAAAGCGTAGCCCAATGGCGGCGCGAGAGCGCTCCTTTGTTGCATAAGAACCCCACAGTATTTCTATTTCTAGCCATCTAAAAGCTTATGTTAGTATTACCAATTTTTACCATTACCTAGGCCCTGTACCTCTCATATGTGGATTGTTAGACTAGCGCTTCACCGCCCCTATACGTTTGTTGTGGCCTCAATTCTCATTTTATTTTTGGGAATTGTGTCTATACGCAATACCCCCACAGATATTTTTCCCAATATCGACATCCCGGTGGTTAGCGTTATTTGGAATTACAGCGGCCTGCCCCCCGCTCAAATGGAAAAATACATCACCACCTTTAGCGAATATTCGCTCTCGGCGGGCGTTAATGATGTCCGCGCCTTAGAATCGCAATCGGTCAACGGCGCGGCAGTGATTAAAATTTATTTCCAACCCAACGTTAAAATTGCCGAAGCGGTGGCGCAGGTGGTGTCCATTTCCCAAACCATCATTCGTCGCATGCCCCCCGGCACAGTGCCCCCTTTAATTTTGCGCTATGACGCCTCCAGCGTGCCGGTATTGCAGATGTCCCTGGCCAGCAACAAACTCTCTGAATCGCAGCTGTATGATTTTGGTATTTATCGTATTCGCTCCGCTTTGGCGCCCGTCAAAGGCGCTCGCTTGGCACTACCCTACGGCGGTAAGCCACGCCAAATTCAAGTGGACTTAAACCCTGCTGCCATGATGGCTAAGGGTATTACCGCTAACGACGTCAACAACGCCATTTCCAACCAGAATTTAAGCTTACCCACAGGTACGGCCAAAGTAGGCGCCACGGACTATATCGTGGGGCTTAACATGAACCCCTCCACCATTGGCGCACTCAACGATGTGCCCATCAAGCAAGTGGCTGGCAATTGGATTTATGTGCGCGATGTGGCTCAAGTGCGCGATGGTTTCGGTGTGCAAACCAATGTGGTACGCAGTGATGGGCGGCGCGGCGCCTTGCTCACAGTCCTCAAAACGGGCCAAGCTTCTACTTTAGATGTGGTGGCTAGCGTAAAAGATATTCTTCCCAGTTTGCGTGCGCAATACCCGGACATTGAAATTTCTGAGCTCTTTGATCAATCCCTATTCGTTAAGGCGGCCATTAAGGGGGTTGTGGTTGAAGGCTGTATCGCAGCCCTCCTTACGGCGGGCATGATCTTGCTGTTTTTGGGTAGCCTGCGCAGTACCTTTATTGTGGTGGTTTCCATACCGCTTTCCATTTTGTCGTCACTCATTATTCTCAACTTCACGGGTGAAACCTTCAACATCATGACGTTGGGTGGCCTGGCTCTTGCAGTGGGTATTTTGGTGGACGATGCGACCGTTGAAATTGAAAACATTCACCGCAATGCAAAACTGGGCCTGCCTATTGAGGAAACCATTCTGCTGGGCGCGCGACAAATCTTTATACCCACCTTGGTGTCTTCTTTATCCATATGCATTGTATTTGTTTCAGTGCTGTTCTTAAACGGTCCTGCGCGCTATTTGTTTACGCCCTTGGCGCTGGCCGTGGTCTACGCTATGCTGGCCTCATGGGTACTGTCGCGCACGTTGGTGCCGGTGATGGTGAAATATCTGCTGCCCAAGGAATTGGATGCGGGCAACACCCATAGTGCATCTGGTTTCCACCAAAAATTTGAAGAGCAATTTGAAAAAATGCGCAGTGCCTATATGGTGGCACTAAAGGCGTGCCTTTCTCATCGGCGCAATGTATTGGTGACTTCGGGTTTTATTATTCTGGCCACTGTGGCCTTGCTGCCCTTTGTTGGGCGTGATTTTTTCCCCACCGTGGATGCAGGCCAAATTCGTATGCATGTCACTGCGCCTGCCGGCACACGCTTAGAAGAAACAGAGGTGTTGTACGGCCAAGTGGAAGTTGCGGTGCGAAAACTCATTCCCGCCACAGACATGGATCTTCTGCTGGACAACATTGGCTTGCCTCAAGCCGTTAACCTGGCCTTCACAGACACCCCCACCATCAGTTCCGCTGATGGCGAAATTCTTATTTCTCTTAAACCCGATCACAAGGGCCATACACCCGATTACGTGCGCTTACTGCGCGCCGAGTTGCCAAAGCAGTTCCCTGGTGTGGGATTCTTCTTTCAGCCCCCTGACATTGTCAGTCAAATTTTAAATTTTGGCCTCCCTGCCCCCATCGATATACAAATTTCGGGTTTTAATCCCAAGGTACCCGCTATCGCTGAGCAAATTTTAAAACAAGTGGCGGCCATTCCGGGTGCTGCTGATGTGCATCGTCATCAAATTAGCAACGCCCCTCAACTGCAGGTAACCGTTAACCGCAACCGTGCCGCTGATTTAGGGATGACGCAGCGTGATGTGGCCAACAATGTCCTGATTAACCTAAGCTCCAGTTCGGTGATTTCCTATAATCTTTGGCCCGACCCTAAGTCCGGCGTGGGTTACCCGATTGCCATTCAAATCCCTCAACGTGATATGGGCTCACTGGATCAGATTATGAATATGGCCATGCCCGGTAAAGGAAACGCCGCCTTTGAGCCGTTGAGCAATTTGGCTTCTGTTGAGCGAATGGAAACACCAGCCGTAATTAGCCACTACGACGTACAGCCGGTGTTTGATATTTACGCCAACGTCCAAGATCGCGATTTGGGCTCACTCTCGGGCGACATCCAAAAAGTAGTGGATGAATGGACACCAAAGCTGCCGCCCGGCACTCGTCTCGTGGTGCGCGGCCAAGCGGACAGCATGAATCAAGCATTCTTACGTTTGGGTCTGGGAATCGTATTTGCCGCTTGTTTGATCTATTTTCTCATGGTGGTAAATTTTCAATCCTGGATGGATCCTTTCATTATTATTACCGCTCTGCCCGGTGCGCTGTGTGGTGTGGTGTGGATCCTCTTTGCCACAGCCACCACCTTTAGCGTGCCCTCTTTAATGGGCACCATTATGTGTTTGGGTGTGGCTACCGCCAACAGTATTCTGGTGGTGACCTTTGCCAATCAATTATTGCACCGCGGTGCCACGCCCCTAGAAGCCGCCCTAGAAGCCGGCTTCACGCGCTTACGTCCGGTGATGATGACGGCAGCGGCCATGTTGATCGGTATGGTCCCCATGGCCCTGGGTTTTGGCGAAGGGGGCGAGCAAAACGCACCTTTGGGTCGTGCTGTGATTGGCGGCTTATTTTTAGCCACCATTTCCACTCTGGTATTTGTACCCGTGGTATTTGCCTGGGTAAAAGAAAATATGATTCGCCGTGGTTATCGTTTTGATGCCACAAGCGCCCATGCTGATCCCATCTAACATTCGGACCTTTCTATGAACGCATCTTTTTTCAGTTCTTTATTCGAAAAATTAAAACATTTTCTGCGCCGCTTACGTGCAGCGTCGTTGCCAGTGTTGGTGGTGTCCGGATTTCTGGCCGTACTGCTGATCATCGGTCTGGTGAATCGCTTCGGCATCACCAATAGCGCACCGCGCGCAACGGTGGCCGGCACCCCCACTGTCTCGGTGATTAGCGCCACGCGCAGCAAACCCGATGCAGAATTGGTGTTGCCCGGCACCTTGCAACCCATGCGTGAAACCTTGGTTTACGCCCGCGCCAGTGGTTATGTTAAGCATTGGACGGTGGATATTGGCGCAACGGTTAAGGCCGGCCAAACATTAGCGACCATTGACAGTCCTGAAGTGGACCAGAACTTGGCACATGCCGAAGCTGCCCTGGCTTCTGCTCGCGCCAATTTGCAAATAGCCACCACTACCCTGAATCGCTCCAAAGAATTATTGCTTAAGAAGTTTGTCTCTATGCAATTGGTAGATGAGCAAGAGGCGCAGATGCAAGCGCGCGCAGCGGATGTGAAAGCCAATGAATCGGATGTGCGCCGCCTAAAACAAAGTCAGGCTTTTGAGCAAGTCACTGCCCCTTTTGCCGGAAAAATTACCGTTCGTAATGTGGAGGTGGGTCAACTCATTACCGCCAACAGCACCGACCCCAATGCCTGGTTATACCGCGTGTCCGCTGTTAATCCTCTGCGCTTATTTATTACGGTGCCGCAAAGCCAAGCGCACGCCATTATTCCTGGCATGGCCGCCAATGTGGTGTTGAGCGAGTTTCCCGGTCGCACCTTCGCGGCCCATGTGGTGCGCAGCGCCGGAGCGCTCGACCCCAACTCTAAAACCTTACTGACAGAAGTGGATGTACCCAATGATCAGAATGAATTGGCCTCAGGAGGCTATGCGGAAGCACACATTATTGTAAAAATGGAACAACCGGCCATTGTATTACCCGCCAACACCATCATCGCGCGCGCCAACGGCACGTTCGTTGCTGTAGTGGGCCAAGACAACCGTATTGCTTTAAAGCCTGTAACACTGGGACGTGATTTTGGGCTTTCCGTTGAAGTACTCACCGGCATTAGCCCGGGCGATCAAGTGGTTACCAATCCATCGGATTCTGTACAGGATAAGGCCTTGGTGACGCCGGTTGTGGCTGGAAAACCTTAGGCGTTATGGTGTAACCAGTGCACTAATTGCGGCACCGTGTCCGCGTAATGACGGGCTGGATGCTGAAGTAAAAATTCCCGCTCTTGTGCGCCATAGGTGACTGCCACCGCATCCACGCGCGCCGCATGGGCCATCATTAAGTCATGGGATGTATCGCCAATCATGAGCGTGCGTTGCGCGCTAACCCCAGCTCGTTCTATTAAATACAGCAACATATCAGGGTTGGGCTTGGGATGCCCTTCATCGGCACAACGGGTGGCCACAAAATGTTTTTTGAGGCCTGTGGTAAGCAACGAACGATCCAGGCCAACACGAGGTTTTCCAGTGGCCACGGCCAATAAGTGGCCCTGATGATCCAAGTGTTGCAAGAGGGGTTCCATGCCCTCGAAGGGGCGCAACTGGTGCTCGCGCGGTAAATAATAATCGCGGTAATGCTGGATCAGGAGCGGAAATCGCTCAGGGGGTAAGTTGGGTACAGCATGCGCCACCGCCGCCACCAACCCCAAACCAATCACATAACGCGCACGCTCTATGGGTGGGGGCGGCATACCCACCTTCACGGCGGCCACCTGCATAGTCTCGGCAATCAAAGCCGCCGAGTCCATAACCGTACCATCCCAGTCAAACACAATCAGATCATAGTGGCGCATGGATCACCGGTGTTAGGTGGGTGAGAAAGCGCGCTAATTCGGGGGGTAATGGAACCTCTAAATTAATAGGCGCTTCTGTAATGGGGTGTTTGAAGCGCAAAGAAGTGGCATGCAAGAACATGCGCTTGAGTCCTTGTTTGGCCAATTCTTTGTTCCAAGGAAAGTCGCCGTACTTGTCATCCCCTGCCACGGGGTAACCCACGTGGGCCAAATGCACACGAATTTGATGGGTACGGCCCGTGAGCAATTGGGCCTCTAATAGAGTGGCTTCTTGAAACCGTTCTAATCGTCTAAAAATGGTTTGGGATTCCTGACCGTCTGCTTGTACGCGCACACGCCGCTCACCGGAGACGGTGTTGTATTTATACAAAGACTCTTTCACAGCCCGCTTCTCGTCGCGAAACAGGCCCTGCGCCAAAACCAGATAGCGCTTATCCATGCCACCCCCCGCACGCATCATTTCGTGAAGCCCCAGGAGTGTGGCCCGTTTTTTGGCAATCAACAGGACCCCAGAGGTTTCGCGGTCTAAGCGGTGCACCAGCTCCAAAAACCGGGCTTTGGGCAATTCTTGGCGCAATTGCTCAATCACCCCCATGCGGATGCCGCTGCCCCCATGCACGGCCAATCCGGCGGGTTTATTAAGGGCGATGAGGCCCTCGTCCTCATAAATCACCATTTCCATGAGTCGCGGCGCCCCTTTGGGGAGGCTATTGGGGGGTAAAAGAGGGCGCTGCTCCATGCGAACCGGAGGGATTCGCACCTTATCCCCCTCTTTTAGGCGATAGGTGGCATCCACCCGGCCACTGTTCACCCGCACCTCCCCGCCACGCAAAATACGGTATACGTGGCTTTTGGGTACCCCTTTCAGGGCACCCAGTAAATAGTTGTCGATACGCTGCCCCGCGGACTCTTCGCCGATTTCTTCCCAGACTACAGATCTTTTGCCTAATGGTTGCATTGTGTTTATACTGTTAAGTTGTTGAGTCTATTAGGGGTCTGCCCAGTTGAGCGACCCAAACGCCGGGTTATTACCAAGACGGCGACCATTGGCTCAATAGACTTGGTTAGGATAGTGTCCCAGACAAAACGCTGGGGCGGGCGCCATGGAATACATTGCCCCCCAAAACCTTCCAAGATTGGCTTAAATGTCATAACCGGTTAATTTCGCTCACCAAAAAGTAGCGATGGTAAGTTAGTTGCGCGCTGAAAGCATCTTTTGAATTTTCCGCCTTGCGAATAGCAAGGTGATGACGACGAACCGATCGATTGTTAATAGAGAAATTGGCACTTTTAATCACTTGAAGGCCTTGTAACATACACCACCCGCATCATAGATGCGAGCGTGGTTCGGTTTTGTCCTCCCGAAGCATAAGCGCGCGGGAGTTATATATGAAGCGCATGCTGTTTAACGCAACCCACTCGGAAGAGCTGCGGGTTGCCATCGTCGATGGTCAAAAACTCATTGATCTCGATATCGAATACGCCGGTAAGGAACAACGGAAAAGCAATATATACAAGGCGGTTATCACGCGAGTTGAACCATCGCTTGAAGCCGTGTTTGTGGACTATGGCACAGAACGTCACGGTTTTCTCCCCTTTAAAGAAATTGCCCGAGCCTATCTTGAAAGCGAAGAGGGTGAGTTTTCTCGCAGTCGTATCGCCGGATTACTAAAAGAAGGCCAAGAACTCATCGTTCAGGTGGACAAAGACGAACGGGGGAACAAGGGCGCCGCCCTCACCTCCTTCATCAGCCTGGCCGGTCGCTATTTGGTGTTGATGCCCAACAACCCCCGCGGGGGCGGTGTATCGCGCCGCGTAGAAGGGGACGAGCGCACTGAACTGCGCGATGTCTTGGCGCAACTGGACATTCCCTCAGGCATGTCCCTCATTGCCCGTACCGCGGGCATTGGCCGCTCCGTAGAAGAATTGCAGTGGGATTTAAACTACCTCTTGCAACTGTGGACCGCCATTGAAGCCGCCTCTCATGGCCAAAATGGCCCTTTCCTGATTTATCAAGAAGGCAGCCTGGTGATTCGCGCCATTCGGGACCTGTTTCAACCGGATATCGGCGAAATCCTTTTCGACACAGAATCCATCTTTGAACAGGCCAAGCAGTTCATGAGCCATGTCATGCCAGACAATGTGCATAAGGTGAAGTTGTACCACGACGACGTCCCGCTCTTCTCACGCTTTCAGATTGAGCACCAAATTGAAACCGCCTATCGCCGTGACGTGACTCTGCCCTCGGGTGGTGCCATTGTCATTGACCACACCGAAGCTTTGGTGTCGGTGGATGTAAACTCAGCACGCGCCACCCGCGGCGCGGACATTGAGCAAACAGCACTGAATACCAATTTGGAAGCCGCTGATGAAATTGCCCGTCAATTGCGCCTGCGCGATTTGGGCGGTTTAATCGTCATCGATTTTATCGATATGGAAAGCCCGCGCAATCAGCGCGACGTGGAAAACCGTTTGCGCGATGCTCTGCGCTACGATCGGGCCCGCGTGCAGACCGGCAAAATATCACGCTTTGGTCTGCTGGAGTTGTCACGTCAACGCTTGCAACCCTCTTTGGGCGAAACCAGCCACACCGCTTGTCCACGTTGCCATGGCACGGGTTTTATTCGCGACACCGAATCATCGGCTTTGCATATTCTGCGTATCTTGCAAGAAGAATCCATGAAAGAAAACACCGCTATTGTGCGCGCACAAGTACCGGTGGATGTGGCCACCTTCTTGCTCAATGAAAAACGTTCGGATATCTACGCCATTGAGGCACGCCTTAAGGTGCATGTGATGTTAATCCCCAACTCACATCTGGAAACACCCAACTACTCGATATTGCGCATTCGTCACGACGAAGCCAATCAATTGGATATGGCAGAAGCCAGCTATCAATTGGTGGAAACGCCAGAAGAAGCCGCCGATGTGAAGAAGGATGAGAAAGAACGTCCTTCCAAACCGGTTGCGGCAGTGCGCGGCATTACACCGCTGCAACCAGCGCCCATGCATGTGGAAGCCAAACCCGCTGAAGCGCGTCCAGCTAATTCCAAGTCGCTTATGGCCACCATTATGGGTTGGTTTAAATCAGCCCCTGCTGCGCCAGCTCCGGTAGCGCCTAGCACTGCTCGTCGCGAACGCAATGACCGTGAAGGTCGTGGCGGTAATGATCGCAATCGCGGTCGCGGTCGCGGTGGTCGTGGTGCGCGCAGTGAACGGGGCGAACGCCCCGAGGGCGAGAGTGGCGAGCGCCCCAATCGCAACGCTGCTCGTCGCAATGAGCCCCGCGAAACCCCCGCAGAGAATACAGAGGTTGCACCGCAGGTTAATGCGGGTCGTCGCCCACAACAACCCCGTCCGCCAAAACGTGATGTTGAAGCCGCGCCCGTTGTTGCAATAGCCGATGTGAACGGCAACGTGGCAGCCGACAGCGCTGAGAATGCCCCGCGCGAAGGCGGAGGTCGCAGTCGTCGCGGTCGTCGCGGTGGTCGTCGTGAGCGCGGTGTGGGTCGCTTTAATGGAGCCATTACTCCAACCTTTGTGCGTGGTGATGAACCCGCCCTAGAAGTGGCGAGCCCGGCACAGCATGAGTTGGATATTTCAAACGAAGGGTTACAACCTGCAGTTCAGGCAGCAGAACCTGCATGGACTCCTACGGCCGCACCAACGCCGGTTGCGGCGGAGCCAATTATTGTTAAACCGATTGTGGTAGAAGCAGTTGTTGCAGAAGCTGTTGTAACGGAGGTCGTTGCTGCACCACAAGAACCAGCCTATACAGCGCCTATGATAGCCGCAGCGCAGCGCTCCCCAGTGTTTGCACCAGCCACTTCTCTGGCCAGTGCCGCATTAGAAGTCCCTGCAGAGAGCGGTTTGGTATTGGTGCAAACGCGCAGTGGCGCAGCACCATTGGACACTGAACCCACACCACAGCCTCGACGTCCACGAACCCGTCGCCCCCGTGAACAAGCCAATACCGAGAACGCACCCTTGGTACAGGTAGAAACACAGACCAACTCTTAAGGAATGCAAGAAAAGGGTCAGACCTTATTCGGGGTCTGACTTTTTTTTTAGCCGGTCCAGCCTGGTAGGTAACGCGCCAAAGGATCGCGCGCTAAGGTGAGTGCTGTGTTGAAATGCTGACGCAAGGTGCTGTCTGTCACAACCACAGGTAATGCATTGCGGAAGTAATCGCCCCACAAAAATTCAGCAAAGGGAGTGACGTCTTTGGCATAACCGCCGGCTTTGCGCACCATGCCAGCCAAGCTGCGATAGGGGTCGTCTTTTAAAGCAGACACCTGAACGGGCAATTGATGAAAACCAATACGTTGTCCTTGGGTATTATAAGGATGTACCCATTGATGAAATTCCATCACACGCCAGAAACGCTCCACATCCAACCAAGAGTAATCGGCCAGAAGGGTTAAGAAAACCGACTCCACCCCTTCCTCATGCAGCGCCAAGCCCAAGTGATGGTGATCTACAATGTAGTACTGCTGTTCTGGGCCCAAAACTGCCGGGAACCAATGGTTGTTTAACAACTCTGCTCGTTGCGCAGATTTTAAGCTTTGCCATTCTTGCCGCTTTTCGCTGACTTCCACGTAACCCACGCTGGCCTGCGTAGGCCGCAATGCGTTTAACGCAACGGTGAGCACATGATGGTGATTGGGTCGCAACATATTAGGCCACTTGTTTTAGGTGTGTAAGCTCACTGGCGGTGGAATTGAAATAGAAGCAGGCGGTTTCGCCTTCCTCGGCAGCCCACTGTAGACGATTTAACTGATCAACGCTCAAGGCCTCGGGCCAAACCAACACGGCACCGCAGTTATGGCTGCGCAAGGCTTGTTCTGTGGCCCACAGTTTTCCTTCCACCGAACGGGCATTCACCACCAAATAACGGGATAAATTAACACCCGCTTGCAGGAGCCGTGCCGTTGGAACGGCGTAAGGCGGGGCTACCAAAATAACCCATTTGCGCAGCTGCGTGTTTTTGACCATAAAAGGCAGCAACGCATTTAACTCAGTGCTGTTGCCATGGGACGCAAGCTCAGTCACACCCAAGGGCCAATGGCGACCGGCCACAGATTCATGCCCTGCAGACTTGCCTTGCCCAATGGGGGTAACCGTGGCGCCATGGGCCTGCGAGAGGGTTTCTGTACCAAACAAATTCTTTAAACCAGTTAAAAATGAAAACATGATGAGCTCCATTGAACAGTACCAGAGAGATTTCGCCCCCTCAGCTGGCGGACGGATGGTTAGAGCATGGATCCGTTCCGAATAACCCCTACCCCCAACCCTTCAATCACCACAGAATCGCGACGCAAGTCTAAAGTGATGGGTTGAAAATCAGGATTTTCCGGCAATAATTTGGCGTGATAACCTTCTTGTTGATAGCGCTTCACAGTGACCTCATCGCCCAAACGGGCCACGACGATTTGACCATTGCGCACTTGGGTGGTGGCATGAACCGCCAGCAAGTCGTTATCGAGAATGCCCGCATCGCGCATACTCAACCCCCGAACGCGCAGCAAATAGTCGGCGCGGGGGGTAAACATTTGAGGGTCTACACGGTATCGGGATTCGATATGCTCTATGGCCAGAATGGGGCTGCCGGCGGCCACACGGCCTACTAGCGGAATGCCGCCCATTTCTTTAAGACGGATGCCGCGCGAGGAGCCTGCGATAAGCTCAATGGCGCCCTTGCGATCCAGGGCACGCAAATGATCTTCAGCGGCGTTGGCAGACTTAAAACCCATACCCAAAGCCAATTCAGCGCGGGTGGGGGGTACCCCATGGGTTTCAAAGTGCTGCGTAATCCACTCTAAAATTTGTTGCTGACGCGCGGTGAGTTCGTTCATGGCGTTCTCCTTTACTGTATTTTTATACAGTATCGGAAAAAAAGCAACCCCCTCAATCAATCGGGTGATTTAAGACTGAGGGGGTGTATGGCGTTATTTTGCGGCGAGCGTCTTTTCTAAGGCTGCAATGGCGGCATCCCGGCCGTTCACCATGGCTTCTAAACCCTGAATTTGGGTCATTGCCAATGCCAATTCACCGTTATCAGGAACGGACGATGGAGCAGGTTTACTGGAAGCGCCTGAGCCGCGCAACACCCAGCCCACCACCACACCCACCACTGCCGCTACGATCCATTCAGCCATAACATTCTCCCATCATCGATTATTTTAAAGTGACATCAGTCGCTACATTACGCTGAATGACCATGTTTTGCCAACCTTAAGAGCTCTGCGCCGGGGCCATATAAATAGACAGGAATTCCAAAGATCGTCCACGCGCCAGCGCCGCAGCACTTTGGTTGTACATGGGGCGACCCCAGCAGTTAAAGCCATGGTCTACACCTGGATAGGACAGCACCCAAGCATCTCCTTTTTTATCAAACAGTTTGGATATCGACTTCACGGCTGCGGCTGGTATATAGGCGTCTTTTTCTGCAAAATGAAGCAAAATGGGGCAGTGAATTTGACTGGCTTGCTTTAAATAGCCTTCAATACCGGCACCGTAATAACAAATACTGGCATCAACCGACCCGCTGGCGGCGGTTAAATACGACAACAGACCGCCCATGCAATAGCCCAAACTGGCCACCCGCCCGGTCACCTCAGGGCGTGCGCGTAAGGTTTTAGCGCCCACCGTAATATCTTTAATGGCCAAATCTATATCCAAGCACGTCATCAAGCCGAATCCTTCTTTAAAACCCGCCTCGTCATAGCCCAAATTAACACGCGGCTTCATGCGCCAGAAAAGGTCAGGCGCCAACACCACATAGCCATCCAAGGCGTACTGGTCGGCCACGGTGCGGATATGCTCATTCACGCCAAAGATTTCTTGAATCAACACGATGCCGGGTCCCGTTCCTGTGGGAGGCAAACTTAAGTAACCTTCAAAACTTTCCCCTTCGGGGGTGGCGAGTTCAATCCATTGACCGTTCATAAGGGCTCCGCTGGTTCGTGTAAAGGGCGATTTTCTCACAGCATCATGACAGAATTTGTAAGAAATTAACTCATTTAATAACGCGATTATTTGGCGCTATTTGCCCACTGCCACAGGCTTATAAATGGCACGGTAAACAGATGTCATCTGCTCATAAAGTGCTTTCAAAAATCTTTGGGCACGCCGCCTTTAAAGGGCAGCAAGAGGGCATTGTGCGCCACCTCATAGCAGGCCAACATGCTTTGGTGCTGATGCCAACGGGGGGCGGAAAATCACTGTGTTATCAGATACCCGCCTTGGTGCGCCCCGGCACCGCGCTGGTCGTGTCGCCCCTGATTGCGCTCATGCAAGACCAAGTGAACGCCTTGCAGATGTGTGGCATTGCAGCAGCCTATTTAAACTCAACCCTGTCGCCCGAAGCGGTACATTACATCACCAGGCAACTACTGACAGAACAACTGAAGATTGTGTATCTGGCGCCTGAGCGGTTACTGAGACCACAATTTTTAGCCCATCTAGATGATCTCTATAGGCGCCAGTCACTCTCACTATTTGCCATTGATGAAGCCCATTGCATCTCACAATGGGGCCATGACTTTCGTCCTGAGTATCGTCAGTTGCAATTATTAGAACAACGTTACCCGCAAGTTCCCCGCGTGGCCCTCACCGCCACGGCAGACGCCCACACAAGGGAGGACATTGTGACGCTGTTGGGGTTGAGTGCGGGCAGGACATTTGTAGACAGTTTTGATCGCCCCAATATTTCATATGCACTTAACAGGCGTTATCATTGGCAGCGACAGCTAGAAACTTTTTTATACCGTCGCCACGCACATCATTGCGGCATTATTTATTGTCGCACCAGACGTCTGGTGGAAGATGTGGCGCATTGGTTGCAGGAAGGCGGATGGGGCGCCCTGCCCTATCACGCAGGCATGAGTGCCGAGCGTCGTGAGTCTCATCAAGCGCGTTTCTTAAATTCACCTGATGTCATCATGGTGGCCACCATTGCATTTGGTATGGGGATCGATAAACCCGATGTGCGTTTTGTGGTGCATTTGGATTGCCCACGCAGTCTGGAAGGCTATTATCAAGAAACCGGTCGTGCCGGACGGGATGGCAAACCCGCGGATGCGCTCATGCTGTGGCATCCTGATCAAGCATTGCTCATGCGCAATCAATTGTGGCAGCAGGAACTAAACACCGAACGGCAGGCTATAGAAGAACGCCGCCTGATGGCGTTGATTAACTATTGCGAAACAGCGCAATGTCGCCGGCAAACGCTGCTGAGCTACTTTGGAGAAGACTCTGCGGGACACTGCGGGCATTGCGATAATTGCACTGAAAACTATGGACAATGGAGCGGTGGGGAGAGGCGTTTTAACGGGGTAACCTTCGCCGCTGATCAATTCACGCCCAGAATGTCACGAACACGGTAGAATACCGCCACTGCCCGGATGGTGAAATTGGTAGACACAAGGGACTTAAAATCCCTCGGCCCTCATCGGCCATGCCGGTTCAAGTCCGGCTCTGGGCACCAATTTGGGGTCAGACCCCTCTAGGGGTCTGACCCCTACATCTGACCCCTACATCGAAGCTTTCACGAATTCGTAAGAAAAAGATAAGACACATCGGTTACAAACTGAGGCGATTTTACTCGCCCCAGTTTCAGCATAACAAAAGAATTTATGTATTTAGAATGGTGCTGAAAAATTAACTTGGTAACTGCGGTTAGGTATTACATAAAACAAAGGGTTACCATTTGCATCAGAGTTAATAGAAGTCAGATTTCCTGTTTTATCAAATAGGTTGTAAACACCCAAACCCACCTTGTACTTGCCTTCAAACTTATAACTCATATCAAAGTTGGTTATCGCGTAACCGCTTAAACGTAGATTGTTTCCATTTACATCCACGTTGCTATAAAAGTCACCAATATATTTCGTAACCAGTGATGCGTAAAGATTACCATCTTGGTGAATTAAACCAAACGCCGCGTTGGTTGTGGGTGCGTTTTGTAAAACTTTTCCACTTGGATCGGAATAATTATTTCTCGCAAAATTTCCATATACTGACAAGCCTTTAAACAACATGTAAGTTGCTTCAAGTTCAACGCCAGAATAAGTTACAGATGGAAGAACTGTTGCGCAATTGGTGAACCCTGACCCGCCTGGGCATGGTATACCAGTCGCAAGGTTGTTGGCATCAATGCGATAATAATCAACACCAAAGTTCAGCTTGTTGCTAACCCAATTCGTCCCAATCTGATAATTTTTTGTGGTGGTTGGATTCACTGTGCTCAAGTCAACGCCACTCTTATAAAACACATTCATGTTGGGCGCCAAGAAACCTTCTGAATACTGTGCGTAGGCAGACAGATTGGGGTTAATGGCATAACGCGTGTTAAGGGATTTAAGCACCTTGTCCCAAGTCTCGGAACCGGTGTATGGAACTAACGTTTTTTGGTTTACAGCAGCATTCATAGTGCGGGTGAAGGAATCATACTTTACACCTGGTGTCACTTCCCAATCGGGGGTAATTTTCCAAACGTATTGTGCATAGCCTTGAATAGAATTAAGGTTGCTAAGCATGCTGCGGTCCACAGAACCAGGAGCGGTTGTGGAATATACCCCTTTTGTTACGATATTGTTTGGCGCGCCACCCAAGGTCCAATCGATTTGTTGTTCAAAGCGATCATCTTGCTGACGGTCGGCCCAAAACCCCATCTGCAATTTGTCTTGTCCAAAGTTATAGGTGGCTCTCAGGATGTCGCCGATGGAACGGTAATTATTGTGCATCTGGGCCCCTGGAACATTGCTTGGACCGTTAGCGGTACCGCCATCATTAATGGTATCTTGCAGCGTAACCGAACCGGTATTGGCGCCATAGAATCCATTGTGATAATACGCGTAGGTATATAACTTATTATCCAGCGTCCACTTACCCATGTGACTCTTTAGCCCCACGTACTCAAAGTCGGTGCTTAGGTCATCGTAGTTAAAACCAGAATTGGATTCGCTTTGGACGTTATTCACTAGACCAAAGTTATAGCCATATTGGGATTGTTGCTGCGGGGTTGAACCATTGGGCACATGTTGCGTTGTATGGTTGTACATGGCAACGACAGTCAGGACCGTGTTGTCGGTTGCCAGTTTTTCAAACTTATAAAATGCATTATTTCTGGATTGGCCGCTGTTAGTCAGAAACCCATCAGAGTTTAAGTTCTTTAAGCTGAAATACATGCTCGAATCATTGGCATCTTTGTTGATACCACTGTTGTACTGTGCGCCCAGTAAACGCGTATTCCAACTACCGTAGGTGCCGAAAATTGTAGTGTCTGCAAGCACTGACGGCGCCTTGGATGATATGGCAATTGTGCCACCGTATGTGGCATCTCCAATGGTACTGGCATCACCCGGACCGCGGTCTACAATAATTTGACCCATATCTTGTGGCATGAAATACACTGTTGAGTGATGGGTAAAGTCGTTTGAGTCGCCCCATGGTATGCCGTCAAAGGTGACATTGTATTGACCGTCTTGAAAGCCACGGATAGTGGGTGTGCCTCCGCCGCCGCCTGACTCCATAAGGCCGGGGCCGTTGGGCGCCATATCCACTACGCTGGGCGAAATACTAATGATCTCACTGTAGTTAGCGCCTGCGGCAGCATTTTCTTCAATATAGTGTTGCGAAATAATGGACTGAGGCTGCGTGGCCACTAGCGAGGTTTGCGTTGGGGCTTGATAAACAGCTGAATTAACATCCACCGTTTTACCTGTGCCGCCCGTTGCTCCCACAGAACCCAAGTCCACCGCTTGGTCTGCAAAGACAGGTGCTGCCATTTGAAGAAGTGCTGCAACAACCGCAACGTGCAAGGCACGACGCTTGAAGTGTGTGGTGGTGTTCATTAAAGCCCCTCAATTAATTTAAGCTGTCACGAATTCGCAACAAAGGAAAAGACACATCGGTTACAAACTGTGACGATTATTATGGAATGTGCTTAAGCTTTTATTACAAAAATTAAGTAACGGACAATAAATGCTATTTAGTTTGTAAGAAATTGTAAGGAGGTTGTTTCAGTTGTAGGTTAAATACATGTTTAACATTTCCGTGTACGTCCATCTCTCGCAGTTGCCAATGATCATTCATTTGTTCCAGCACAGAATAGCCAAACTCTTGGTCTGTTTGGGCTTCCAGAATAGGAATGCCGGGAGCCGGTTCAAAATGATCAGGCAATGGTTTTGGGAAATGCGCATCCAGAGTTGATCCACTAAAACCCGTTAATAAAGTCAGCGGTTCATGACCCGCTGTGCGGGCCAATTCGAAGGTATGCACATGCCCTTGAATGGTCATTTGAACGCCTTCCGGGAAAAACGCCTTCGATTGAAGGGTGGTGAGTGCCGCGATCAGGCTGGCGTTGCCCTTTTGCCAACCGCCGATGGGGTTGTAGCCAAAACCCAATACGGGGTGATGGAAAAGCAACCAATTGTTGGGTGTGTTGGCGGCCAGTGACACCACAGTTTTGAATTGGCGCGCATAGGTGGCCACCAAGGGTGAATCGGCTGCAGGTGACTTTTCTGAGGCGCCGGATGAATCAAACACAATCAATTGATCGGTGCCATTCAAGGGCACGGCATAGGGTTCGCTGTAATCAGTGCCCACATCTTGAGCCACATCACAGGCATGTCCGACACCAAAAGGATGAGGGTCCAGAAAACGAAACCACCCTTCCCCCGCCCGAGCACAAGATTCGTGATTGCCGCGCACCACCACCCAAGGGGCTGCTTGCATCAGTGGGCGCAGCGGATTAAACACATCCACTTGCCAAGTATCCCACCCATAGCCATAGGGGCTGCCTGCACAACCATCCATTAGACATGGGCTTTCGCGATAATGATAATCACCTACATGAATCACCAGGTCGGGCTTTTCAGCAGCGGCACTGCGCGCCACTTCTGCCAAGGGCCATTGATTGGCATCGTTGCAGGCTTGATAGTCCACGGGCGCCTTTATACGGCACCCCGAATCACCCATGAGCACAATCTTATGGGGATGGCTGTGGGCTTTGGGTAAGGGGTTACCGTTTAAAGTTACGGATTCGGCACCCATAGGCCATTCAATTTCACAGGTTTGTACCGGAAAAACGGCAGGATGCATACCGGCGGAAGGCATGTTTGATGCCGCCACTCGTATCCGCATGGGAAGTAATTGACGATCAGTCATCAGACTTGGGCACTGCGGCGCATCGGTCACCACGCGAATAATGGGTTGACCCGCGGGACCTAAAATTACAAAGGCATTTTCAATGGGTGTTGCCGCATAAGCTGTAACCGTTTGTGCGCAGGCCGCATAAGCCAACACCACCATCATTAATCGATTAATGATTAAACTCCACCCAAACTTGGAAGACGCGGGGTTGATTGGCCAGTCCCTCAGGAGGGGCTGGATAGTTGGCATCGCGCACCGCTTGCAAAGCCGCTTTATCTAGAGTGCTCATGCCACTGGAAATCAACACATGCTCGCCACTATGGCGCCCCTGATCCAACTTAAACTCCACGCGCGTCCGTCCTGTGGCGCCCAACTCTCGGGCCGAATAGGGAAACACCAAGGCCGCTTGCACGGCGGCACGAATGCGCGCGCTATACACCGCCATTAAATCCGCATCGGTTTTTGTGGAGGCCACACGCACCGGGGGCGGTGGAGCGGGCTCCACAAAAGGCGTTGGGGCGACTTTTTCTACGGGTTGCGGGGCCTGCACAACGGGTTCAGGTTTGGGTGTTGGGGTCGGCTCGGGCGGTAGCGCTACTTTCTTTACAGGAGGGGGAGGCGCTTTGGGGATAGGCTTGGGCGGTTCTGGAACCTCCGGCTTTGGTTCAGGCGCCAAGCTATCCAACTGCAAGGTCACCACATCGCGCTGACTGGGGTGCACTTTAAGGATGCCAGAACTATAAATAACAACGGCCAAAATGAGGAGTATTGCTTCTACGCCCAACGCCAACATCAACGCCTGTAGGTTGTCTCGCGGAACGATGGCGGATAGGGCGCCTCCGGGCACAGCGCGTTCAAGATGCACGGCGAGCCGCTATGGCAATTTGACTAACACCGGCCGCGCGAACGGCATCCAACACTTTCATGACTTTCTGCAAATCCACGCTGCCGTCCCCTGAAATGGTGACAGCGGTTTTACTGCCCATGACTTTTAGGCGGTCTGTGAGTTGCCCAAAACTCACTGGCATTCTCTCCACCCGAATGGTGCCATCAATGGCCAATTCAACCAATAATTTGGGGGCGGGCA
>CAIVUX010000012.1 GCA_903909215.1 uncultured Ferrovum sp.
CATGGGGTCTGACCCCTGGCAGGGTCTGACCCCTCCTCTAGGCGTTGGCCATTGCCACAAACTCTTCCAGAGTGAGTGTTTCAGCGCGCCGCGTGGGGTCAATATCCAGTTTCATTAATGCTGCTTCACTGATCATGCCCTTTAGCGTACTGCGCAGCATTTTGCGCCGTTGGCTGAAGGCTTGCGCCACCACATGTTCCAGACGCGCATCATCATGAGCCAAGCGCTCAGCGGCGGTTTTGGGAATTAAGCGCACCACTGCTGATTCCACTTTGGGTGGGGGTGAGAAAGATTCTGGCGGTACTTCTAATAGTAAATCCATATGAAAACGATATTGCATCATCACCGATAAACGCCCGTAGTCGGAGGTGGCAGGCTCGGCCACCATGCGCTCCACCACTTCTTTTTGCAGCATGAAGTGGCCATCAATTAAGATTTCAGCAAAGCTTGCTAAGTGAAACAGCAGGGGCGTGGAAATGTTGTAGGGCAAGTTGCCCACAATGCGCAGCTTCAAGCCCAGCGTGGAGAAGTCAAACGCCAGAGCATCGCCTTCGTAAAGGGTTAGGGCTGCCGCCTTGGGGTGCGCGCGCCAACGGGCCACCAAATCACGATCCAGCTCAATCACTGTTAAATGGGGAATGCGTTCTAGCAACGGTAAGGTTAGGGCGCCCAAACCGGGGCCAATTTCCACTAGGTTGTCGGCGGGCAGCGGATGCACTGCATCCACAATGGCATTGATGATGCCGGTGTCGGTTAAAAAATGCTGGCCAAATCGTTTGCGTGCCACATGTTGCATGAAGGGTTTGGCCTAGTAATTAAAAAGAGGTGCTGCCTGTGACGGGCGAGGGCGTGGCTGCCAACTGGGTGGCAAGTGCGCCGTTGCTGCTGCTACCCGTGGATGCCGACATGTTGAGTGCTAAAGCGATGGCGGCATTCAAACTGCCGCGCTCTAAGTGGCCAGTCCCCGCACGGTCCAGCGCTGTGCCATGGTCCACAGAAGTGCGGATGATGGGCAGGCCCAAGGTCACGTTTACGCCTTCGCCAAAACTGTGCATCTTTAATACGGGTAACCCTTGATCGTGATACATGGCCAACACGCAATCGGCTTCTAGCAAACGCTCGGGCACAAACAAGGTGTCCGCGGGCAGTGGGCCCACGGCATTAATACCGCGCGCACGTGCGGCATTCAGCGCGGGAATAATGACCTCTATTTCCTCAAACCCCAAGTGACCTGATTCACCGGCGTGGGGATTTAATCCCGCCACCAGGATGCGCGGATGTGGGCAATTAAATTGGTTGCGTAACGCGTGGTGCAGGATGTCTAAAATTTCACCTAGGCCGTCAATAGTGATGGCATCGGGCACTGCCCGCAGGGGTAAATGGGTGGTGGCCAGCGCCACACGCAGCCCGCCTCCCACCAACATCATCACCACGCGCGGCACATGCAAGCGTTGCGCCAAGTATTCTGTGTGACCGGTAAAGGGGATACCACTTTCTTCAATAATGCTTTTTTGCAAAGGGGCGGTGACCAGCGCAGACATAACCCCCGTTGCACAGGCATCGGTGACGCTGTTAAGGCAATTTAATACATAGGCGCTATTGGCCACATTAAGTTGCCCCGCCACCACGGCCGCCGCCACGGGATGGTGCCAAATGCTGGCACGTCCAGGTTCAGGCTTATGAGAGGCATGGGGGCTATATTCGCCAAAGGATATGGGTAAGCCCAGTAGTGCTGCGCGCGCAAGAATCACAGAGCGATCAGCGGCAATCACCAGATGCGCGGGGTAATCGTGATGCGCTAACCCCGCGCAGAGATCAGGGCCAATACCAGCGGGCTCGCCCGCTGAAAGCCCAATCACCGAGTTAATGGTCTTCGAGTCGGATATCCACATAAGCCGAATCACGCAATTGGCGCACCCATTCATCAAACACTTCGTCGGACTTTCTGGCACGCAGTCCTTGACGGGCTGCATTGCGACGACGCTCTAAGGTGGCATCTGCTTGACGGGTTTCTAATAGCTGCACAATGTGCCAACCCAGTTGAGTTTCGAAAGGCGCACTAAAAGTACCGGGCTTAAGAGACTTCAACGCTTTTTCAAATTGCGGCAATGTTTCACCTTCCGACACCCAACCCAAATCACCATTTCGGCTGCGGCTTTCATCTTCAGAATTGAGGGTGGCCAAACGCCCAAAATCTTCGCCGCCAATTAAGCGTGCGTGCAGGCTGGAAATTTTATTGTGCGCTTCCCCTTCCGGAGCCTGTGGATTAATTTTGATTAAAATTTGACGCGCGTGGTATTGCGTAATGGGGGCCGGTGCATCGGAACTGCGTTTGTTGATCAGTTTAACAATGTGAAAGCCATTTGGGCTGCGCAAAATACCGCTGTATTCAGCCGGTTTTAGTTGCGCAAGCGATTCGGCAAACATGGAGGGCAGTCTGGCTGCGGAACGCCAACCCAAATTGCCGCCACGCAACGCATCAGGGGCTTCAGAGAAGCTGGCTGCAACTTCAGCAAAATCCACACCCTTTTTAAGTTGCGCATAAGCACTTTCAATTTTTTTCTGTAACTGAGCCACTTTATCTGGCGCAGAATTTTCTGGCACAGTCACCAAAATATGCGCCAGTTCATACTCATCTTGCGCCGAGGCACCTAGGCTTTTTTCCTGTTGCAGTTGGGCGTCAATTTCAGCGTCAGTGACGACCACACGGTTATCCACTTCTCGTTCGCGCAATTGTGCCAATAACATTTCTGAGCGAATTTCTTCACGAAACTTATTAAAAGTAACCCCTTCTTTTTCTACGGCGGCGCGGAATGCGGCTGCTGATAGTTTGTTGTCTTCAGCAATACGCCCAATCGCTTGATCTAGTTGCGCGTCATCAATCTTAAGGCCTACTTCCTTGGCGTATTGTTTTTGCACCGTATCAAGAATGATCTTCTCTAGTACCTGGCGCATTAAAATACTTTGCTCTGGCAGTGCGATGTTTTGCTTGGCAAGCTGTTGGCCGATGAGATTGGTGCGGTCATTTAAATCAGATAGCGTAATGATGTCGGTGTTGACTACCGCCACAATACGTTCCACCAGTGGCAGCGTGGAATCGTCCGCTCTTGGGGCCAACCTGTTGCTTTGCTGTGCAGGCTTGGCCAATAAGTTTTCTGCAGCGCTCGCCCAAGGTGAGGTGGCTAGAGCCACCAGAAACAGGCAGGTACACAATCGCGTCATGGAATCGTCTCGTTGGTTTTAACATATCCGGGAATGTTCCGGCGCAGCGCCTGTAGGGGGTTCTGGCCCAATCCCATTCCACCCAACTCCAGTTGCACAAAGAATGCGCTATCGGATTGAATGGAGGAGACCGCAAAGCGCGTGGTAATCACCCGCAATGCCCAGCACCCCTGATTATACTCAACGCCCATCAAGCCTTCCACCACCTTGTCATCTAGGGTGGAATAGGCCACTCGGCCCAAAAAGGACAAACGCTGGTTAATAGGCCATTCGCTGGACACATCCCATTGCCTGACCTGGTTTAATACATCGGTCCGATAAGCCAAATTCACCATTTTCCCCGTGCTTACGGTGTAGTTGGTATTAACAGTAAGCTGTTGGGTGCTCATATTGTGTTGGTTAAAATCAAATAAGCTGCTGAGCTTCCAATGTTGTGTAATGGCGGCATCTAGGCCGGCCAATACATCCGAGGCTTGAGCGGTAGAGGCGATCTGTCCGGGCAGAAATACAGTGTTGGGTGTGAAATAAAAACGTTGCGCCAACAAGATGTTTACTGCCTCTACGCCGGTTTCAGGGTTAATGATGCGACTGGTTACAGCCGCCGTCACCTGGTTGGCATTGTTGATGCGATCCACTCCATTGAATTGATTTTCATGAAAGATGGAGGTCTTGTTAAAATCGGCCAAAGAGGTGTCGTATATGGGCAGCAGGGTTTGGTTGCGATAGGGGATATATACGTAGTACAGACGTGGCTCTAAGGTTTGCGTAATGGCATGACCAAAGAATGCATCTGGGCGCTCAAAGATTAAACCGCCATCCACGCTGGTAATGGGCAAAGTGCGTGAGTAATGATTGTCTGGGGCCGTGTTGTAATCACCCAATTGATAATCGGTAAAGTTAACGCCCGTTTTGAAATTTAAAAAACTGTAACTGTTGTGAAAAGGGATGGTCACAGTTGGGTAAATCAACGCGCGATTTCCGCTGGCCACGGATTGGTAGGCTGCATTATAAGTAATGCCGTTTAGCACCACATTGCCCACCGCCGCGTTGGGGCCCGGGCTGACAAAAGACGTGTATTGTGAGGTTAAACCAAAGCCCAGCCCGTTCCAGCCGTCTTTGGACCAGTTGGCATTGACCTGCGGTTGAATGCGAAACTGTGGCGTGGCACCCGTTAGGTTTTGATAGGAAAGCGAATGCAGGTTAAAATTCCAATCCTTTAGGCCGCTGTAATTTAAGTTAATGTCGTGGGGCAAGTAAGCCTGAGCGGGCGGACCTAACAATGTGCTTAAGTCATTTAAATAATTGGCGTCAGAGGCTTGTTGTATGTTGGCAGAGAAGGTCAGCCCCGGGGCCAGCGCTTGATTGTGTTTTATGATGGCCATCCAGCGGTCGGTGCTGGTTTTAATATCGTGCTGTAAATATTCGGTGCTGATCACACCATTTAAGCTGGGTTTAAGATAGCGAAACTCGTTACCGATTTGAAAGCCGCGCGAACTCATGACCCGCGGCGTAATCGTGTCATCAAGATTGGGCGCAATATTAATGTAGTAGGGCAGTGAAACATCTTGACCTGTATTGACTGTGGCGCCAATGTTGGGGGACAAGAACCCTGATTTTCGTTGACTGTCCAAGGGGAAGGATAAGCTGGGTGCGTACATAATGGGCACGTCATAAAAATTGATGGTGCCATTTTTGGCCACACCTTCTTGCGTGATGTGGTCTAAATCCATGCGCTCGGTGTGAATCAGCCAGTCGTTTTTGCCAATCGGGCAGGTGGTGTATTCCGCCTGAGTTAGTTGTTCCCGGTTTTCTGCCACAAACTCCACGAGACGCGCTTGTCCGCGCGCGATTAGGCCGGGGCCATTGGGGTTGGGGTAAGAAAAAACCGGTGTTTCTAAATACCCTTGATGGGTGTCGAGGTTGTAAATTCCATAAGGCCCTTCAACCGTTAAGGATTTGTTGCGCACCATGCGGACATGGCCGGTAGCCTCTACGGTATTGGTGGTCTGTAAATAGTGAATATGATCCGCAAAAACCGCCATACCCCGTCGTCTGGCCTCTGCATGGCCATTGGCCTCCATGGATAGGTCGTTTTGAGTGGTGAGGGTGTCGCCACGCAAAAAAACCACATTATCCCTATCCTTGGGGGCGTTGGGCAGGACGGGCAGATCAAAGCTGGGCGCTGCTTTCAGCTGTAGAGCGGCCCCGCTCACACCCTCTGCGGCAGCAGTTTGGGCAAGCATCGTCAAGGCGAGAACGAAGGCGGGGGTAAGATTTCGATGCATCAGCGGGTGTCGGGGCAATAATTTTGTTAAAATCGCATAAATTCAAGTAATAAGCAATTCCCAATATCTGCTGGAGCCAACCCCTTGTTGCGACTGGACGCTTTACTTTCCTGGGTAAACCAAACCCACTCAGTGAAAGCTGATGAGTTAACCCCCGCCTCCTCGGATGCCAGTTTTCGGCGTTATTTCCGTTTTACGCAGCAAAACACAACCTTTATTGTTATGGATGCACCGCCAGAGCATGAGGATTGCCGCCCCTTTGTGGCCATTGCCCGGCTTTTTGAGCAAGCGGGCGTGCATGTGCCCCAAGTGTTGCGAGAAGATTTGGAGCAGGGGTTTTTATTGCTAACCGACCTGGGCGCCATCACCTACCTGGATGCCCTGAACCAATCAGTGGAGGGGGCAGACGCTCTCTACCGCGACGCCTTTACAGCATTGATCCGCATTCAGCGCCCCAGTGGGCCCGGTGTATTGCCCGAGTACTCGGAAGAATTATTGCGCCGTGAGGTTGCGATGTTTCCCGAATGGTATGTGGCGCGCCATTGCGGCCTGACGCTTACCCCGCAGCAAACGCAAATATTGAACACCAGTATAGACGCGCTTATGCGCAATGTATTGGCCCAGCCCCGTGTGTTTGTGCATCGTGATTACCACAGCCGAAATTTAATGGTCAGCACACCCAACCCCGGGGTTTTGGATTTTCAGGATGCGGTGTATGGCCCCATCACCTACGATGCAGTGTCCTTGTTGAAGGACGCTTATATTCACTGGGAGGAAGAGCAACGCCTGGACTGGTTGGTGCGCTATTGGGAGGCGGCACGCAAAGCAGGCCTGCCCGTGGCCGATGATATGGGCACTTTTTACCGGGATTACGAATGGATGGGCGTGCAGCGCCACTTAAAAGTGGTGGGGATTTTTGCCCGCCTGGCTCACCGTGATGGCAAAACCGGTTACCTTAACGATATTCCACTGGTATGGCGTTACTTGCGCGAGGCCTGTGGACGTTATCGCGAGCTGCACCCCTTGGCCAATGTGCTGGATCAGATCAGCAACACGCCGGTGCAAGAGGGGTATACCTTTTAATGCGCCAAGCCATGATTTTGGCGGCCGGGCGCGGCGAGCGCATGCGCCCCCTTACAGACCATATCCCCAAACCCTTGCAATGCGTGCATGGAAAACCGTTGATTGTGTGGCAGATTGAAGGCTTGCGTGCGGCAGGCTTTACAGATTTGGTGATTAACCATGCCTGGTTGGGTGAGCAGATTGAAGCCTTGGTGGGTGATGGCGCGCGCTTTGGCGTACGCGTGCGTTGGTCGCGCGAAGGCGTGGCGTTGGGTACAGCAGGGGGCGTGGCTACGGCGTTGCATTTACTCACCGAGCCTGAGTTTTTGGTGGTGAGCGCAGACATCTTCACTAATTTTTGGACCCTTTGGGGTCAGACCCCCCATGGGGTCAGACCCCGGGTGGGGTCAGACCCCATGGGGGGTCTGACCCCAAGCGACGACGCTCACTTGGTGTTGGTGGATGAACCTTCTGTAAAAACCGATTTCTCACTTCAAGACGGGCGCGTTATTCCGGCGGGGCAGAAGGCCTTAACCTATGGCAACATAGGGCTTTTTCGTCGCAGTTTTTTTGCAACCACCGAACCGGGTAAGACAGCCGAGCTGGGGCCCCTATTGCATCAGGCGGTGGCGCGCGGCACGGTGAGCGGCGAATTGTTCACAGGACAATGGGTGAATGTGGGCAGCGCCGATGATTTAGCCCACCTGAATGGCACGCACAATTTTTAAAGGGATGATGTGAGTATTCCAGAGTTAAAACAATTTCACAGTCGCCGAGCGCGCCTGGCGCGCGCCATGGGCACCGCTGTGGCCATTATTCCCACGGCCAGCGAACAGCTGCGCAATGCGGATACTCATTTCCCCTATCGTTGGGACAGCCATTTTCATTACCTCACCGGTTTTCCCGAGCCCGATGCGGTGCTGGTAATTGTGGCCAATGCACGCAAAGCGCCGCGTTCCCTATTATTTTGCCGACCCAAAGATGCCGCGCAAGAGGTTTGGGATGGCTTTCGTGTGGGACCTCGCGCAGCACCCAAACATTTTGGAGTGGATGAGGCATACCCCATCGATAAATTGGATGACATGATGCCCAAGCTGTTGGCCAATTGCCCAGCGGTGTATACGTTTTTAGGGTCGAACACTTTGGGGTCTGACCCAATCAAAACGGGGTCTGACCCCAAGTTGATGCAGTGGATTAATGCCGTGCGGGAACAAAAGCGCGCTGGCGTAACAGCACCCACGCAAATTAATGATGTGCGCGCTTTAATTGATGAAATGCGATTAATTAAAGATGCCAGCGAAATAAAAATGATGAAACAAGCGGCGGCTATTTCTGTGTCCGCCCATAAGCGCGCCATGCGGTACACCGCAGCCAATCGTTATGAATTTGAAATTGAAGCGGAGCTGCTGCACGAGTTTAGGCGCAATGGCGCCACTGGACCTGCGTACCCCTCCATTGTGGCGGGCGGTGCCAATGCTTGCGTGCTGCATTACGTGGAGAATTCAGACCGCCTAAAGGCGGGGGATCTGTTGTTGATTGATGCGGGATGCGAATGGCAAGGGTATGCCTCCGACATTACGCGCACCTATCCGGTGAGTGGTAAATTTAGTGCCGCGCAACGTGCGCTGTATGACGTGGTATGGGCCGCACAAAATGCCGCATTGAACATGATTAAACCCGGCGCGCATTTTTCTGCCTATCACGATGCGGCGGTGCGCGTATTGGCGCGCGGCTTGATTGATTTAAAATGTTGTCGCGGTACAGTGGATGCTGTGGTGGAGTCGGGCAGCTACCGTGAGTTTTATATGCATCGTACCGGTCATTGGCTGGGGCGAGATGTGCATGACGTGGGCGACTACACTGTAGCGGGTCAATCGCGACGCTTGCAACCGGGCATGGTGGTAACGGTAGAGCCGGGGTTGTATATTCGCCCCTCTAGCAAGGCCCCCAAACATTTGCACAACATCGGCATTCGTTTAGAAGACGATGTGGTGGTGACCAAAACGGGACACACTATGATTACGTCCGGTGCTCCGCGCAGTGCTGATGACATTGAAGCCTGGATGGCAGGTGCATGAGTACACTCAATGACATTGTGATTGTGGGCGGTGGGCCGGTGGGGGCTGCTGCTGCATTGGGATTGGCGCAGGCCGGGCACCAGGTTACGGTATTAGAAGCACGCGCATCACTGATGGCGGATGATCGGCGCACCTTGGCCATCGCCCATGGCAGTAGGCTTATTTTGGAGCGCTTCGGCGCTTGGCCGGAAGCTGCGCAAGTAACGCCCATCACACGCATTCATGTGTCGCAGAAAGGCCATTTCGGCCAAACGGTGTTAACCGCGCAAGATGCTGATGTGCCCGCCTTGGGTTACGTGATGCGCTACAACGCATTGGTAGAATCCTTGGCACAGGCCTTACAACGCTCCAGCGTTAAGGTGATTACCGATGCCATGGTGGATGCGGTCACCTCGCACAGCGATCACGCCACGGTCAGTTGGAACAGCACCACACAACCGCAAGCCCTGGAAACACGCTTGGCGGTGTTGGCCGATGGCGGACGCGCACTCACGGCCGCTACTTTTGGTGCACCCAAAGAGAGCGCCTATACACAAGTAGCGTTGGTGGCTCAGGTGGTCACCACAAAAGCGCATCACGGTTTGGCTTATGAGCGCTTTACTCCCAATGGTCCAGTGGCCTTGCTGCCCTTTGGCGATCATTACGCTTTGGTATGGACCGGCGCGCAAATTGAAGTGGAAGCCTTGATTGCCTTAACAGAAAAAGAATTTTTAATCCGTTTACAAGATTACTTCGGTGATCGTGCGGGACTGTTTACCACAGTGACGGGGCGCAGTTGGTTTCCGCTGACCTTAAAGATTATTAAACAGGTAACGCAACCGCATGCTGTATGTATCGGCAATGCCGCACAAACCATGCACCCCGTGGCGGGGCAGGGGTTTAACTTAGGGCTGCGCGATGCAGCAGCACTATGTCAGTTGGCGGTGGGAATGTCCGCAGCACAGTTGGGGCAGGCGGATATGCTGGCGCGCTACGTTAAAAGTCGCCACTGCGATCGGTCCATGGGTATTGGCCTGACCCATGCACTGGTGGTGGGTTTTTCCAATAACTGGCCGCTCTTGCCCCTGTTGCGTGGCAGAGGCTTAATGGCTATGAATATGTTCCCCTTTGCGCGCCGCGCTCTAGCGCGCGTCATGATGTTTGGATGGCAGTGATGAGTACGCAACCCACGCGCACCAACCCCTCTTATGATGTGATTATTGTGGGCGCAGGCATTACCGGTGTGGCGTTGGGTTTGGCGTTGCATCAAGCCCATCTGCGCGTCAAGGTGTTGGATTATGCGCGGCCTGTACCGTTCACCCCCAGCGCTACGTTTGACACACGCATTTATGCCATGAGTCATGCCAGCCGACAATTTTTAGAGAGCGTGGGTGGGTGGTCCTGTATGGATGCACAGCGTATTCAGCCCATCAGCGCCATGAAAGTGCAGGGCGATCGCGCGGGACAATTGGAATTTACGCGCAGCGCTCAACACACTCAACCTTTGGGTTATATTGCAGAATCAGGCGCCATGCTGCACGGCTTATTGCAGGCGGTGCAACGCAGCGCCCCTCATTTAATTGAGGCGCCGGTGACGGTGCAAAACATAGCCACCTCAGCGCGTGAAGCCACGCTCACCTTAAATGATGGACGCACCTTAACCTGTCATCTGGTGGTGGCTGCTGATGGCGTTAATTCTGCACTGCGCGAACAGTTGGGGTTAAGCGCACACTTTAAACCCTACAACCATAAAGCCGTGGTGGCCAATTACGCCACCACTGTGGCGCATCAGGGTGTGGCGCGGCAATGGTTTTTACCCGGTGAAGTATTGGCCTTGCTGCCGCTGCCGGGAAACCATGTGTCCTTGGTGTGGTCTGCCAAAACAGAGCATGGCGAAGCATTGCTGAGCATGAGCCCATCAGAGCGCACTACCTTATTGCAAGCCACGGTGGGGTATGGCGTCGGTGAGCTGACCGAGGTTTCTCAACCAGCGGGTTTTGATTTGCGCTTAATGAAGGTAAGTGCGCTCTCAACCACGCGTGCGGTGTTGGTGGGGGATGCGGCGCACGGCGTGCACCCCATGGCAGGGCAAGGCCTTAACTTAGGGTTACAAGATGCCAGCGTGTTGGCATCTACCATCATCAATCGTGGCGAAGGCCCTGACTGCGGTGATGCATCTGTGTTGCGTCGTTATGCCCGTGCGCGCCAGGAACCCATTCTGGCCATGCAAACCCTCACCGATGGGTTATATCGTTTGTTTGGCAGCACGCAATGGGGATTGCCGTGGTTGCGCAATGTGGGCATGAATCGTGTGGATCAGTTGGGATGGTTAAAGCGTCAGTTGGTGGAACAGGCCAATCAGTAATGTTTATTAATGCAGCATAGTGCGGATTTATTCATGAAAAATTTTAAATGGTTAATGTTGTTTGTTTGCACCCTATGGGCTAACTGTGCTTTGGCGCAAGCCGATCCTGCGGAAATTAAAAAATTACTGCAAACACGCGTACCCCGCTTAGCCGGGCAGATACAAAGTGTGACCACTGCCAACGTGTTGGGGTTATATGAAATTTATACCGACGAGCGACAAATTCTCTACACCGATGAAGGCGTGAATTTTATTTTTGCTGGCGACATTATAGAAGCCAAAACATTAAAGAACCTCACCGATGCGCGCATGAAAGTGTTGGGTGCCATTAAGATTGATGCGCTACCCCTGGAATTAGCCATGAAAAAAGTGAAGGGCAACGGCAAGCGCCGCTTGGTGGTGTTCTCTGATCCAGACTGTCCTTATTGCCGCAAGTTGGAAAAAGAATTAGTCAATATCACAGATGTGACTGTTTACACATTCGTGTACCCCATCGCCTCTTTACACCCACAAGCCCCCGAACATTCGCGGCAGATTTGGTGCGCACCTGATCGCGTTAAGGCCTGGGAAAACTATATAACCCGCAATATGTTGCCCACAGAAAAAAATCAGAAATGCGTCACTACTGAATTGGATAGCGTGCAAGCCTTGGGCGCCAAGTACCGTATCAATGGTACGCCGACGTTGATTTTTGCAGACGGGAGCGTGGTACCGGGGGTAATGCCTGCCAACGATATTGAGCAGGCCTTAGGCGCTCACTAACATTTAGAAGTGGCGGTAAATGGGGTCGTTGCTGTCGAGCAGTTTGCTGGCTTGTTTGTAATCGGGGTAGAGGTTGCCCACCAATTGCCAAAACGCGCCACTGTGATTGAGGTGGCGCAGGTGGGCCACTTCATGGGCCACCACATAATCAATCTCGGCCATTGAGGCTTTCAGCAGGCGCCAGCTCAAGCGAATTTCGCCATTACTGTTGCAGCTGCCCCAACGTCCCAACGCATTGGATAGGCGCACAGGCGGTGGGGCAATGCCCAACTGATGAGCAAAAATCTGCACGCGAGATTCTAATAGCGGCAGGGCTTGAGCGCGGTACCAATCCATAACCTGTAGGGAAACGGGGCCACGCTCGGGGTCTATCTCAATAACGCCTTCATCATCCATGGGCAGTAACGAGAGCTGACGCGAGGTGAGGCGTAAAATGCGCGCGCCTCCCAGCCAAGGCAATGCTTCACCGTCTTTAAATTGCGGTGGCTCGGGCAATGCACGTTGTTCCCAATGGTCTAATTTTTTCTCCACCCAAGGCCATTGTTCGCGAATGGCTTCTTCCACAGATTGCAAGGTAACCCAAGTGGGGATGGCCACGGTCAGCCCATCGTGATCCACCATTAAACTGATGTTGCGTCGGCGTTGACGACGGGCCACGGTGTAATGCAATTCACGTGCGCCAATAACGATGCGATGGCGTCGTGGTGCGCGTGCTCCTTTCAGCGCTGCCGCATTGCGTGCACGACGTTGATAGGGTTGGGCCACGCGCCCAGTCATCTGTTTCATTTGGTCTTCAATCCATGCCTCAGCTTGCGCCGTCACTGCCGCGCCATCTAACCCAGTGGTGGAAATGGCTGGGCCGATGCGAACACTGATGGTTCCCCGGTGTTTGGTAAATAGACCCTTTTTCCAAAACTCGCCCGCGTTATGGGCCATGGGGACTACAGGTACGCCCGCGGCCACTGCCAATAGGCCGCCGCTGGGCGCGTAGCGGCCGCGATAACCGGAGGGCACGCGCGTCCCTTCGGGAAAAATAATCACTTTTAAACCTGAGCCTAAGCGCTCCATACCCTGCATTTTTACTTGCTGAAACGCTTCGCGTCGCGCATCACGATTGATGGCAATGGGGTTGAGTAAGCGCATGCCCCAACCAAAAAATGGGATGGATAGAATTTCTTGCTTCATAACAAAGCAATGAGGCGGAAAGAAGGCGGGGAAGAACATGGTCTCCCAAGCGGATTGGTGTTTTACCAGTACCACGCAAGGGCCGTCGGGCAGGTTTTCCCAACCATTAACCGTGTAGCGCACGCCCAGAAAAACCGTGCCTAGGCGCAGCATAAGGCGGCACCACGCCCCTGAAAAATAACGAGGGCCCTGTTTTGAAAAAGGACTGGAGATCATCATCATCAGCACATACAGAGGCGTGGTGATGAGTTGACAGAGCAAGAACAATAATGCCCTCATCAAGTTAAGCGCTCTTGCCGATAATATGACGCACGGCTTCAGCCAAATCGGCAAATACAAGCGTGCCCTCTGGCAAACCACCAGCAGATTGCGTCAGCGCGCCCTTTCCGGTGAGCACCAGCATGGGTTGCGCCCCTGCGTTATGAGCGGCGGTTAAATCGCGCAGCGAATCGCCAATAGCGGGTACTTCAGCCAATGGGATGTTGTAGCGCTGTTGAATTTCTTCAAACAGGCCAGTGTTGGGTTTGCGACAATGACAGTGCGCTTCATTGGCATGGGGGCAAAAGAAAATAGCATCCAGTCGCGCCCCATGTTGGGCAAGCGCTGCAATCATCTTGTCGTGAATACTGTTTAATGCCGCCATATCAAATAAACCACGCGCCACCCCCGATTGATTGGTGGCCACCACCACGCGATAGCCCGCTTGGTTGAGGCGCGATACGGCTTCTAAGCTGCCGGGCAATGGTTTCCATTCTTCGGGGCTTTTGATGTATTTGTCGCTATCAACATTAATGACCCCATCGCGATCCAGAATAACCAAGTTCATGGAGTTAGCCTCCCAGCTTTGATATGTCAGCCACTTGGTTCATGAGCGTGAACAAACGCGCCAGCAAAGCCAAGCGGTTGGCGCGCAGAGTCCGGTCGTCACTCATCACCATCACATCCGTAAAGAAGGTATCCACCACAGTGCGCAAGCCTGCCAGTTGAAGTAAGGCGGCACCATAATCGCGCTGCGCCAAATGATCATCCACCAGGGGCTCGAGGGCGATGAGCGCATCGAATAATTCTTTTTCAGCGCCATCCACCAAATGTTCGCGCACCACAGTGGCGCCATGTGGCAATTCTGTTTTTTTCAGCACATTGCCGATGCGTTTGTTGGCCGCTGCTAAGGCTGCTGCTTCTGGTAAGGCGCGAAAGGCCCGTACCGCTTCTAGGCGCAGCAACACATGATCCAAGCGAGCTGGGCTCTGGCTGACTACGGCCTCAATTTCTTCTGGTGTGTAACCGCGTTCGCGCAGTACACCGCGCAGGCGGTCATAAATAAAGGCGGTAAGATCGGCCACGGTGGTGGGTGAGAGCGCCACGTGGGCTGCAAAAGCGGCGCGCGCTTCACTGAGCAGCACCGGCAATTCCATTGCCAAGGATTGCTCCATGAGAATGCGAATAACCCCTAAGGCGGCGCGCCGCAAACCGAATGGGTCCTTGTCTCCGGTGGGGATTTGCCCCACACCAAATAACCCGGTGAGGGTATCAAGCTTATCGGCTAAGGCCACGGCTGCACCTACTGGTGTAGCGGGCAAGGTGTCGTTGGCAAAACGGGGATGGTAATGTTCTTCAATGGCTTCGGCTACGGCATCAGGTTCGTTGTCGTGGCGCGCGTAGTAACGCCCCACAATGCCTTGCAGCTCGGGAAACTCGCCCACCATGTCGGTTACTAAGTCCGCCTTCATTAAATAAGCAGCGCGCTGGGCGTGCTCGCTGGAAGCGTTAAGCAGACTGGCCAGAGCGCCGGATAGTTTTTGCAGGCGCTCTACACGCTCTAACATGCTGCCCAATTTATTGTGATACACCACGTGGCTTAAGCCGGCCACTCGATCGTGTAGCGGCGTTTTGCGGTCTTGCTCAAAAAAGAAACGGGCATCGGATAGGCGTGCACGAAGTACACGTTCATTGCCGTGAATGATGGCGTCAGGCTGCGCGGTGTCTATGTTGCTCACCAACAAGAAGCGCGGCTGCAGGCGGCCGCTCGCATCGCCTAATGGAAAATACTTTTGATGCTGCTGCATGGACAGCACCAAGCACTCTTGCGGAACAGATAAAAACTCATCGCTAAAAGTGCCGGCATAAACTGCGGGCCATTCCACCAAGGCGGTCACTTCATCCAATAGAGCGTCACCCGCTAAAGGAGTGGCCCCTTGAGCCGCTGCTGTGAGCGCGGCTTGAATGGTTTGGCGGCGCGTTTCAAAATGCGCCATCACGTGCCCCGTTTCTTGCAATGTGGCGGCATAGGCATCGGCGTGACTGATGCTAATGGCACCCGCGGATAAAAAGCGATGCCCTTGGGTGATGCGCCCAGCGTTTAACCCCATTAGCGTAATCGGCACTATGTCGGCACCATGCAGCACCACCAGCCCATGCACAGGGCGCACAAATTGCGCGTCACCAGCACCCCAGCGCATTACTTTGGCCACCGGCAAGCGGGCCAGCACCTCTGTGAGCAATGCGGGTAATGCTTCCACCAGGGTCTGACCCCGTTGTGTGGCCTGATAGGCAAACACTTCATTGCCTTTGGGGTCAGACCCCATTTGTAATTCTTCTACTGTTACACCGCAGGAGCGGGCGAAGCCTGCTAAGGCAGGGGTGGGTTTGCCATCTGCACCAAAACCTGCGGCACGGGCCGGCCCTTTGCGCTCTATGGTGCGATCGGGCTGGCACGCCAACACATGGGTAATGGTGAGGCCCAAACGTCGTGGGGTGGCGTAACCTTCCACTGTAGATGAGGCGACGGAAAACTGCTGCGCCAGCAAGGCCTCTGCAATGCCGCGGCGAAAGGCCTCGGCCAAGCGCGGCAATAACTTAGGGGGCAACTCTTCTGTGAGCAATTCAATGAGCAAGGTTTGGCTCATGAGGCGGCATCCAAATTTTTGGCCAGCATAGGAAAGCCCAGTGCCTCACGGGATTCATAATAAGCTTGTGCCACTTTGCGTGCCAAGGCGCGTATGCGGCCCATGTAGGCGGCGCGTTCGGTTACCGAAATGGCACCGCGCGCGTCTAATAAATTGAAGGTGTGCGAGCATTTCAAGACCATTTCATAACCGGGTAAGGGTAGGCCTGCTTCAATGAGCCGTGCAGCCTCTGATTCAAAACCGGTGAATTGCCCAAACAGCCATTCGGTGTTGCTGAATTCAAAGTTGTAACGAGATTGCTCGACTTCGTTTTGGTGATACACATCGCCGTAGCGCAAACCGGGCGTCCATTCCAAATCAAAAATATTGTCACAGCCTTGCAAGGTCATGGCCAAGCGCTCTACACCGTAGGTAATTTCTCCCAATACGGGTTTGCACACCAAGCCACCCACTTCTTGAAAATAAGTAAACTGTGTCACTTCCATGCCATTGAGCCACACCTCCCAACCCAGGCCCCAAGCGCCCAAAGTGGGGTTTTCCCAATCGTCTTCCACAAAGCGAATGTCGTTTTGCGTGGGATCGATGCCCAGAGCCACTAAGGAGCCCAAATACAATTCTTGGATATGGGCCGGGGAGGGCTTGAGCACCACTTGAAACTGATAGTAATGTTGCAGGCGATTGGGGTTTTCACCATAGCGACCGTCTTTGGGGCGGCGCGAGGGCTGCACATAGGCGGCCTGCCAAGGCTCGGGACCCAATGCGCGTAAGAAGGTGGCGGTATGCGAGGTGCCGGCCCCCACCTCCATGTCGAAGGGTTGGAGCAGGGCGCAGCCCTGATCGTTCCAGTAGCGCTGCAACCTGAGAATGATTTCTTGAAAGGTGATTTTAGGGCTTGTCATGCCCTCCAGTTTACCAGAGGTGCCCCAATTTATCGGCGATTCAGTGGCTGGACGAAGGCCCATACCCCCAAAATAATAAAGACCATGAGGGCCCATTGGGCAATGGATAAGGAAAATAAGGTCCAGCCCACTTGGGCGCATTCGCCCGAGCCACTGAGCACCACGGAGAGCGCTTTAAACAATGGGTTGGCTTGCAAGATGTAACTTAACCCCGGGCCGCAGGAGGGCACTTGGTCGGGGGGCAAATGCTGCAACCACACCTGACGCGCGGCAATGGCGGCGCCCACACAGGCCGTCAGCACATGAAGGATGGCGTAGATCGCAGATCCTGTTTTTTGTGGGTTATGAAGAGCAGCCACTAAAAAAGAAAAGCCCAAAGCCATAAACGCCAAACGCTGAAAAATACACAGCGGGCAAGGGTCTTCCCCTAAGGAATATTGTAAAAACAGGGCAAAGGCCATAAGGCCGCTGCAAGCCAAAAAGCCTAAGGTGTAACAGATTTGGCGGCGCGGCAGAAGGGTCATTTTTTTCTAGAAAAAGGAATCAGTGCAACCAAGGCCAAAAAGCAAAGTGTGAGAATACCGTAATTGCCCATAATGACATAGGGCGTGGCCCCCGCGTAGCCCTGCGCCAATCCATCTAAGGTAAACACTTCATTGCGCGGCGCGCGGTTAATGATGCGGCCCTTTTCGTCAATTAGGGCAGTAACCCCGGTGTTGGTGGCGCGCAACATTTGCCGGCCGGTTTCTAATGAACGGGTTTGTGCCATTTGCAAATGTTGTTCGGGGCCAATGGAATCGCCAAACCAAGCATCGTTGGTGACGTTGGCCAGCAGCGTGGCGCGTGGCAAGGAGTGAATCACTTCCTCGCCAAAGGCGTCTTCATAGCAAATATTCAGGGCCACTTGCTGACCGGCCACGCGCAGCGGTTCTTGTGTGGGGTTGCCGCGTTGCTGGCTGTCCAAAGGAATACTGAGCAGTGCATTAACTGCTGGTTTTAAGAGGTCGCCCATGGGGATGAATTCACCGAAGGGGACCAAATGAACCTTCTGATACACCTGCGATGGAGAGTGGCCAAAGCTGTATACGCTGTTGTAGTACTGACCCGATTCGGGCTCGGAGAACATGCCAATCAACACATCGCTGCGGTGGTCATAGCCATAATGAATAATATCTTCCACCAACGCTTCCGGTAACTTTTGCCTAATTAACGGAAAGGCGCTTTCGGGCATCACCACCAAGCGGCTGTAACTTTGCTTCAACATGGTGACATAGCGTTGCAGGGTCAGACCCCTCATGGTTTCTTGAAACTTTTGATCTTGGGGAATGTTGCCTTGTAACAAACTGACTGTAATGGGTTCACCCACGGGTTGCGTCCAATTCACTTGGCGCAACACGGTACTCGTGCTGATTAAAATCAGCGCACCCAATACCAGCGGGCCCAAGGAATGAGCATCCCGCTTGGCGGTGACCAGCGCGGTGATGAGACCGGCCAACAATACGCAGGCAAAAGAGACGCCGAATACGCCCAGTACCGGAGCAATCCCCGCCAAAGGACCGTTGGGGGTTTGCGCATAACCCATAGACAACCAAGGAAAGCCCGTCAATATCCAACTGCGCAACCATTCCATAAGCGTCCACAGCGCGGGAACGGCCAGCAGCCAACGGGTTTTGGGTTGCGGATGTAAACGCTGGGTGATAAACCCCACCGCAGCAGGAAAGAGCGCTAACACTGCAGAGAACAATACGATAGCCAACACTGCCAACAGGCGCGGCATACCGCCGTAATCATGCAGGCTAATTTCTATCCAACTGACCCCCCCCACAAAGAAACCCATGCCCCACAGAAAACCTACTTCCGCAGCCGCCATAGGTGTATGCACGTGGCGCCAGAGCAACATCAAGATGACCAATGATAAAATAGGTGCCAACCAAAAACCGTAGGGAGCAAATCCCGCTACGGCTAACGCACCCGAAAGGGCTGCTAACAGCTCAATCTGTGCTGGTATTTTCATTGGCAACGGTTAGGCGGTCCACCAGTACGGAATGCAGGCGGCGACTGTCGGCGCGCAGCACTTGAAAGGTTAAGCCATCAAAGCTAATGCGCTCACCGCGTTTGGGCAAGCGGCCAAAGTGGCTCACCAACAATCCGCCCACCGTATCAAAATCTTCACTGGAAAAATCACTGCCCAAGGCTTTGTTAAAATCTTCTAGTTCAGTGGCGGCCTTGACGCGGAATTTACCCAAACGATCAGGCACGATGTTGTCTTCTGTTTCATCAAAATCGTATTCGTCATCAATTTCGCCCACGATTTGTTCTAGCACGTCTTCAATAGTCACCAAGCCCGCCACACCCCCATATTCATCGACTACAATGGCAATGTGGTTGCGGTTGGCGCGAAATTCGCGCAGCAATACGTTGAGGCGTTTTGATTCCGGAACAAATATGGCAGGGCGCAACATGTCGCGCACATTAAATTCTTCACCCGCGTAAAAGCGCAACAAATCTTTGGCCAATAAAATACCAATCACGTTGTCGCGGTTATCATCCACTACAGGGAAGCGTGAGTGGGCGGTTTTAATGACCAGCGGAATAAATTGCTCGGGCTCTTCGCTGATGTCGATGACATCCATTTGCGCGCGCGGCACCATTACATCGCGCACTTGCATATCGGCTACACCCAGAACACCCTCCATCATGGTAAGCGCGTCTGCATCCAGCAAGTTGCGCTCTAACCCCAAATGCAACAGTTCAATTAAGTCTTCGCGTGTTTCAGGGTCGTGATGCAACCAGTGACTTAAACGGTCCAGTAAGGATGGTTTTGGTTCGTCGTCTTCCATGATTTACTCGGTAATAAGATAAGGATTAGGGATGCCCAGTTGCTGCAAAATACCGATTTCAAGTTTTTCCATGCGCCGCGTTTCCATTTTGCGTTGATGGTCATGTCCTTGCAGGTGCAACAAGCCATGCACCACCAAATGGGCGTAATGATGCAGCAGTGGTTTTTTTTGTTCCTTCGCTTCGCGCTTCACCACCGGTGCACAGAGCACCAAATCGCCATGTAAGGTATTGGCAATATCGCCATACACGAAGGTCAGCACATTGGTGGCGTAGTCTTTGTGACGGAACAGTTGATTAAGCTTGTGCCCCTCGCGGCTGTCCACCAATCGAATAGTGACTGCGGTGGGCACGGTGAGAGAGGCTTTGGCCCAGCGGCGAAATTGTGTGGGCGTGGGTTGACCGGTGGTCCGACTGGCGGTTTGCAGCGCCAAGTGAAGATGGGGGGTAGGGTCGGGATCCATTATTAATCCATCAACCGGCTGCGACGTTCGTAAGCGTTTACCACTTGTTGCACCAATGGGTGACGCACCACATCTTCCGATTGAAAAATGGTGAAGGCAATTCCTTCTACGCCTTGCAACACATTGCGCGCATCAATGAGTCCGCTTTTTTGTGTGCGGTGCAAGTCAATTTGCGTAACGTCTCCCGTGATGACCGCCTTGGTACCAAAACCAATGCGGGTGAGGAACATTTTCATTTGTTCAGGGGTGGTGTTTTGCGCTTCATCTAAAATAATAAAGCTGTGGTTGAGTGTGCGACCGCGCATAAAGGCCAAGGGAGCCACTTCAATGACGCTGCGCTCAAACAGGCGGCCCACACGCTCATAGCCCACTAAGTCGTAGAGCGCATCGTAGAGCGGGCGCAGGTAGGGGTCTACCTTCTGACTTAAATCACCGGGCAGGAAGCCTAATTTTTCTCCCGCTTCCACAGCAGGACGAACCAGCACAATGCGTTTGACTTGTTCGCGCTCTAGGGCGGTCACCGCGGCAGCTACGGCCAAATACGTTTTACCGGTGCCCGCAGGCCCCACCCCAAAGGTAATCACATGATCTTGAATTTGGGTGAGGTATTGCGCCTGTCGTACGGTGCGGCTTTTAAGATCGGGGCGACGAGCCACCAGCGGCACAGATGCGCCCTCAGCGCTATGACCCACGCCCCCTTGAACCTCTACCAAGCCCGCGTGAATATGCTCGGCAGATAGGCTGTGACGGGCGTTGCGGTAAAAAGATTGCAATATAGTTGCGGTCATGACGGTTTTTGGTTCTTCCCCTTGCACGCTAAAGTGTTCGCCACGACGGCGAATAGACACGCCTAGCGTACGCTCTATTTGTTTCAAGTTCTCGTCTAACACGCCACACAGATTGGCCAGGCGTTGGTTGTCTACGGGGTGCAAATCCAGCTCAAGCGTGGTCATGATAGGGTTACCACTTCTCCGCGCAGGGAATAGCGCGCAGTTTCAGTAATCAACACATTCGCAAACTGACCAATCAGACGCGCATCCCCAGGGAAGTTGACCACCCGGGCATTGTCCAGACGTCCGCGCAATTCGTGGCGCTCACGCTTAGCATGCCCATCCACCAAAACGCGTTGGCGCGACCCCACCAGGCTTTGGCTAATGGCCGCTGCTTGTGCATCGGTTTTTTCTAACAATCTTTTGAGTCGTGATAATTTGGTGATTTCATCCACGCTGTCTTTTAAATTGGCGGCCGGCGTACCGGGGCGCGGGCTGTAGGTAAAGCCATAGCATCCATCAAAACCGATGTCATCAATGAGTTTGAGCGTGGCGGCAAAGTCGGCTTCTGTTTCGCCTGGAAAACCCACAATAAAATCACTTGAAATGGATAGCCCTGGGCGCGCTTCGCGCAGGCGACGAATAATGGATTTGTATTCTAATGCGGTGTAACCTCGTTTCATGGCCCCCAAAATGGGGTCAGACCCCGATTGCACGGGAAGATGCACTTGCCCCGCCAACTTTGGTAAATAGCCGTGCGCGTCAATGAGGCGCTGGGTAAATTCCAGAGGATGGCTGGTGGTGTAGCGAATGCGTTCAATGGCGCTTATTTCGCTGACGGCTTCTAGCAGTGTTGCAAAGTCGGTATCAGAGCCATCATCTAATGTGCCTTGCCAGGCGTTTACGTTTTGCCCCAGCAGCATGATTTCGCGCACACCTTTGCGGGTTAATTCTTCCACCTCGCGCAGCACGTCAGACAGCGGCCTAGAAAACTCTTCTCCTCGCGTGTAGGGCACCACGCAGAAGGTGCAATATTTGCTGCACCCTTCCATGATGGAGACATACGCTGTTGGACCCTCTGCACGCGCCGGGGGTAGGGCATCAAACTTTTCAATTTCGGGAAAAGAAATATCCAATTGCGGCAAACCGGTTTGTAAGCGCTGGTTGAGCAGTTCGGGCAGACGGTGTAAGGTTTGTGGACCAAACACCACATCCACATAAGGAGCGCGCTCTAAAATGACGCTGCCCTCTTGGCTGGCCACGCAACCCCCCACTGCAATAATGAGATTGGGGTTAAGAACTTTTAGCTCGCTTAAACGTCCTAGATCAGAGAACACCTTTTCTTGGGCTTTTTCACGAACCGAGCAGGTGTTAAGCACGATGACATCAGCCCCCTCAGGAGACTGAGTGCTTTCTAGGCCATGGCTGGCCTGCAGCAAGTCTGCCATTTTGCCCGAGTCATACTCGTTCATCTGGCAGCCAAAAGTGCGAATGTAGACGGTCTTTTTCACAAACATAGAATGATACCAGAGTTAAGGGG
>CAIVUX010000013.1 GCA_903909215.1 uncultured Ferrovum sp.
CCCCCATTGGGGCTTGGATTGGGGTAACCTGGCGCTTTGGCGGTGGGCCCAACATCAATTAATCTTTATTAACTTCTTTGCAACCCAACTGATTACGGAAAAAAATCATGACCATTAACCGCCTAAATTCACTCTTATTGTTTGCATTGATCGCTACTTTATCGTCCATTACGCTGACGGCTTCTGCGGGGGATAAGGGCTTTGCTTATGTCAGCAATCAAAGCAGCGGTACCTTAGGTGTGATTGATTTGGGGACGCTAGAAATGGTGGCGCCATTGGATGTTGCGGCCAAGGGGCCGCGTGGTATTGGCATCAGCAGCGATGGCGCCTTTGTGGTGACCGCCAATAAAGACAGCGACAATATTTCCATTGCCGATACTACCGGGGCCACGACACCCAAATTAATTGCCATTGGCAAAAACCCAGAGTTTGTGCGGGTGATGAATGGTAACGCCTATATCACCTACGAACCCACACCCAGCACGGGTTTGGCCGGTAAAGCGGAACAAAAAGACGATGATGCCATTCCAGGACACATTGCTATTGTGGATTTAAAAACCGGAAAAGTGATTCATGACATTGTGGGCAAACCTGAAACGGAAGGAGTGGAATTTACCAAAGACGGCAAGCTGATGATTGTGACCAACGAATCGGATAACTCCATCACTGTGCATGACGCCAAAACAGGCAAGTTGCTGAAGAATATTCCGGTGGGCCAATATGGCAATCGCCCGCGCGGTATTAAGAATTCTCCAGATGGCCGCATTTACGTTACTACTCTGGAATTTTCTGACAAGATGTTGGTACTCGATAGCCAATTCAAAGTGATTAAGGCAGTGCCCACCGGCAAGTCACCCTACGGAATTTCTTTTGATCGGGATGGTAAACGCTTGTTTATCGCTTCCAATAAAGAAAAAGCCTTGCAAGTGTTTGACGCGCAGACTTTTGAAAAGATTAAAGACATTCACACGGGCGATCGCTGCTGGCATTTTACCTTCACCCCTGATGATTCAAAAATACTCTTGGCCTGTGGCAAGTCCAACGAAATCGTGGTGATTGATACGGCAACGCTTGAAGTGATTAAGCGCATCGAAGATAAAAATCTGCCTTGGGGCCTCGTGACCTATCCCAAATCCATGGGCAGCCTAGACCGTCCGTAGGCGGGTGGAAGCATTGCTTTTGACGCGATCAACAATCCTTGTTTTACTCTCGCTATGGCTTGGTCTGTTCCATAGCGCTGCACAGGCCTGTGCCAGCTGCGGGTGCAGCTTAAGTACGGATTGGGAGAGCCAAGGCGTATCGCACACCGGTGGGTTTTCCGCTGATCTGCGCTACGATTATCTCAATCAAGATCAATTACGTCATGGGACAAATACCATCACGCCAGCCGCTATATTCGCTTTAAACAATACGGCGGAAGTGGAGGACTATACCAAGAACCAATATGTCACTTTAGGGCTGGGTTATACCAGTACAGACCATTGGTCCGTCAATCTGCTATTGCCCTATATTATTCGTCAACACCAAACATGGGGGCAAAGCAATGGCGTCATTGGAGCCAGCTCTGCAAACCCCAACGCCGGTTATTATTCTGATTTTTATAAAGTGGGGGACGCCAAAGTAATGGTGAATTTCCACCCTCTATCAGACAATCATAATCTGGGGCTTACTCTGGGGCTTAAATTACCCACAGGCGATCATTATCAATACCAAACCTATCCTTCGCCTTTTACAGGGTCTGGATCCAATTTAGTGGATGCCGGACTTCAACCGGGCACCGGCACCACTGATTTGATTGCGGGGTTGTTCTATCATCAAGCGGTCAGTCGTGATTGGGATGTATTTTCTCAAGCCACTTATCAATTTGTGGTGATGGGCCCTATCAACAATTACCACCCAGGCAATGGCACCAATGTTAATCTGGGTGCGCGCTACATGAGTTTTGAATCGCTGGCCCCGCAGATCCAGTTGAATATGCGCCATGTGAATATGGACTCAGGGGTAATTGCGGACACGGTAAGCACCGGTGGCACGCTCATTTATTTAAGCCCTGGGTTATCGGCTAGAATTACCGAACAGGCCAGTATCTATGGATTCGTGCAAGTCCCCCTTTATCAAAACCTCATCGGCTTTCAGTTAGCCCCCCATTACACCCTCTCAATAGGCCTGCACTATGGCTTCTAATACTGTGTTCTTTAAACAATTAATTTTATTAGCCTCCATATGCGTCGGTCTACTGGGCCCATTGGTTAGCAGCTCTGCCAAAGCCATTCAAGAGGGCAACGCCGCGCCGAGCTATGACATCAAGCTAATGAACGGGGCTTACTTTTCAACGGCAGAGAATGCCGGCAAGGTGGTGATCATGCATTTTTGGGCCACTTGGTGCATCCCCTGCCGTGAAGAAATGCCCGCTCTAGAGCGCTACTACCGCAAGCATCACGCAGAAGGGTTAGAGATGGTGGCCATTAGCATGGATGATCCTGCGGATGCCGGTAAAGCACGCGACATGATGAAAGCCTATACCTTTCCGGGTGCTTTTATGGCGGACGCGCAAGTCAAGGGATATGGACGTATTTGGCGCATCCCGCTGAGCTTCGTTATTGATGGTCAAGGTGTTCTGCGTCGTGATGGTTGGTATGGTGATGCAGGGCTTGATGATGCGGCCCTAGAAAAGAACGTTACTCCTTATCTCACTCATACAGCAAACCCCAGTGCACCTGCGGTTTCACTCATGGTTCATGGGGCCTATGCGCACGCTACTGTACCAGGGCAAGAGGTGGGTGCGGTTTACTTAACAGTGATTAACCACGGCAGCTCCGCGGATCGCTTGGTGTCTGCCAGCACCAGTGTGGCGCATGCGGTGCAATTTCACACCATGAGCCAAGAGAATAATGTGTCGCGCATGCATCAGGAATCAGGGTTCGATATTCCAGCGCAAGGGGAACTCAACCTAAAATCAGGCGAACGGCATTTAATGTTGGTTGGGCTGAAAGCGCCGCTTAAAGCCGGCGATCAACTCACTTTAAAACTGACTTTTGCCAAGGGCGGTGAGCGAGAAGTCAAGGTGCCCATACAAGCGCTTGATGCAGGTGAAGCACCCATGGAGCACATGCATCATCACGAAGGCATGTAACAGCGCTGAAATCTAACCTCCTTATGGAACATCCTGTTTACCCCTCAACGGGGGTTACGAGAGGGGGGGCGCCCATTTGTTGTTGAGCTTGAGCTTGAGTGACCTTATCCACGTTTAGCTTTACCGAAACCCAACCGCGCACGCCATTAATAAACCATAAAGCGTTGGCCTGCTGCAGCTCCTGTAACGTGAGGATCTGTTCCTCGATTTGCTCTTCTTCCAGTAGTTCCTGGCGCAGCGTACCAGCCAACAGTCCGCATGAGAGAGGCGGGGTGATGCGCCGGCCATTTATTTCTGCCACCACATTGCCGCGCGTAAACTCAGTCACTTCACCGCGCTCGTTCCACAGCAACACATCAAAGGTGTCGGGTTCTGCCTGCTGAAAATAATGTTCATACACTGTGCGGCGCGTGGTTTTGTGGCGCAGAAACAGGTCATGCGAGGCCACAGGGCCTTGTGCAATATCAACGCTTACCGCTTTGACAGATTTGGGGTCAGACCCCCCAGACCCCCCATCGTCCAAAGCAAACCCTTCCAGATGCACCGTTCCCGCAACGCTATACAAGAGGCGCACGCGGTATACCCCTTTGGGGTATTGTGCTGCAAATTCGTCCAACGCCACATCCAATAGGGCAGTGGGTTTGGGAAACCCTAACGCAGCCGCTGAAGCGCTCAGCCGTGAATGGTGGCGATGGCGCAAGGTTAATCGACCCTGTTCCAAGCGCAGAGTTTCAATCAAATCAAACCCAGTGGGTCGGTGTTCTAAAAACTGCGCCTTGGTTTTAACTTCTTCAAATTCTTCCACGGGGTTAGAATCCCACGTGATGCCGCCCCCTAATCCGCATTCCATTGCGCCTGTTTTAGAGGTTAAGACCACGCTTCGAATGGCCACATTAAACACCGCATCTCCACCAGGGCTAATATAGCCCACCGCACCACAATAAGGACCCCGTGGCGTTTTTTCTAATGCAGCAATGATCTCCATGGACTTTAGTTTTGGTGCTCCCGTAATAGAGCCACAAGGAAATAGCGCGGCCAACACATCCCATAGGGCCACATGAGGGCGCAATGTTGCTTGTACGGTAGAGGTCATTTGCATTACCGTGGGGTAGCGCTCAATGGTGAAGAGGGAGGGGACCGATACGCCGCCCAATTCTGCCAATCGAGATAAGTCGTTGCGCAATAAATCTACAATCATTAAGTTTTCAGCGCGGTTTTTGCGCGATTCGTATAGCCATTTTCCCAAGGCCGCATCTTCGTCGGGCATTACGCCTCGACGCGCTGTTCCTTTCATGGGTCGGGTGACAACGCTGTTGCCCGTGCGGGTAAAAAATAGTTCCGGTGAGATGGACAGTACTTGAACGTCGCCCCAATCCAAATAGGCGCAATAATCGGCGCGTTGCGCGCGACGCAATTGCTCGTAATAGGCAAAACCTTCGCCGATGAGTTGGGCATGGGCGCGCAGGGTGTAATTAATTTGATAGGTATCGCCGCGCTCTATGGCATCGTGAATGGTGGTTAGTGCCGCGTTATAGTCTGCAAAGTGGGTATCGAGAACCCAGGCTGAAACCTGAGGCGTGGCGCTATTTTGTTGCATGGATCCAGGGTGTGGAGATTCAAAAATACCAAAGCGCGCCAATGGCGTATGGCCACCGGCTTTCACTGTAGCGCTGGGCTCGAAGGCAGGGGCCGCTTCGTAGCCGATAAAACCCGCAGCATAAGCACCGGCTTGGGTTGCTGCGTCTACCGCCTTAATAACATCGGCCACTTCTGATGCGTCATGGGCTGTGAGGATGGTGATGGGGTTGGTGAAGACGCGCCGCGCTACATGGCCTGCGATATGAGCAAAATCAAAAACCAGGCGTAAGGACATTAAACGGGTGCTAAGGCAGCATACTCCTCGTCACTGTAGAGACGTGAGCGGGTGTGGAAGCGCATCCCGGTGGCGCCCTCAAGAGAGAACATACCACCGTTACCGGGAATAGCATCAATGGTCAGATGGGTATGTTCCCAATAAGCAAATTGACTGCGGTGCATATAAAAAGGCACGCCGCCAATTTCGCCTAATTTTACGTCGCTGTCCCCTACTATAAATTCGTTGGTGGGAAAACACATGGGAGCGCTGCCGTCACAGCAACCGCCGGATTGGTGAAACAAGACGCTGCCATATTTGGCTTTAATACGCGCAATAAGCTCCAAGGCAGCTGGGGTAGCGGACACACGGGTAGGGGTTAGGGTTTCACTCATAGCTCTATTCTACAACGAATTTTGAGGCAAGCCACTAAAACAAACAGGGGGCTAAAAGCCCCCTGTTTGAGTGTTGCGGATTCCGATGATGCTTAGAAGAAACCCAATGCGTTGGGTGAGTAAGACACCAACAAGTTTTTGGTTTGTTGATAGTGATCCAACATCATCTTATGGGTTTCGCGTCCAATACCCGATTGCTTGTAACCGCCGAAGGCCGCGTGAGCGGGGTAGGCATGGTAGCAATTGGTCCATACACGACCGGCTTGAATGCCGCGGCCCATACGGAAGGCGCGGCTGCCATCACGTGTCCAAACGCCCGCACCCAAACCATAGAGTGTGTCGTTGGCAATTTCAAGGGCTTCGGCTTCGGTCTTGAAGGTGGTGACGGATAGCACAGGTCCAAAAATTTCTTCTTGGAAAATGCGCATCTTGTTATGGCCTTTAAACATGGTGGGTTTCACATAGAAGCCATCTTTCAGATCGCCGGTTAGCATGTTTTGCTCACCACCCACCAAGCATTGAGCGCCTTCCTTCTTGCCTATGTCGATGTAGGAGAGAATCTTTTCCATTTGTTCGCCGGAGGCCTGTGCGCCCACCATGGTGCTGGGGTCCAGAGGATTACCCAACTTAATGGCGGCCACACGCTTGATGGCGCGCTCCATGAATTTTTCGTAAATTGATTCTTGAATTAAGGCGCGTGAAGGGCAGGTGCAGACTTCGCCTTGGTTGAAGGCAAACAATACCAGGCCTTCAAGGGCCTTATCCAAGAACGCATCGTCTTGTGCCATGACGTCTTCGAAGAACACGTTGGGGCTCTTGCCGCCCAGTTCCAAAGTAACTGGAATCAGGTTTTGTGAAGCGTATTGCATAATCAAGCGACCGGTAGAGGTTTCACCAGTAAAGGCGATCTTGGCAATGCGTGGGCTAGAAGCCAAAGGCTTACCGGCCTCAAGGCCAAAACCGTTCACGATGTTCAACACACCGGGGGGCAATAAGTCGCCAATGATTTCCATTAATACCAAAATGGAAGCAGGGGTTTGTTCGGCGGGTTTTAACACCACGCAATTGCCTGCGGCAATGGCCGGCGCCATTTTCCAAGCGGCCATTAAAATAGGGAAATTCCAAGGAATGATTTGGCCCACTACGCCCAAGGGCTCTTTGTAATGGTAGGCGTAGGTTTCGTGATCAATTTCACCAATACTGCCTTCTTCGGCGCGAATACAGGCGGCGAAGTAGCGGAAGTGGTCCGCAGTCAAAGGAATGTCGGCCGCTGTTGTTTCGCGAATGGGCTTGCCGTTGTCTAAGGTTTCAGCCAAGGCAATTTTGCCCAGATTGGCTTCAATCCGATCGGCAATTTTTAAAAGTACGTTGGAGCGCTCTGTGGGTGAGGTTTTGCCCCAAGCCGCTTTGGCGGCATGGGCGGCGTCTAAGGCCAAATTAATGTCCTTATCGTTAGAGCGGGCCACTTCGCAAATGGGTTTGTTGGTAATGGGGGTGATGTTGGTGAAATACTGGCCGTCTACCGGGGCGACCCATTTTCCGCCAATGAAGTTGTCGTACCGTGCTCTGAAAGGGCTTTCTACGGTAATACCGTTAATGGTTATGCTGCTCATGTGCTTCCTCCGTTAGTGTTTGTTTTAAATGCCAGCCTCAGGACTGTGCTGCTTAGCATGCAGAATTCGTGCCAATATAATACCCCTTTTAAATCGTACTGTTGGAATATGACAATATTAAGGCGCCGTCTTAAAACGTTCTGTTTTAGGACAATCCTGTATCAAGGTATAGCACATCATAGAGTTATATTAAATATAAAAACAACCAAGACTTTGGTCCATTTTACCGCAATGCGATAGAATTCCGGATTACGGTATTTAGTCCATATTAACTGAGAGATTTAATGAAACATCGCATCGCAGTCATCCCCGGAGATGGCATTGGCATGGAAGTCATGCCCGAAGGGGTTAGGGCGGTAGAAGTGGCAGCCCGCGCGCATGGTATTGAAATTGAATGGGTTCATTTTGATTGGGCCAGCGCGGCTTACTGGCAGCGCCATGGGGAGATGATGCCTCCCCAATGGTTTGACCGGCTTGTGGGCTTTGATGCCATCTTTTTTGGTGCCGTGGGCTGGCCTGAAGTGGTGCCCGACCATATTTCACTGTGGGGTTCTTTGATCAAATTTCGCCGTGAGTTTGATCAATACGTAAACCTGCGTCCGGTACGCTTAATGCCCGGCATTCCATCCCCCTTGGCTGGCAAGAAGCCCGGTGATATCGACTTTTGGGTGGTGCGCGAAAACACAGAAGGCGAGTATTCCGCAGTGGGCGGCAAAATGTTTGCCGGTACCGATCGTGAAGTGGTGGTGCAAGAATCTGTGTTCTCACGCCATGGGGTAGATCGCATCTTGCGCTACGCCTTTGAGTTGGCCAAAAGCCGACCGCGCGCGCATCTCACATCGGCCACTAAGTCCAATGGCATTTCCATCAGCATGCCGTACTGGGATGAGCGCATGGAAGAAATGGCTAAAAATTATCCGGACGTGACGTGGGATAAATACCATATCGACATTCTCACCGCACGTTTTGTATTAAGCCCTGAACGCTTTGACGTGGTGGTGGCCTCCAACCTATTTGGCGACATTCTCTCCGACTTAGGGCCGGCTTGTACCGGCACCATCGGCATCGCGCCTTCTGCCAGCCTAAACCCAGAACGTAAGTTTCCTTCTCTATTTGAACCCGTGCATGGGTCAGCGCCAGACATCTACGGCAAAAACATTGCCAATCCCATTGCCATGATTTGGTCGGGTGCGTTGATGCTGGACTTCTTGGGGTCAGACCCCGATTTGGGGTCTGACCCCAAATACCGCGCCGCACATGACAGCGTAATGCGCGCTATTGAAACGATTTTAGAAACCGGTCCACGCACGCCTGACATGGGGGGCAGCTCCACCACCATTGAGGTTGGGCAAGCTGTTGCGGCAGCCATTCATTCGATGTAATTTCGGGAGTTTAAGGTGTATGAGTCATTTTATCGTTCGTAGAGTTGCTGTATTGGGGGCGGGCGTGATGGGCGCGCAAATTGCAGCCCATCTTATTAATCTTAAAGTGCCTGTTATTTTGTTTGATCTGCCCTCCGATTCAGGCGACCCCAACGCCATTGCCTTGCGCGCCATTGAGGGCCTTAAAAAATTGCGCCCAGCGCCCTTGGGGCTGTCGGGTGACGCAAGCTTAATCCAACCGGCTAATTACCGGCAGCATCTGGCATTATTGGGCGATTGCGATTTAATCATTGAAGCCATTGCCGAACGCATGGATTGGAAGCGTGATCTTTATCAGTTGATTGCGCCGCATGTCAGCGCGCATACTGTAATGGCATCGAACACTTCCGGTTTGTCCATGACGGCACTATCACAAGAATTACCTGCTTCATTGCGCGCTCAATTCTGCGGCGTGCATTTCTTTAACCCACCACGCTATATGAATTTGGTGGAGCTTATTCCCACACCCACCACGGCGCCTCATGTGTTGGACCAACTGGAAGCCTTCGTTACCACCACCTTGGGTAAAGGAGTGGTGCGCGCCAAGGATACGCCTAACTTTGTGGCCAACCGAATTGGTGTGGCCAACATGCTGTTTACGCTTATAGAGGCCGAGCGGGCAGGGCTGTCGTGCGATGTGGTGGATGACCTGACGGGTAAAAAATTAGGGCGCGCCAGCTCGGGCACTTACCGTACTGCAGATGTGGTGGGTCTCGACACCCTCATGCATGTGGTGCGTACCATGCATCAACTCACCAATGATCCGTTCCGCAGCAGTTATGATGCCCCTGCGGTGGTGGAGCGTTTAATCGCAGCAGGCTGGCTGGGCGCTAAATCGGGTGCTGGTTTCTATAAAAAAGTAGGAAAAGATATTTTACGCTTGGATGCCATCACCATGTCGCATGTGTTCGGTGGAGAAAAATCGGCTCCTGAGATAGACGCCATTCTTAAATTAAAACCTGCCGAACGTTTGGCCGCATTGCGCGCCACAGATCACCCCCATGCGCGTTTTTTATGGGCCCAGTATCGCAATATGTTTCATTACTGTGCCGTTCATTTAAGAGATGTGGCTTATTCTGCACGGGATATGGATTTTGCCCTGCGTTGGGGTTTTGGTTGGAAAGAAGGCCCTTTCGAGACTTGGCAGCAAGCCGGTTGGCAGCAAGTGGCACAGTGGGTTGCGCATGATATTTCGGCAGGTGAGGCGCTATGTAGCGCGCCGTTGCCGGCCTGGGTAATGGACGGTCGCACAGGTGTTCATCAAGTAGAGGGGTCTTGGAGTGCTGCTGCAGCACGTTATGAGCCCACCAGCACATTGCCTGTTTATAAGCGCCAATATTTTCCCGAGCAGGTTATCGGCGCTGGGGGTCAGACCCCAACTACGGCGGGACGTACGGTCTTTGAAGACGCGTTCATTCGCGCTTGGACGCTGGACGATGAAGTGTTGATTGCCACCATCAAAACCAAAATGCGGACTTTTAATACCGGCGCTTTAACGGGTTTGGGCCGCGCCATTGAGGAGGCTGAACAACATTTTAAAGCCATGGTGATTTGGGGCCCGGGTGAACCGTTCTCCGCAGGGGGTGACTTGAAAGGTTTTCTGACTATTTACGCCGCTCATGGCGTAGAGGCCTTTAGAGCGGAAGAATGCATTTTTCAAGATGTGATGCGTCAACTGCGTTATTCACAAATTCCCACGGTGGCGGCTGTAAAGGGTTACGCCTTGGGTGGGGGTTGCGAAGCTTACCTGCATTCAGATCGGCGTGTGGTTCATATGGAAACCTTCGTGGGCTTGGTGGAAGTGAAGGTAGGTTTACTCCCAGGCGCTGGGGGCCTAACCACTCTCACGCGCCGTGCGGGCGAATCCGCCTTGCTAGCGGGCAACCCCCATGATGTGTACGCCTATATTAAAGACGCTTATCAGCGTGTGGTGTTGTCTGCGGTCAGCACCAGCGCCAACGAAGCACGTCAAATGGGCCTGCTGCAAGAGGGTGATGTGGTGGTGGCGCATGCGGATGAACTGCTGTTTGTGGCGCTCTCGCAAGCGCGCGCCATGAGTGACTCCGGCTATCGCCCCCCCTTGCAACAGTCGTTTCCCGTATGCGGCCGCGATGGCAAAGCCAATATGGTGGCGGCATTGCATAATTTGCGCGATGCGGGTCAATTAACTGATTACGATGTGGTTATTTGTACGGCTATTGCCGATGTGATGTGCGGAGGTGAAGTGGACGCAGGGACATTCCTTATGGAAACCGATATTCTGACCCTAGAGCGCAAGCATTTTGGCGAATTGATGCAAGATGTTAAAACCCGTGAACGCATTCAGGCCATGCTGGATACGGGAAAACCGTTACGCAATTGAGTACAGGCCATGACTGAAGAAGTCTATATTGTTGCAGCGCACCGGCGGCCATTACGGACTGATCACGCTCTGTGTGGGCATGGGGCAAGGTGTTGCTGGTCTCTTTGAGCGGGTATGATGGTGGGTTGCGCCTTATGCCCACAATAAACTTTTGGATACGTGCCTCATGAAAATACTGGTTCCCGTAAAACGGGTGTTGGATTACAACATTAAAGCGCGCGCCAAAGCCGATGGTTTGGGCGTTGAATTGGCAGGCCTTAAAATGGCCATGAACCCCTTTGATGAAATCGCTCTGGAAGAAGCCTTGCGCTTAAAAGAACGGGGCGCTGCCACTGAAGTGATTGCCGTGTCCTGTGGCGCCATCGCTTGCCAAGATACTTTACGTACTGCCTTGGCTTTGGGCGCGGATCGCGCCATTTTGGTGAGCACTGAGTGCGAGTTGCAACCCTTGGCTGTGGCTAAATTATTGCGCGTCCTTGTAAACCGCGAAGAGGCCGGGTTGGTGATTTGTGGCAAGCAGGCCATTGATGATGACGCGGGCCAAACGGGGCAAATATTGGCTGCACTATTGGGTTGGTCGCAAGCCACTTTTGCGTCACAAGTCACTTTGGAGGCCAACCACGCCACCGTAACGCGCGAAATTGATGGTGGCCTAGAAACCATCGTGGTGCAAATGCCGGCGGTCATCACCACCGATTTGCGCCTTAACGAACCGCGCTACGCCACTCTGCCCAATATTATGAAGGCCAAGAAAAAGCCATTAGAAACCGTAACCCCTGACGCGTTGAATGTGGACATCGCACCGCGCTTAATGCTTATTAAAGTGGTGGAGCCGCCGGCGCGCGTCGCTGGCATTCGTGTGGCCACTGTGGCTGAGTTGGTGGATAAACTCAAAAACGAAGCGCGGGTTATTTAATATGACTATTCTTGTTATTGCAGAACATGATCACCGCCACCTTAAATCGGCCACACGCCATGTTCTAAGCGCCGCACATGCTGTGGGCGGCGATGTTCATATCTTGGTGGCCGGGCATTCTTGCAGCCCTGCGGCAGAAGCGGCGCGCACCTTACCCGGTGTGACGCAGGTGTTGTTGGCCGATCACGTCAGTTTGACTGCTGATGGGGCTGAGAATCTAGGCCACTTGGTATTGCGGTTGGCGCCGTCCTACACTCATATTTTGTCCGCTTCTAGCGCCGTTGGAAAAAGTTTTATGCCGCGCGTGGCTGCACTCTTGGATGTGGCACAAATTTCTGACATTGTACGCGTGGATGCAACAGACACTTTTACGCGCCCCATCTATGCTGGTGCACTGTGGGCCACAGTACACACACAAGACCCTATTAAAGTGGTGACGGTGCGGGTTACCGCTTTTGAGGCCTGTGCAGAAACCGGCGGTCATGCAGCACTAACCCCCATTCCTGAAGTTGCCGAATCTGGCCTATCCACACGCCAATCTATTGCCCTGAGTGTTTCCACGCGCCCTGAGTTAGAGGGCGCGCGCGTGGTGGTATCTGGTGGGCGGGGTTTGGGCAGCGCGGAACGCTATAAAGAATTGCTAGAACCCTTGGCGGATAAATTGCAGGCGGCCTTAGGCGCTTCGCGTGCGGCTGTAGATTTAGGCTATGTGCCCAACGATTATCAAGTGGGCCAAACGGGGAAAATTGTAGCGCCTGATTTGTATATTGCAGTGGGTATTTCTGGGGCCATTCAACATTTGGCTGGCATGAAATCTGCGCGCGTCATTGTGGCCATTAATAGCGACCCCGAGGCGGCTATTTTTACCGTGGCCGATTACGGCTTGGTAGCGGATTTAAACAGCGCAGTGCCGGAATTAACCGCGGCCCTGTAAGGGGGAACTAAACGGACTGTAGCGGGATTTTGAAGCCGCGGCGTTGGATGCGGTTTTGGCCATCTACATACACCAAGCGGGGTTCGAAGCATTCTACTTCTTCTTCGCTATAGTTGGCGTAGGTGGCAATAATCAGAATATCGCCCACCTGGCATTTGCGAGCGGCGGCGCCATTTACAGAAATCATGCCCGATCCGCGTTGGCCGCGAATGGCGTAAGTGGTAAAGCGCTCACCGTTGTCCACATTGTAAATGTCGATTTGTTGGTATTCGCGGATGTCCGCAGCGTCCAACAGATCTTCATCAATGGCACAGGAGCCCTCGTAGCCCAATTCGGATTGGGTAACGGTGACACGGTGCAGCTTGGCTTTCATCATCGTCCGTTGCATGGTTTCCCTTTGCGGTCGGTTTTAGAGCTAAAGCAATTAATGGGTTATGAGTGTATCAAATAAACCACCCAGGTTCTATGACATTATTGCATTGCAACAGGGTTGAATCCTATCAGGTTTTTTGACTATGATGATAATTATTACTTTATGAATATAGCCTTACCCTTAACCTTAACCCCTGCGGAACAAACCGCTTGCACAGAGCAAGTGCGCAGGGCGCTGGCTGAAGATGTGGGGATCGGCGATCGTACGGCTGCTCTGATTTCCGCATCAGCCATGGCCCACGCCACAATTATGGTGCGCGAGGGCGCCTGTTTGTGCGGACAACCTTGGGTTAATGAAGTTTTTCGTCAATGCGACCCTCGCATTCAGATAGTTTGGAATAATGCTGAAGGCACCCTCTTGGATAGGGGTCAGACCCCGGTTGTCTTGCGTGGCCCTGCCCAGGCTTTACTCACGGGCGAACGGACCGCGTTAAACTTTCTTCAGACGCTCTCAGCAGTGGCCAGCCAAACGGCTCTTTTCGTGGAGGCCGTAAGCGGCACCCATGCCGTCATTGTGGATACCCGAAAGACTATTCCCGGCCTTCGTTTGGCGCAAAAATATGCTGTGCGTGTGGGGGGAGGGCAGAACCATCGCATAGGCTTATATGACGGCCTGCTGTTAAAAGAAAACCACATTGCGGCAGCAGGTGGTGTGCGCCCAGCGTTACTGGCCGCCTTAGCCCTTACCCCAAAAGATGTATTGCTTGAAATTGAAGTGGAAACGTTGCAACAGTTGCATGAGGCGTTACAAGCCGGTGCACCCATGGTGCTGCTGGACAATATGTCCCTTCAACAACTGCGCGAAGCGGTGCATCTTAATCAAGGCCGGGCCATCCTAGAGGCTTCAGGCGGTGTAAATGTCCACACCGTACGCGCCATTGCCGAAACCGGGGTGGATCGGATTTCCGTGGGCGGCCTGACAAAAGACATTAAAGCAATAGATTTTTCTATGAGATTTCATATAGATGAATAAATTAGTGAATGTAGAATATGAGCGTCCAGCGAGCTGTGACACACGCCATGCGTGGGCCAGTATTCCACCTGAACCCAGCGTTGAGCGGCGCGCTGAACTGAAATCCCGAATCAAAGCGCGGCTCAAAGCCACCCAAGCGGTCTTGGTGGCGCACTATTACGTCCATCCCGACTTACAGGACTTGGCGGAAGAAACCGGTGGTTTGGTGGCGGACTCTCTTGAGATGGCCCGTTTTGGTAAAAACCATCCCGCATCCACCTTGGTGGTGGCGGGTGTGCGCTTTATGGGTGAGAGCGCCAAAATCCTCTCCCCAGAAAAAACCGTATTAATGCCCGACTTGGATGCCACCTGTTCGCTGGACTTGGGCTGTCCCTTGGATGAATTTTCAGCGCTCTGCGATCAGCATCCCCATCGCACTGTGGTGGTGTACGCCAATACCAGTGCTGCCGTTAAAGCGCGCGCCGATTGGGTGGTGACCTCCAGTTGCGCCGTGGATATCGTGCGCCACTTACACAATCAAGGGCAAAAAATTCTTTGGGCACCGGATAAGCATTTGGGGGAATACATCCAAAATCAAACCGGAGCCGATATGTTGTTGTGGCGTGGATCCTGTGTGGTGCACGATGAGTTTAGATCAACTGAATTGCAAGCGCTAAAAACCCAGTACCCTGATGCCAAGGTATTGGTGCATCCTGAGTCGCCCGCGGCCGTAATCGCTCTGGCTGATGTGGTGGGGTCTACGTCCGGTATTTTAAAAGCGGCGGCCACCCTAAACGCCACCACCTTCATTGTGGCCACTGATAACGGCATGATGCATAAATTGCGCCAACAAAATCCTGCTAAAATATTTTTAGAAGCCCCCACGGCCGGCGCCAGTGCCACTTGCCGCAGCTGTGCCCATTGCCCTTGGATGGCCATGAATGGTTTAGAAAACTTATTACATTGCTTAGAAGCCAGAAACAACGTGATTGAGATTACAACCGAGTTAGCCCAACTGGCCCGTATCCCCATTCAGCGCATGCTGGATTTTACAGCGCAGGGCAATAAACCCTCAGGCATCGTACCCAATATTGGCGCCGCTTAAAGGTGCGCTCAGTTTTAAGGCTTCAAGAGTGTGGGCTGTGCACTTTCTAGGGTGAAGGGGTAGTCGCGGCTGTAATGCAAACCACGGCTTTCGTGACGGGACTGAGCGGAGCGCACAATGAGTTCGGACACCAACACCAAGTTGCGCAATTCCAGCAAGTCGCGACTGACATGAAAGTTGGCATAGAACTCTCTAATTTCCTCAGTCAGCAGTTTTAATCGATGGGCGGCTCGTTCTAAACGTTTATCCGTGCGCACAATCCCCACGTAATCCCACATAAAACGGCGCAATTCATCCCAATTGTGAGAGATCACCACTTCTTCATCGGCATCCGTTACCTGACTGCTGTCCCATAAGGGAAGCGGTGCGCCAGGAAACACAGGGCTGGCATGAATAGCGTCACTGGCGGCTGTGGCCAACACCACACATTCCAGCAAAGAATTGCTGGCCAAGCGATTGGCGCCATGCAACCCGGTGCAAGCGGTTTCGCCCACGGCATAGAGATTTTGTAAGTCCGTACGCCCAGATAGGTCGGTGACTATACCGCCACAGGTGTAATGAGCCGCAGGCACCACCGGGATTGGATCTTTTGCCATGTCAATGCCCAACTCTAAGCAGCGCTGATAAATGGTAGGGAAATGTTCGCGCACAAACGCTTCGCCCTTATGGCGCATGTCCAGATACACACAATCAACCCCATGACGCTTCATTTCAAAGTCGATGGCACGCGCCACAATGTCGCGCGGCGCCAACTCCGCCCGCCGGTCATGTTCGGGCATAAAACGGGTACCGTCAGGCAAACGCAAAATACCCCCTTCACCGCGCAAGGCCTCTGAAATAAGGAAAGATTTGGCATGAGGATGGTACAAGCAGGTGGGGTGAAACTGAATAAACTCCATATTCGAGACGCGACACCCCGAGCGCCAGGCCGCAGCAATGCCGTCCCCCGTGGAGGTGTCGGGGTTGGTGGTGTACAGATACACCTTACCAGCGCCGCCGGTGGCCAGGATGGTATGCGCCGCGCCAAAAGTTTCAACTTCATCGGTTAATTCATTTAGGGCATATAACCCTAAGCACCGGCCACCAGCTTGACGCAGTTTATGAGTGGTAATTAAATCCACCAACATATGGTGATCAAAGAGCGTGATATTGGGGTGGGCTTTAAGCTGTGGGTAGAGGCTATTTTGAACCGCGGCACCCGTGGCATCGGCTGCGTGCACAATGCGACGGTGGCTATGCCCTCCCTCTCGGGTGAGGTGAAGATGTCCTTCCTCATGAGTGAAGGGGACCCCTTGCTGCGTAAGCCAATCAATGGCAGCAGGTGCATGCTCGATAATAAAGCGTGTGGCGTCCTCGTCACAAAGACCGGCACCGGCTTCTAATGTATCGTTAATATGGGATTGAAAACTGTCGTTTTTACCCATGACAGCGGCAATACCGCCTTGCGCCCAACCGCTAGCCCCATCTTCCAATGAACGCTTGGTCAGTACAGCCACCTTAAAGCAATCGGCCAAACGCAATGCTGCTGTGGCCCCTGCCAGCCCGCTTCCCACTATTAACACATCAAACGTTTTCAGAAGACCGCTCCTAGGATTCTTAAGGTCATGCAACAGTCGTAGTATGCGTGGAGGACTGCCCAATCACAAGTCTGTAATATTTCATGGTCCTGACAATTCCTGACAAATCACCACACATCTTCACAAACTTGCTTGATATTCTAGATGCCTGATTAAAAATCAGATTATTTTCAGTGACGCACTTCGGAGAACCCGATGCAAACGCGCATGATGATTTTAGAAGACGGATTCTATTGGCAACATCTCTTGGTAAAAAGCCTTAAACCCGATGGGTTTTACATTTTAAATTGCCAAGAAGCCCAGCAGGCCAAAATTCTGTTGCACCAACAGCCATTTCACCTCGTGTTGGTGGCCCTAACGCATGACCCACAGGGCAGCAGTCTAGACTTTGTCCGTTTTGCACGGGTGCAACAGCCCGGTATTGGCATTGTGGTGATCAGCGCGCAAAACAAGCCCATCGATCGCATTGTGGCCATTGAGGTGGGGGCCGATGACTACCTGATCAGCCCGCTTGAATCACGCGAGTTAATGGCGCGCCTGCGTCGCATGAGTGCTCGTTTCCACCATCACAGAGAAACCTCAGAAAAAGGTTATTTTTTATTTTCAGGGTTCACTCTTAAAAAAGCCTCACGCCAACTTATTTGGGGGCAGGGGAGAGATGTACCGCTTACCCGCAGCGAGTTCGATTTGTTGGTCTTTTTACTAGAAAGCGGCAACGATGTGGTCAGCCGAGACACGTTAACCGCCGCCATCCGGGGACGCACTTGCCATGCCTGCGATCGGTCGGTGGATACGCTCATCTCTGGGCTGCGTTACAAATTGGGTTTGTTTAACCCTGATCAACGTTTAATCAGAACCATGCGAAACGCCGGATATTATATGGCGGCGTCGGCACAATGGGTGGCGCCAAACAAGCCCTAGAATAGCGTCTCGTTTAACACCTGCAACAAATATTGGCCGTAGCCATTATTTTTCATGCGCATGGCCAATTCTTCTAGTTCCGCCGCCGAAATCAACCCTTTTCGATAAGCAATTTCTTCCGGGCAAGCGATTTTAAGTCCTTGACGCTTTTCCACTGTCTGAACATATTGCGAGGCTTCTAGCAATGATTCATGAGTGCCCGTATCCAACCAGGCAAAACCGCGCCCCATTAACTCCACTTGCAACTGGTCTTGGTTAAGGTAGCAACGATTCAAATCGGTAATTTCCAATTCACCCCGCACGGAAGGCTTTAATTGTGCAGCCAAATCACACACTTGGTTATCGTAAAAATAGAGGCCCGTGACAGCGTAACGGGATTTTGGGTGGGTGGGTTTTTCTTCTAAGCTGATGACTTTTCCGGCTGCATTAAATTCAGCAACACCATAGCGCTCGGGGTCGGACACAGCATAGGCAAATATGGTAGCCCCTGCGGTATGGTCGTGAGCGCGGCCCAGCATGCTGGAGAAATCATGGCCATAAAAAATGTTGTCGCCCAGTACCAAAGCACTGGGGTCAGACCCCACAAATGATTTGCCAATAACAAAGGCTTGCGCCAGTCCATCGGGGTTAGGTTGCACCGCATATGAAATATTCAGACCCCATTGCGAGCCATCATCCAATAATTGCTCGAAGCGTGGAGTGTCTTGCGGTGTAGAAATAATCAAAATATCTTCAATGCCGGCTAACATCAAGGTGGTGAGCGGGTAATAAATCATGGGTTTGTCGTAAATGGGCAGCAACTGCTTCGACACCACTTGCGTAACCGGGTAGAGGCGGGTGCCGGAGCCCCCCGCTAAGATAATGCCCTTTCTCATGTGGCGGCTCGTTGATTGTAATTTTGTTCAATCCACTGGCGATACACGCCGCTCGTTATCCGCTCAACCCACTCATGATGATTGAGATACCAAAAAATGGTTCTGGCCAAACCCGTTTCAAATGTTTCTCGCGGCGCCCAACCCAGCTCATGGGTAATTTTACTGGCGTCAATGGCGTAACGTCGATCGTGTCCGGGACGATCCTTAACAAACTGAATTTGTGCGCGATATCCGCCTTCGCGTCCGCTCGGCGCCAACTCATCTAGAATGCTGCATAGGGCATCTACTACCTGCAAATTAGTTCGTTCACTGCCACCGCCCACGTTGTATGTTTCTCCAACACGACCAGCCTCCAACACGCGGCGTATGGCTTTGCAATGATCGCCCACATAAAGCCAATCGCGTACATTTTGACCATCCCCATAAATGGGCAGCGGTTTGTTTTCTAATGCGTTGGCAACCATTAACGGAATCAGTTTTTCTGGAAACTGAAAAGGTCCGTAGTTGTTAGAGCAATTGGTGGTCAGAACCGGCAATCCATAGGTGTGATGCCAGGCGCGCACCAAATGATCAGA
>CAIVUX010000014.1 GCA_903909215.1 uncultured Ferrovum sp.
AGCGATACCGCTGGTGGGTTCCATCTCGCCCAAGATAACGCGCAGTAAGGTGGTTTTACCGGCGCCATTGGGGCCCATCAAGCCGATCTTATCGCCACGCAAAATGCGGGTAGAGAAATCTTTTACCAATACTCGTTCTCCGAAGCTTACGGACACATGTTCCAGCTCCACCACCATTTGCCCTGAGCGGTCTCCCGCATCCAAAGACAGACGCACCTGCCCCACACGATCACGACGCGCAGCGCGATCTAAGCGCAAGGACTCTAAGCGTCGCACACGGCCTTCATTGCGCGTGCGTCGCGCTTGAATGCCTTTGCGAATCCATACTTCCTCTTGCGCCAATACTTTATCAAACTTAGCATCCAGCACCGATTCAGCGGCCAATTGCTCCACCTTGCGCCGTTGGTAATCTGAAAACGAAGAACCAAAATTAGTAAGCCTTCCGCGATCCAATTCAATAATGCGCGTGGCCACACGATCCAAAAACTGCCGATCATGAGTGACAAAAATAATACTGCCGCGGAAAGAGCGCAATAAATTTTCCAGCCACTCAATGGCGGCGATGTCCAAATGGTTGGTGGGCTCATCGAGTACCAGTAAGTCCGGCTCTGCCACCAAGGCGCGCGCCAAGGCTACGCGTTTTTTCCACCCGCCGGAGAGCTCTTTAACAATGCGATCGCCTTCCAATCCTAATTGCGAGAGCGTGGTGTCCACCTTATGGTGAGCCAGCCAATCATCGTCTGCGGATAGCCCTTCCGCCACTACTTCAAACACCGTGGCCTCTTGCGTCAGAATGGGCTCTTGAGGCACGTAGCCCATACGTATGCCGGGTTGGCGCCATAAAATGCCATCATCTAACGTGGCTTCATCCACCAATACTTTAAGCAACGTACTTTTGCCACCGCCGTTTCGGCCAATCAAACCCACGCGTTGAGCGGTATCTACCACCAATTCCGCTTGGTCCAATAGTGCATGATGGCCGTAGGCCAGAGAGGCATTCGATAAGGTGACTAAAGGCATGGGTTAAGAACTTTTTAAAGTGGAACGCGTTATAAAATGAATGTGAATCAGTAAGGTGGCAATAGCGGCCAACACCGCACCAAATGCAAAAGCTGCCGCACCTGAATAGAGCGTCCATAGACCACCGAACAATAGTCCTGCAGGCACACCGGCCAAGCCTAAGGTCATGTTGTACCAACCAAAGGCCGCCCCTTGCTCGTTGGGTAGGGCAAACTCGCTGACAATAGCACGTTCAATGCCTTCACTCATCCCTGATGAGAGCCCAAACAATATTGCAATCACTGACAACCATACGGGGTCAGGCGCAAAGGCCAAACCCAGATACCAAAAAGCAAACAGGCCCCAACTTAAACGGACGATAAAGAAATGGCTGTGCCGATCCGCCAATACACCCCCCCAATGGCTGCCCAATGACTTGGCCAAATTAATACCTGCCCACATCACCAGTAATTCGGGCGCCGATAAACCCATCTCATGACCGCGCAACACAATAAACGTATCGGAGGCGCGCGCAAAGGTGAAGAGCGCGATGATGGCCAAATAACGACGCACGGCGGGAGAGAGCAGTGACCATCGCAGCGGAGTTTGCGGTCTTGATATGCGATTTATATGCGGTTTAACGGGCTCTCGTACCAATAGAAAAAGCAATAATACCGCAATGCTACCGGGGATGACGGAGGCCACAATCATATCGGGAATTGAGATTTTTGTATTGGCCAACACCCACGCCGCGACCAATGCACCCAACACAGCGCCGCCATTATCTAAGGCGCGATGAAACCCAAATGCGCGAGCACGCAACTCGGGGGGCGTGACATCCGCAATCAAGGCGTCGCGCGGCGCGCTGCGAATACCCTTCCCCACACGATCGGCACTGCGCAACAATAACGCCGGTACCCAAGAATGAATCAATCCCAATAAGGGTCGCATGACATTAGAGAGTGCATAACCTGCCAAGGCAAGGCCTTTGCGCCGCCCGCCAATAGAATCCGAGTAACGCCCGGCCCACAGCAGCATAAAACTGGCTACAGAATTGGCCAACCCCTCCACCAAACCCAGCGCCAAAGCCCCTCCGCCAAAACTGCCCGCGAAAAGCAAGGGCAATAGAGGGATAACCATATCGGATGCTGCATCGTTGAGAAAACTGACCCACGACACCACAATCACGGTAAGGGGTAGCCGAGTAGGGGTCAGGCCCCTAGGTAAATTAGCCATTAAAAGAAATCGTAACTCAGGCGAACGGAGACGGTGCGATCGGGTGCCCCTTGATTGAGCCCATACAATAGCGCTGCGCTATATTCCAACTCATCACCTTGGCCCATGCGCAGTTCACCAGAAAATGCCGGGCCCATTTGATGCGCATTATC
>CAIVUX010000015.1 GCA_903909215.1 uncultured Ferrovum sp.
GTCATCCCAGTAATTCTGTTTATAGTGGGAATCGCGGCTTCATGGCACCTGGGTAGCCTCGGAATCGAACGCATTAAAGACAAATAAGCTCAGCTTGACCCCCGCACACGATCACTCCCTGCTGGTTAAATTCCTGCTGGTGTCTGCTTTGTCGCTGTTTATTGGCGCCTTGCACGGCATGTTGCAGGTGTTTCCCCCCATTCGCGCCTGGTTAGACGCCATTGGGAGCCCCTATGGCGGCCCAGGGCACATGATCGACCCCTTGGCCCATGCGCATATGAATTTGGTGGGTGGAATAGTGATGCTGGCCATGGGGGTGACTTATTATTTGCTCCCTCTTTTCAGCGGTAAGATGATCTACTCACGCGCCCTCATTCAACATTCTTTTTGGTGGATGGCCGTGGGCGTGTACAGCTTTTACACCACGCAGATGGTATTTGGGTCTTGGGAAGGGTATTTAATGCTGAATGACCGTGCGGCTATGGCGGGCGTGCATCATTTCTACGGACCCATCGTTGCCCTATCGGGCACTTGCATGGCCGTAGGGTTTTTTGTGTACTTCTCGAATATTGTACTCACCATGTTGGCGCGCGCCCCTAAGGCTTAACCACCGTCAAAGGAAAATGCAATACGGTTTCATCATCTCCGCACTTAATCTGCACTTGCAACACCGATCTCTCACCCAATCCCACTAATGCCGCACGGCGATACACCGCAACATGCCCATCTTGAATGGCCTGCTTCCAAGGGTCGCTGTTGGCTGTGCGAAAAGCCACCAGGCAATTCCATGCAGGCTGCCCTTGGGTTTCTGTAACGATGGCCAAGAATTCATTCATGCCCACAACAGAAGGGTTGGGCCTGCTTTCAATGCGCACATCCACACCATTCCAACGTTGCGCCGGCGCCTCCGCCACGGATAACCCATTATTGCCACAGCCCACCAAAGCCCAAGCCGCTAATCCCAATAATGGAGCGAGCGAGCGCCTGTGCCATTTGAAAAAATCACAGTTTTTCAGAAACATCCCTTTGCGATTCGTTGGCAGAATCCGAATCCAATCGGCCTGCGGTGGATGAGCCATACATGCGCACCATGAAAAAAACAAAGTAACCCGCTACCGCAATGTAAGCAATGGCCACAGCAAAACCCCAATCAATCCATGGCCTCTCCTGGCCGGGGCGATTGCCCCAAAAAGGGAACGCCAGACCAATACCCACCAACAGCACCACCAACACAATGGCAAAAAACCAATAGGGTACGGGTTTTTGCGATTCGGGGATTTTTTCCACCAACTCCCAGTCTTCCAACCCGCGTTTCGATTTGCGCTCTTCATCAGAGTCGTAACCAAAATGATCGGCGGGTTTTTCGCCCCAATGGGATTCCACGCCAGCCAATGGTTTTTGTTCAGACATAATTATCTCCCCTGCTCCACTTCAGAAAAATGCTGAATGGGAAAATGACTTTCCCAACCCTGTGCTGAGGTGGCCGTCACCACCAGCGAATGCAATCCGTGAGATAAATTTTTGGACACAGTCAAAATAACAGAACCGCGTCCGGCTCCAACCAATGCCACAGTCTCACCTTCTAAATGGTACTCCTCTGGGCGCAACCCTTGCACGCTAATCGTCACCAACCCGGGCTCGTAACGCTTATTGGATAAGGCCACGCGATAATCGCGATTGCCTTCGGCTTGCTGCACTTCAGCGCGATACACGGCCAAGTGATAAGGCTCCCAAGTCCAGAGGCCCCAGGCAAACATGCCCGCACCCAAAGTGGCCACCACCACCATCCAACCGCTGCGCGCGGACAGCGACACGCCCGCATTGCGAAAATGAATGCGCGCTTCGCGTTTTTCCACGCGTTCGCCTACTTCAAACTTAAGCAACCCCACTTGTTGTTTTTTAACATTCAGCCGGTTGCACGCATCAATACAATCGCCACAATTAATGCAGCTGTCGTAAATGTCTGTTTTGCGTGGATCGAGATCAATAAAACAGGAGGTCACACAGTAATTACATTTTTCACATTCTGCAGCACGACTGGTGTCATAGGTGACGTGTAAGGTTTCGCGGGTACGAAAGCTATGCTGCCACACGCGGTATACACAAGCAAAGCGGCACCAGAAATGGCGGATCACGGCAATATCAATAAAAATAATCAGCACAAAGATGGCGTACACGTAATGCAGCGAGGTGGCCAAGGCGGGGTCGCTGCGCCAGGTAACAAAAGACCAAACATTTTGTGGGGTGTAAAAATAGAATAGCGGAACGAGAGCGAAGAACAATGCGGCCGCTAAAAAAGCACTGCCCAGTAACGTCCAGTTAAGCGCTTTGTCTTTGGTGGCGGCGATGAGGGGTGCATCGCCCTCAAGACTCACTTCCGCGCGCTTGCCCAATAATTTATGGGTCATGTGGTTAGCCCATTCCGCCATAATGTTTTGCGGACAAACCCAACCACAGAACACGGTGCCTGCGCTGGAATAGATCATCACCAAAACGCTCAGCGCCATGACCCACACACCGGCAATAAGAAAAAAATCTGAAAACCATACTTGCCGATCCAATACCACCAAAGCA
>CAIVUX010000016.1 GCA_903909215.1 uncultured Ferrovum sp.
ACCAGCAGGAATTTAACCAGCAGGGAGTGATCGTGTGCGGGGGTCAAGCTGAGCTTATTTGTCTTTAATGCGTTCGATTCCGAGGCTACCCAGGTGCCATGAAGCCGCGATTCCCACTATAAACAGAATTACTGGGATGACCATGTAGCCTTTGTCTAGAATTTCCATTGTATAACCCCCTCAATATGCAACTATTTTATAAAACCAAGGTCTTTTAAACCCGAGCTAATCCAACGCTTTAATCTTACCAAAAGCGATCCGTTAGGGCAATTAAGGTTAAGGGGCCAGACTCCCCCAGGCGTCAGACCCCTCATTCAGACTGTATCTAGCTGATTGAGCATTCCATCGCACTGGGCTACACTTGACTTTAGATGTTATAAAAATTATTACACAAAGGCCAGGGGGCTTCCTATGCACCGCTTGTGGACGTTACTGATTGTTTTAATCATGAGCTCATTCACGTGGGTGGCTGCTGCCGAAACCATTGAACGGGACTGTCCTGATTGTCCTGATTTGGTCTTGATACCAGCCGGTAGTTTTCAGATGGGCGAAAAACCAGGCCGTCACGTGACCATTCAAAAATCATTTGCCATGGGTGCCACTCTGGTCACCCAAGGTCAATGGCAAGCCTTGATGGGCAAAAACCCCAGCGAGTTTACGGCGTGCGGCAATGCCTGCCCGGTAGAGAATGTCAGCTGGGAAGATGCGCAAATATTTATTTTGCGCCTCAATGCCAAAACCGGAAAACATTATCGATTGCCCACAGAAGCCGAATGGGAATATACCTGCCGCGCAGGAAGCAAGACCGTGTACTGTGGCGGCAATGTGCCCGGAGCTGTGGGCTGGTTTGAAGGCAACAGCGATAACAGCACCCATCCGGTGGCCACCAAAAAACCCAACGCTTGGGGCCTCTTCGATATGAGTGGCAATCTTTGGCAATGGGTGGGAGATTGCTATACGGAAAGCGTTAAATTAACACCACCTGTGAATGGCAGCACCTGGGATCAACAAAAATCTTATGCGCAGTTTACCGATACCTGTTCCTCGCGCGTGATACGGGGGGGTTCTTGGCATAACTCAGAAGAAGAGCTTACCGTCACGCGTCGCAGTGCGGAAGACCCCACGGTGCGTGTGCACAGCGTAGGGTTGCGTGTGGCGAGGTCACTGTAATTTGCGCTCTTTAATTATTGCAATCACAGTACTTTCCGCCTTATTGGTGTTGGCCGCTGTATTTTTTATCAGTCAGGCCCCCAGCCCCGCCAGCCCCCAATTAAGCCCCTTGGTGGTGGCGGTGGACAACAGTCGGACCTTGCCCGAATTTCATCTTAATGCCACCTCGCGTTCGGGGGAGCTTAATCGGGATTCATTGCAAGGGCATTGGACTTATTTGGTGTTTGGTTACACCCATTGTCCCGACGTATGCCCTGCAACATTGGCTATGTTGGCCGCTGTAACCAAACAATGGGGTGATGCGCGTGCGCCCTTGGTGGTGTTTGTGTCGGTGGATGCGCCGCGGGACAGCATGGAGGTGTTAAAGCGCTATGTGCCGGCATTTAATCCGACGTTTATTGGCGCCACAGGAACCGATGAAGCCTTGGCGCCCTTAATTAAAGAATTGGGGGCGTATTACGTGCGCAATGCCCCTGATACAAAAAATAAATCTAAGGATTACACCGTGGATCACACCAGCTCAGTGTTTTTAATAACCCCAGAAATGCATTTGCGCGCTGCGTTTACCATGCCCTTGGATGCTGCCACGGTGATGCGCGATTCTAATGTGTTGATGTCACGGCGTTAGTCTTGTTCCACACGCGTGAAGTGAGCGCTGTCCAGATCAATAACAGGACTGAAGATATCGGTGTAGGACACATAGACCCCCGCAATAATGGTGGGTGCCACGGTCATGAGCAAAGGAACACCCAACCACGGTACGGCAAATCCCGTAAAAATCAATAAGGACAATAAAGAGCTCATCCCTAAGCTGTAGGCCATAAAAGGCAGGGTGTTCATGACGCAGGCTTTCCCGCTTAAGGTTAAGGCCTGCCCGGTGGTCATATCCGTAAAGAGCAACAGGGCCGGAGCAAACCAACCCAGCATCAACAACACAGTTTGGATAATCAAGATGGTGATCAGCATGGGGGTCATATCCGATACCAGCACCTGCAGTTGCTCAATATTGCCGGCGCCATTTGCTGAGAGAGCCTGTAATTCCAGCATATGTTGGCCGCCCCAAATCATCAAGATGGCCGTTAAAATAACTTCTCCCAATACGTTCACGCCGCCTAAGGTAATTAAGCGTGAAGGTTTATTTTTGAAACCGGCAAAGAGATGAGCGCTCATCATAGAGCCCCCTGCGGCCACGGTGCGACAACCCAACATTAATCCAGCAAATAAAATGGGCAACAGCAGTGAAAACAAGATGGGGCCCACGCCCATCAACAGCGAACACAGCACTATAAAGCCAAACCATAAGGTGATGACTTTCATCCAACCAATGGGGCTTTGAAATACCAATTGGAATCCTTCTGTAATCCAGAAAAATCCTCTGACAAAGGGAACGCGGCGGGGCTCATTCATAGGGGCCAAGGACTCGGTTGGTGAACATGATGGTGCAGAATGCGCTCAAACCACAC
>CAIVUX010000017.1 GCA_903909215.1 uncultured Ferrovum sp.
GGGGTCTGACCCCTGGGGGGGTCTGACCCCAACCGCCAGTCCGCGCTCCGCCAGAAACATTAAAACAGCCTCATCGCTTTGCACCGCCAAGAAGGTCAGCCATTCCAACAGACGTTCTTCCATTTCGCGCGCGGCCAAACGCGTAAAGGTAATGGCAAGAATTTCTGCCGGCGGCACCCCATCTAGCAACAAACGCAGAATGCGCGATACCAGCATCCATGTTTTACCGCTGCCCGCACAAGCCTCCACCACAGCGGAGCGTTGCGGATTGAGGGCTTCCAGATAATTCTCCATTACGCCCCCTGCCAATGATCGCGCCGACATAATCCGCCGAAATGGCATAAGCGACAGGTGTCGTCATCACCATGGGCGGGCAGTACTACCCCCTCGCGCAATGCTTTCATCACATCAACCAAGCGCTCACCCACTTTAAGCGCCAACTCATTGGGGTGATCGCAGCGCACTTGGTCTGGGGCATCCCCATCTAAGGTTAAATAAGCCGCATAGTTCACAGTCTCTTGCGTTAATAATGTGTACACCGGCAATTGCACGTCTTCGCCCGCGTCTATATCGGCCCGACGAATGGTGCGCGCATTTTTTAACTTGTAATCCAAAATCGCCAACTCAGGTTCACCGCTCTCAGGATTGATGCGGCGGTCCACGCGGTCCAAGGTGCCTTTTAGTTTTACCTGGCCCGGGGTATGCTGGCCCAACAGGACATCGCGTTTTGTTTCACCCTCTGTATAGCGCCAACCCTGCTCTTCCCAGCGCAACATCCAATCAATCACAGCGGGGACGCGGGTTTCCCAACGCAAGCGCCACGCACGCCATTCCTCATCGGGACTGTCTTGTCCTTCAAACACGCGACGCGAGTGTTGCAACAATTGCTCAATGGCGGCTGTGCGCCCCAAGGCCAGTATGGATTCATTTTTGGAATGAAAGCGATGCAAAATAGCGTGCACCCATTGCCCGTAATCGCGCTTGTCCACGGTTTCACTCACCGCATCCTCATGACCCAAACCCAACACCGCATCGGCAAAAAACTGATAGGGGCAAGCCATCAGGCGCCCGTAACCACTGGCACTCATGGTCTCGGGCACGCGCGTGGCGGGCAATGCGGGTGCTGGCATGGTGGCGGGAGATGTGGGATGTTGTAGGGGCACATCTGCTAAGGGGGTTGCGATCAAGCTGCTGCCCCATGCCAACTGATGAAACACATCCAAGCGCTGCAAGGGGGCCGCCAAGGGGTTGCGTTCTCCCGCATTTTCATTGCGCCAAGTGATGCAGGCCATGGGCGTGCGGGTCAACAGCTCGGCCAAATCGCGGTGCATAAGCGCCAGCTGATCTTGGCGCGTGGGTAGCCCTAAGGACGCGCGCACGGAATCACCAAAAAAAGAGGAGGTTTTTAAGAAGGGCAAATGTTCGCGATCAGCCCCCACCATCAACACCGCATCGAAACTGCGCAGTCGTGTCATGGAAAGCTGGGTGATGCGCACGGCACCATCGTCCTCACTTTCCATGAACGTGGCTTCTTCAAACTGATGGTCTAAGGCGTGCATCCACTCACTAAAGGACAGGCGTCCCGCGGCATGCTGGGCGTCCATCGTGAGCTGCTCTAAAATTTCCAGCAATTGAACACCCGCGGCATCTTGTTGCAGGCTTTGCAGCATACCAAAACCGCTTAAGCTGTCTTTAAGGTGCGTCATCCATTCAACAAAGCGTTGACGCTGACGCGGAAAGCGGGCTGCTTCATCATGAAAACGCTGAGCCAGCTCAAGGGCGGCGGCAACCCCTTGCGTATCGACATCGCGCGCCTGTTGGGTCACGCGCACCAACTCTTTAAAACCCGACACCCAATTGGTTCGACGCACCAAGCGCTCCAGTGTTGCACAAGCCCGTGCGCGTTTCTCTGCAGACCAATCGGCACAAAGGTGAGTGCTGTGCAGTAAGTCTTGCAGCAATCGATAATGACCGTCTTGGCTAACCATGTTCAACCAACGCATCACCACAGTACTGGCTGCCGTGGTGGAAAACGTCCAACCGGATTCATCGCGCACAGCAATGCCGCGGCGCTCTAACATAGCGCGCACACGTCGTGCCACCACGCGGTCTTGGGCCACCAAGGCCACTGTTCCACGTTGCTCGTCTAACCAAGTTTGAATTTGGTTGGCCCCTTGCAACGCTTCTTCCTCCAAACTGCCAAACCCCTTCAAGATAACCTGCTGCTGCAAGGGGCTCTGAGGATGGTACTCTTTAATCATTTGCGCACGCACAGCCAAAGTGCCGTATTCAGGACCTTGCCAAGCCGCTTGCAGCGTTGCCGCTTTAGGGGTCAGACCCCCCCA
>CAIVUX010000018.1 GCA_903909215.1 uncultured Ferrovum sp.
GTAGCTCTTGGCTTCGCCACCAAACTTCTTCGCCAGAACCACGGTCAAGGCCGCAGTTAATGTGGTCTTACCATGATCCACGTGTCCGATGGTGCCCACGTTGACGTGGGGTTTTGTCCGTTCAAATTTACCTTTGGCCATAATCAATTTCCTTGAAGAATTCTCGGCATATGCCGCTTTATGCACTAAATAATGTGGAGCCCATGACCAGGATTGAACTGGTGACCTCTCCCTTACCAAGGGAGTGCTCTACCACTGAGCTACATGGGCGCTGCCTTCACCCTGACCTTTAATATTGGAGCGGGTGAAGGGAATCGAACCCTCGTCATAAGCTTGGAAGGCTTCAGCTCTACCATTGAGCTACACCCGCATTCCTAATTCCTGACCGTTTTCATCCTTATTTCATCCACCAGCGTTAGCGCAGGGCTGGTGGAGGGGGAAGGATTCGAACCTTCGAAGGCAGAGCCGTCAGATTTACAGTCTGATCCCTTTAACCACTCGGGAACCCCTCCAAAATGAACCCACAATTATGGGGTAGCAGTACAGGACTGTCAACGCCTATCTGCGCAAGAACCGTACCAAAAGGGGTTTTAGAGAATAAATTTATTGTTTTTAAGCGGAAAAGGGGTCAGACCCTAGGCGGGGTCTGACCCTGCCTGGGGTCTGACCCCTATGGAATTGGTGCCGGCACCAAGAATCGAACTCGGGACCTTCTGATTACAAATCAGCTGCTCTACCAACTGAGCTATGCCGGCAATATGTTGCTAACTTCGTCGAAAATCTACTTAATAACCGTTAACGTCGGCTTTTTGGCCGGTTTTTCTGCCACGACTTCTGCCTGAGGGTCCAATGAATCGATCATTGGGGCAGAGTTCTCCGCAGCCCCTGCTTCAGGGTTGACTGTTTCCAGCTCAAACCCCATGCCCACGCTGGTTTCTCGGGCAAAAATACCCATCACCGCCGACCAGGGCACCCTAATTTCGTGAGAAACCCCACTAAATCGCGCGCTAAACTGAATGCCCTCGTTGCTCATGGTGAGGTTACGGGTAGCGCTGCTGCTAATATTCAGAGCAATCTGCCCATCTTGTACAAAGGGCATGGGCACCCGCGTATCCGCCCCAACCTTCACTTGAATCATGGGTGTTAGGCCATTATCGCTACACCATTCCCATAAGGCACGTCCCAAATAAGGCTTGGTAGAGGAAGTACTCACTTACTTGCGCATGGCCTTTTCTGAAGGCGTCATGGAGTCAATGAAGGCCTGCCGAGAGAACAGCCGCTCAGCGTATTTTAACAGGGGCGCTGCGGTACGCGGCAGGTTAATTTGGTAATGGTCCAAACGCCACAGCAAGGGCGCAATGGCCACATCCAGCATCGAAAACTCCTCGCCCAACATAAACTTCTGTTTGACGAATACAGGGGCAATTTGCACCAAGTTTTCACGAATCAACCCACGGGCCTTTTCGGCTACCTTGGCCACACCGCCTTCCAGCACCGCCACTTGCGAAAACAGCTCACGTTCGAAGCGGAACAAGAACAACCGAGCGCGGGCGCGCATGACGGGGTCGGCGGGCATCAGCTGCGGATGAGGAAAGCGCTCATCAATGTACTCATTAATGATGTTGGATTCATACAGAATCAGGTCCCGCTCCACCAGAATAGGCACCTGGTTGTAGGGGTTCATGACCCCAATGTCTTCCGGTTTGCTGAATAAATCGATATCAATGATCTGGAAATCCATGCCCTTTTCATAGAGCACGATGCGGCAACGCTGGCTAAATGGGCAGGTTGTCCCTGAATATAAGGTCATCATGTTGTTTTACTCGCTGTGTTATTGGCCTGACAGGGGTTAATGAACGTCTTTCCAATACTCGTGTTTCAAGGCACGGGTAATGACAAAAGCGATTCCTAAAAAAATCATCACATAAAAACCAATGTGAATCCGTGTTTCTCTCACAGGCTCTGCTATGAATACCAAATAATTGACCAAATCGGCCGCAAACCGATCGTATTCTTGCGGCGAAAGCTTGCCGGGTTTGGATAATACCAGTTGTCCGCTCGCATGTTCGCCCGTTTTGGCAGGTTCCGCCACCCATTGCTGCTCGCCTTGCAAATCGTACAACACATGAGGCATGGCCACGCCGGGGTAGATGCGGTTATTCCAGCCCGATGCGCGCTCATCATCACGGTAAAAACTGCGCAAATAAGTGTATAGCCAATCAGCGCCGCGCACGCGGGCCTCCACCGACAAATCAGGAGGCGGTACACCAAACCACAGCTTGGCATCCTTGGGGTTTAACACCACCGTCATGGTGTCGCCAATTTTGGCGCCGGTTAAAATAAGATTGCTCTTGATCTCGGCCTCGCTCAATCCAATTTTGGTAAGCAAGTTGTAGCGCATGTACTGCGCGCCGTGACACGTTAAACAGTAGTTGGCAAAATGCTGAGCGCCGCGCTGCAATGAAACATTGTCAGAAGGATCAATGGGCGCACGGTCCAGCTTAGGCCCCTCATTGGCCAATGCGGCAGACAGACCCAACATCAAGAAGCCAACCACAAACACTCTCACGCTGCGAATTTTCCAGGATGTGTTTTTCATCAGCCGGTCACTCGCTCAGGCACAGGTTTGGTTTTATCCAACTTGGTGTAAATGGGCATGAAAATGAAGAAGCTGAAATACACCAAGGCGCAAATGCGCGACACGGGATTAACGTACCAAAGGTTGGGATCTTGCGTGCCCATGTAACCCAAGGTGACAAAAGACACTAAAAATAATCCCAACGCTATTTTGAACAAGTTGCCGCGGTAGCGAATGGACTTTACGCGACCACGGTCCAACCAAGGCAGCAGGAAGAAAATACCCACCGCAAGGCCCATGGCAATCACGCCCAATTGTTTCTGTGGCACCGCGCGCAAAATGGCGTAATACGGCGTGAAATACCATACCGGCGCAATATGCGGTGGTGTTTTCATGGGGTCGGCAGGAATAAAATTATTGTCTTCTAAAAAGTAGCCGTCCATTTCGGGAGCGAAAAAAATAATACCGAAATACACAATTAAAAAGCCTACCGTCCCCATGATGTCTTTCACCGTATAGTAGGGGTGAAAAGGAATGCCATCTAAGGGAATGCCGGTGTTGGGATCTTTGTATTTTTTAATTTCGATGCCGTCGGGGTTATTGGAACCCACGGCATGCAACGCCACAATGTGCAGAAACACCAAGATCACCAATATCAGCGGCAAGGCGATAACGTGGAAGGCAAAGAAGCGATTCAGTGTGGCGTCGGCGATGACATAATCACCGCGAATCCACAAGGCCAAAGGGGGGCTTAGGGCGTCGATGAGCGACACAATGACCTGCGCGCCCCAATAAGACATTTGCCCCCAAGGCAAGAGATAGCCAAAAAATGCTTCTGCCATCAAGCATAAAAAGATGGCCATACCCAACAACCAAATCAATTCACGTGGTTTTTGGTAAGAGCCATAGAGCATGCCGCGCAACATATGCAAATACACCACCACAAAGAACATGGAGGCGCCGGTGGAGTGCATGTAACGAATCAGCCAACCGTAATCCACGTCGCGCATGATAAATTCTACAGAGGCAAAGGCAAAACGGGCATCCGGTTTGTAATACATGGTGAGGAAAATGCCGGTGACAATCTGAATGACCAACACCAATAAAGCCAGCGAACCAAAGTAATACCAGAAGTTAAAATTCTTAGGCGTGTAGTACTCGGCCAGATGCTCTCTCCACACCGACATTAAAGGGAAACGTGCATCCACCCAACCCAATAAACCTGTAGGTTCTTTCATGATTAGGCCCCCTTCTTATCTTCACCAATCAGCAAGCGGGTGCCGCTGAGGTAACTGTGAGGAGGAATGCTCAAGTTAACGGGGGCTGGAACACCCTTAAACACCCGAGCCGACATATCGTATTTAGAACCATGACAGGGACAGAAAAAACCGCCCGGCCAATCATCGGACATGCCCTCCACATTGCCCATTTTAGAGCGATTCAGTGGGGTACAGCCCAAATGGGTACAAATACCCACCACCACCAAGTTATTGGGGTGCTCTGCCATCGAGCGATTGGCGTTTTTGCAATAAACGGGCTGGTCGGATTCGGCTGAGTCAGGATCGCGCAGCAACGCGACGTTTTTCGAGAGCTGGGCCATCATTTCGGGGGTACGGTTCACTACCCACACCGGTTGACCACGCCATTCTTGGGTAATCATCATGCCCGGCTCTAATTGGGAAATATCTATTTCCACGGGCGCGCCAGCAGCACGCGCACGTGCGCTAGGTAACATACTGATTACAAAAGGAATAGCAATCGAAATCCCGCCCACTGCTCCGACTGCAGCGCTGGCCGCGACCAAGAACCGCCGCCGACGGGGGTCTGAACGCATTTCACTCATGGTTAATTACCTGTTCTAGGCTAAAATAGGGGCAAATTAATGGGGCTATTCTAGCAGAATCATGCACAAACCTTAAGCGCTGCACGTCACTTTGCCGCTTTACTTGTTAAAATTATCAGGCGCTATGCGCCAGAATCTTCTAGGATCTTGATTTCATGAGAAAGCTTTGGCTGGTTTTTGCTCAGTCCGTCACCGTCTGTCTGGGAATTTTATTTGTAGCCTCCTTGTTCCGCCAGGATTTTCTACCCCACCAAGCTTCATTGAGTACCCTGCGCGAGGTCACGCGCGAGGGAGCAACCCCTCCTGCGGGCTCTTATCGAGAAGCGGCACGCAAAGCCATGCCCTCTGTGGTCAACATTTTCACCAGTAAAGAAGTAAAAGCCCACCACCCCAACCCGTTCCCAGACAGTCCTGAGTTGCGCCGCTTCTTTGGCGACAACGCCCCACCCGAGACCCAACGACAACTGAGCCTGGGATCTGGGGTCATCGTGCTCTCTGAGGGGTATATCCTCACCAACGACCATGTGATTGATGGGGCACAAGAAATTCAGGTGGCGCTGTCCGATGGCCGTACCGTGAAAGCGCAAGTGGTGGGGGCAGACCCTGAAACCGATATTGCGGTATTAAAAGTCAATTTAAAAGGCCTACCCGCCATTACTTTTGCCACCTCTGAGCAAGTGCGCGTGGGCGACGTGGCTTTGGCTATTGGTAACCCCTTCGGCGTAGGCGAAACCGTGACCATGGGCATTGTGAGCGCCTTAGGGCGCAGCCGCCTAGGAATCAACACCTTTGAAAACTTTATTCAAACCGACGCTGCCATTAACCCCGGTAATTCAGGCGGCGCCTTGGTCGATGTTTCTGGCAACTTAATTGGCATTAACACCGCCATTTATTCCAAGACCGGCGGTTCGCAGGGCATCGGTTTTACAATACCGGTGAGCATCGCTAAAAATGTCATGGAAGAAATCATCAAAGCCGGGGATGTGACACGCGGTTGGATTGGCGTAGAAGTGCAAGACATCACCCCTGAATTGGCGGAATCATTTCGCTTGAATAAACCCAAAGGGGCCTTAATTGCCTCGGTCATGAAAGGCGGCCCTGCAGAAAAATCAGGGATTAAGGCCGGCGATATTTTGATTGAAGTCAACGGCGCGTCAATTGGCGATTCGCAAGAAATGCTGAACCGAGTGGCCGCATTAAAACCCAAAGTGAGTGCTAACTTTAAAGTGCTGCGCAATCGTCAAACATTGGTGTTGGCTGTATTGGTGGGTAAGCGACCCAAAGGCACTATTCGGAATCTGGAAGAGGACGACGGGCAGTAGTCATTCTGTTGGCCACTAAGATTCCCACCTCGTAGAGCAGCCACAACGGTACTGCGAGGAGCGTTTGTGATACGGCATCGGGCGGCGTAAAGATGGCGCCCACTATGAACGCGCCCACAATCACATAACGGCGCGCCGCGCGCAATTGCACCACAGTAACCGCACCCAGCTTGACCAACAACACCACAGCCACAGGTGTTTCAAACGCCAAACCAAAGGCCAAGAACATGTTGGTGACAAAACCCAAATACTTTTCTATGTCGGTCATAATTTCCACGCCTATGGGTGCGGTGTGGGTAATAAAACCAAACACAAAAGGGAACACTGCAAAGTAGGCAAAGCTCATGCCGAAATAAAATAATAAAGCGCTGGTAACCACCAACGGCAACGCCAGACGCTTTTCATGGGCGTATAGGCCGGGCGCCACAAAGCCCCAAATTTGATACAGCACGTAAGGTAACGCCAACAAAAAAGCCACCAGTGCCGCCACTTTCATGGGTACAAAAAAAGGTGTAGTCACTTCAGTGGCAATCATATGACCGCCCGCCGGCATCTTGCTCAGCAAAGGCAAGGCCAGCCACGTATAGAGCGTATTGGCAAAGGGCAGCAAGCATAAAAACAAGACGAACACCGCAGCCACTGCACGCACCAAGCGGCTGCGCAACTCAACCAAATGGGCAATAAATTCCTGAACGCCGCTGCCCTCCATCTCTTCGCTCACGAAGCCTCCGGCGTACTGGGTTCATCCAGACTTAGGGAGGTCTGTGGGCTGCTTATGGCCTTGCTGCGTTTGGGAGGGGGGCGGCTGACGCTAAAGGGGTCACCACCAATACCGGCCACCAGAGGCGCTCTGAGAGATTCGTTATTGCGCATGACAGGATCTTCAGATGCTGCACTCATCAGTACAGAAGACGCTGTGGGGACTGTCATTATTTCAGCGGGGGTAACCGGGCTATTTAATAGCGCATTGGTTTCATTTACGGAAGCGCTGGCCCAGCGCTGTGCTTCGCTGGCGGTTTCATTCATGCGCTGCTGCAAATCTTTCAGTTCGGATTTGCGAATTTCTTCATCAATCTCAGACTTTACAGAAGAAGCGTAACGGCGAAAACGTCCCAACAGTATGCCCGCGGCGCGCGCCACTTTCGGCAGTCGCTCAGGGCCAATGGCCACCAAAGCCACCACCCCAATCAAGCCAATTTCAGAGACGCTGAAATCAAACATGCGCGATCACGAGTGGCTTTTGTCTCGTGCATTCACATCCGCCGTCGTGGATGCAGTATTGTTTTGTTCTAAAGGTTTTTTGTCCTCGGTAGTGGTTCCTCCGCTAGACATCCCTTCTTTAAAACTTTTTACAGCGCCGCCCAAATCAGCGCCAATATTGCGCAGCTTCTTGGTGCCAAACACCAACACCACAATCAATAAAATCAGCAGCAAGTGCTGAATGGTAAATAGATCACCCATGATTGACGACTCCTCTTTTAGGCGCAAATGCGCGCCAGTTATGGTTTGTTAATAAGGCTTTTCACGGCGGGTAAGGGCTGGCCGCCCAACACGTGAACATGCAAGTGATACACTTCCTGCCCGCCGCCACTGCCTGTGTTAATCAGGGTGCGAAACCCTGTAGCCAACCCTTGCTCAGCCGCCAATTGAGGTGCCAACAACAGGATTTTACCCAACATCGCTTGCTGCTCATCCGTGCATTGCGCCAATGAATCCACATGCTGTTTTGGAATAATCATGAAATGCACCGGCGCTAAGGGATGAATGTCATGAAAGGCGAACAGGTCCTCATCTTCATAAATGCGTTTGCTGGGCAACTCGCCGCGGCTGATGCGGCAAAAAATGCAATCACTCATGGCAAGGGGCGGCGTGCCGCTTTTTCTTCTAGGCCCGAGATGCCTTCGCGGCGCGCTAATTCAGATAACACGTCGCGCGGGGCCAAACCACAATGCGCCAACAGAATTAAAGAGTGAAACCAGAGATCGGCAGTTTCTTGCACCAAATGCAGTTTATCACCACCCTTGGCCGCCAAAATAGTTTCGATGGCTTCCTCGCCCACCTTGCGGGCGATGGCATCCACGCCTTTGCCGTATAAACCAGCCACATAAGAGCTTTTGGGGTCTGACCCCTTGCGGGATTCCAGCATGGCACTTAATCGTTCCAAAATATCATGTTGTGTTTCCACAGTGCGCCTCAGGATTTGTAAATTTGGCTGGGGTCCTTGATTACCGGGTCGGTTTCCACCCAAGCCTCGCCCACCAGCTTCCGATAGAAGCATCGTACACGACCTGTGTGGCAAGCCAAGCCCCCCACTTGTTCTACCTCCAACAGCAAAACATCGCCATCGCAATCCAGGCGTATTTCTTTTACCCGTTGCATGTGGCCCGATTCTTCACCCTTATGCCAAAGTTTTTGACGTGAGCGTGACCAATAAACCGCTTCGCCACAGGCAAGCGTTTTTTCTAGAGCCTCCCGATTCATCCAGGCCAGCATCAGCACGCGGCCGGTACCCGTCTCTTGGGCAATGACAGCCAGCAGGCCTTTGTCGTCCCAGCGAATTTCATCTACCCAACTCACAGACGCACCTCAATGCCGGCTGCGGCCATAAAGTCTTTGGCTTGGCGCACCGTATATTCCCCATAGTGAAAAATACTGGCCGCCAACACCGCGTCAGCGCCCCCTTTTAATACACCATCCACCAAATGCTGCAAGTTGCCCACCCCGCCACTGGCGACTAAGGGCACGCCCACCGCATCGGAGACGGCGCGCGTCAGGGCTAAATCAAATCCTTCTTTGGTGCCATCACGATCCATGCTGGTCAGCAGCAATTCACCGGCACCCAAACGCGCACATTCTTCGGCCCAAGCCAGCGCATCTAGCCCGGTGGCATTGCGCCCACCGTGGGTGAACACCCCCCAACCCGACGGGGTGTCGGCGCGCTTGGCGTCAATAGCCACCACAATGCATTGTGAACCAAAGCGATGGGCAGCGTCTGAAATCAACCGCGGGTTTAAAATGGCCGCGGTGTTCATGCTGATTTTATCGGCCCCGGCATTGAGCAGCACGCGCACATCTTCCACCGCCCGCACCCCACCCCCCACTGTGAGGGGGATAAATATTTCAGCGGAAACCGCTTCAATAATGGGCAGGATAAGTCCGCGCCCATCAGAGCTTGCGGTAATGTCCAGAAAGGTGACTTCATCGGCACCTTGCTCGTTGTAGCGCCGCGCCACTTCTACTGGGTCTCCCGCATCCTTAAGGCCCACAAAGTTAACACCTTTCACCACGCGCCCTGCATTCACATCCAGGCAAGGAATAATGCGCTTGGCAAGCCCCATTTTTAAAACTCGCTCGGCAAGGGATGGGATAAGCTAATGGCTAATTTATTGGCCTGTGCAAAATCCAATGTGCCCTCATAAATGGCACGGCCGGTAATAGCGCCCATAATCCCTTCCAGTTCCACATCGCATAGGGCGCGCACATCATCCAAATTGGTAATGCCGCCACTGGCAATGACGGGAACAGTCAGGGCTCGGGCCAAAGCCACAGTGGCCGGAATATTCACACCACTCAACATGCCATCACGACCAATATCCGTATAGATAACCGCTTCTACACCATAATCTTGAAAACGTTTGGCCAAATCCACCACTTCATGCCCGGTGAGTTTGGACCAACCATCCACTGCCACTTTGCCATCGCGCGCATCCAAGCCCACCATGATGTGGCCCGGAAAGGCGTCACACGCTTCGTGCAAAAAACCAGGGTTTTTCACCGCTGCAGTGCCAATAATGACTTCGGTAACCCCACTGTCCAAATAGCGTTCAATGGTGTCGAGGGTACGAATGCCGCCGCCCAATTGCACCGGAATCTCGCCGTTCACTTCATCCACAATTTCACGCATGGCCCGTTCATTGAGTGGCTTACCAGCAAAAGCACCGTTCAAGTCCACCAAGTGCAGTCGTTGCGCACCCTGGTTTAACCAATGGCGCGCCATTCGAGCAGGCTCTTCAGAAAAAACGGTGGCATCTTCCATAAGGCCTTGACGCAAACGCACACAGTGGCCATCTTTAAGATCAATTGCAGGGATTAAAATCATGGTGAGTTAAGGTTTCCAGTGAACAAAATTGCCAAGCAGGGCCAAGCCTGCCGCGGCGCTCTTTTCAGGGTGAAACTGTACGGCAAAAACATTGTCGCGGGCTACTGCACAGGTAAAAGAATGGGGGTAACGGCTGCTGGCGGCAGCCAAACCCGAATCACGTTCCTGCACATAATAACTGTGCACAAAATAAAAACGGGCCCCATCAGGAATACTTCTCCACAAAGGATGCACACCCAATTGCCACACTTCATTCCAACCCATGTGCGGTATCTTAAGGCGTTGTCCATCGACAGAAAACAAATGCTCCTCAGAAAAGCGCAATACCTTACCTGAGAATAAGCCCAGGCCCTCTGTGGGCCCTTCTTCAGATGTATCAAATAGCATTTGCAAGCCAATGCATAACCCCAAGAAGGGTTTGTTGCGCGCCGCATCCAGAAGGGCCGGGCGTAGGTTGCGATGGTCTAGTTCGCGCATGCAATCGGGCATGGCGCCTTGGCCGGGAAACACCACGCGGTCGGCCGCGCGCACACGGTTAGGATTGCCCGTTACTTCCACAGTGGCGTTTGGCGCCACATGTTCGATGGCTTTGGCCACGGAGCGTAAATTGCCCATGCCGTAGTCAATGACTGCAATATGTGTCACGACGAAGCTCCGAAGCTTAGAGTGTTCCTTTGGTGGAGGGTGTTACGCCAGCGCTGCGAGAATCCAGCTCAACGGCGTTACGCAAGGCACGGCCAAAGGCTTTGAATACGGTTTCGGCCTGATGGTGGGCATTGCGCCCCTTTAGATTGTCAATATGCAAGGTGACATGGGCGTGATTAACAAAACCCTGAAAAAACTCATGGAATAAATCCACGTCAAATTCACCCACGCGTGCCCGGGTAAAGGGCACGTCAAAAAATAGTCCAGGACGTCCCGAAAGGTCGATCACCACCCGGGATAAGGCTTCGTCCAAAGGAACGGCAGAGTGGCCGTAACGGCGGACCCCTTTTTTGTCGCCCACCGCCTGAAAAAAGGCCTGCCCCACGGTAATGCCTATGTCTTCCACGCAGTGGTGGGCGTCAATGTGCAAGTCGCCTTTACAAGACACTTTAAGATCCATTAAGCCATGTCGGGCGATTTGGTCCAACATGTGGTCCAGAAAGGGGATTCCGGTGTCCAGTTGTGAAAGGCCCGTGCCGTCCAGATTAATGCTGGCGATGATTTGGGTTTCAAGGGTTTTGCGGGTGACTTGTGCCGATCGCATGGGGGTCTGGTGGGTTATTTAAGGTCTGGATCAATATACCACGATGTGCGCAACGAGGCCGATTGAGCATGGGCATTGAGCCCCTCACCGTGGGCCAAGGTGGCCGCCACGGCGCCCAAGGTATCGGCTCCTGCGCACGATACCACAATAATACTGGAGCGTTTTTGGAAATCATAGACCCCCAAGGGGGATGAAAAACGGGCGGTGCGCCCAGTGGGCAATACATGGTTGGGGCCGGCGCAATAATCGCCTAAGGATTCAGAGCTGTAGCGCCCGACAAAAATAGCCCCCGCATGACGGATGGATTTAAGCCAACGCTCACCATCGGTGACCGAAAGCTCAAGATGCTCAGGGGCAATTTGGTTAGAAATGGCGCAAGCCTCTTCCAGGCTGCGCACCAGAATAAGCGCACCACGGCCAGTGAGTGAGGCGGCAATAACCTCTTTACGGGGCTGGTTGGGCAGCAAGCGGGCAACGGCGGCGGCCACTTGGTCTAAATAGGCCGCGTCCGGGCACAACAAAATGGCTTGCGCCATTTCGTCATGTTCGGCCTGAGAGAATAAATCCATGGCCACCCAATCCGCCGGAGTGGTGCCATCGGCGATGATTAAAATTTCTGAAGGGCCAGCCACCATATCAATGCCCACCTGGCCAAACACACGGCGTTTGGCAGCGGCCACATAAGCGTTACCGGGGCCGACAATTTTATCCACCGCCGGAATGGTGTGGGTGCCATAGGCCAAAGCAGCCACCGCTTGTGCTCCTCCCACGGTAAACGCGCGCGTTACACCCGCCAGAGCAGCTGCAGCCAACACCAAGTTGTTGCGCACACCATGGGGCGTGGGCACCACCATGACAATATCTTCCACACCCGCCACATGCGCGGGAATGGCATTCATTAATACCGAAGAGGGATAAGCCGCTTTTCCGCCGGGCACATATAAGCCCACGCGATCAAGCGCTGTGACCTGCTGCCCCAGCACGGTTCCATCAGCTTCGGTATAGGCCCATGATTCAGCCCTTTGGCGCTCATGAAAAATTTTAATGCGACGTGCGGCTTCCGTTAACGCCGTGCGCTGTTCTGCGGGTAATTCTGCCAGGGCTTTGTGCAACTCGGCCTGTGATAATTCCAATTGCCCAGCACTGGTCACCTCCATGCGATCGAAGCGCCGCGTGTATTCCAATAAAGCCTCATCACCGCGCGTTTTAACCGCCTCAACAATCTCAGCCACAGTGGCGTCTAAGGTGCTATTTTGCGCACTCTCGAAGGAGGTCAACTGTGCCAACGCAGCAGCAAAACCAGATTCTGTAGTGACGAGGCGCCGCATGCTCATGCGCTGCCCACGCTGCGCGCAAACGCGGCCACAATCGGCGCTAGGCGTTGTCGACTTAATTTCCATGCCGCCACATTCACAATTAAGCGCGCGCTAATGGAGCATATCTCTTCCACTGCTTCTAGGTTATTGGCTTTAAGCGTGTTGCCACTGCTAACCAAATCCACAATCACGTCCGCCAAACCCGTTAATGGTGCCAGTTCCATAGAACCGTACAGTTTAATGAGGTCCACATGTACGCCTTTTTCAGCAAAGTGATTGCGCGTGGCTTCTGTATATTTAGTGGCCACACGCAAACGTGCCCCACGGCGGATAGCCCCCTCATAATCAAACCCTTTCGGTACTGCCACCATAAGCTTGCAACGGGCAATATTTAAATCCAGCGGTTGGTATAAACCGCCACCGCCCTGCTCCATCAGCACGTCCCGTCCCGCCACCCCCAAATCGGCTGCACCATATTGCACGTAAGTGGGCACATCCGAGGCGCGCACAATAACCAAGCGCACATCATCTTGGTTGGTGGGCAGAATCAGCTCACGCGAGGTTTCGGGGTTCAATAGGGGCGTAATGCCCGCCGCCTTTAATAAGGGCGTGGTGTCGTCAAAAATACGGCCTTTCGACAGCGCGATGGTCACTCCCTTAAAAGCAGGCAAGCGTGTGGGGGATTCAACGATTTTATTCATGGCCATTAAGCGTCCTCCAAGGAACGGCGGCTTATGTGAGCGCCCAATTGGGACAGCTTCTGCTCGATCTTCTCATAGCCGCGGTCTAGATGGTAGATGCGGTCAATCAGCGTTTCGCCTTGGGCAATTAAGCCGGCAATCACCAAGCAAGCAGAGGCGCGCAAGTCTGTGGCCATGACGCGCGCTCCTTCTAGGCGCTCTACGCCGCGAATAATAGCGGCATTGCCTTCCACTTCAATGTTGGCGCCTAGGCGACGCAACTCTTGTACATGCATAAAGCGGTTTTCAAAAATAGTTTCGGTAACCACGGTAGTGCCCACCGCTACGGCATTCATGGCCATGAATTGCGCCTGCATATCGGTGGGAAACGCGGGGTACGGGGCCGTGCGCAAACTGACCCCATGATTGGGTCCACGCATACGGATACGGATTTGCTGCGCACTCAAATCAATAATCGCATTGGCTTCTTTCAGCTTTTCTAAAACAGAATCTAAGGTTTCAGGGCGCGCACCGATTAGCTGCACATCACCCCCCGTGGCTGCAGCAGCCACCAGAAAGGTTCCGGTTTCGATACGATCCGGCATGATGGCGTAGTGGGCGCCATTCAAAGCGCTTACCCCTTCGATGGTAATGACGTCCGTGCCATGGCCTTTAATACGTGCGCCCATACCGATTAAACAGAGGGCCAAATCCACCACTTCCGGTTCGCGCGCTGCATTTTCTAAAACAGTTACACCATCTGCCAAGGCTGCGGCCATCATGAGGTTTTCAGTGCCGGTAACCGTGACGGTATCCATAAAAATGCGTGCGCCCTTCAGCCGTTTGGCGCGCGCCACAATATCACCATGCTCAATGTCGATATGCGCACCCATGGCTTGCAAGCCTTTAATATGCAAATCCACAGGGCGCTCACCTATGGCGCAACCACCCGGCAAGGACACGCGCGCATAACCAAAGCGCGCCAACAGCGGGCCCAACACCAAAATAGAGGCGCGCATGGTTTTAACCAAATCGTAAGCGGCCACGGGTTCTGTCACTGCTTGCGCACACAGTGTGGCCTGACTGCCTTGATGTTCTATCTGCACGCCTAAGCTGCGCAGTAAGCGCAACAATGTGGCGACATCGCGCAAGTCTGGCAGATTGGTGAAGGTTAGCGGCTGAGCGGTGAGCAGTGACGCGCAGAGAATGGGTAGAGCAGCATTCTTAGCCCCTGAAATGCGCACGCTGCCTGCAAGAGGGCGTCCACCGGCAATAACCAGTTGATCCATGATGGCTATGCCCTATTGGCTGCGCAGGGCGGCCCACTGCTCAGGGGTTAGGGTGCGCATAGAAAGTGCATGGATTTCTTGACGCATACGATCGCCCAAGGCGTTGTACACCAATTGATGTTGCGCCACACGGCTTTTGCCGGCAAATTGATCGCAGACGATAATGGCTTCAAAATGCTGCCCATCGCCGCTCACCTTCACTTCCTGACAAGCGAGACCGGCTTCGATGTATTGCTTAATGTCTTCAGGTGAAACCATGATGAAATTCCGTTAAAACTTCGCAGTATTAATTGCGCAAACGCCAGCCGCTGCGCAAAACCGCGAGGGTTGTCCATGATAAGGCCAAACAGGCACCGCCCACAATCAGCAGCGACTCCCAAGGTGAAATATCGGCACTGCCCAAAAGGCCGTAACGGAACCCATCAATCATGTAGAAAAATGGATTAAAGCGCGATAGGGCCGCCCAGAAGGGGGGTAATGTATGAATGGAATAAAAGGCACCGGAAAGAAAGGTGAGTGGCAAAATAACAAAATTTTGCCACGCCGCCATCTGGTCAAACTTCTCCGCCCAAATACCGGCCAATATGCCCAGGCTGCCAGAGAGCGCTGTGGAGAGCACGGCAAAGGTGATGGTCCATAAGGGTTGGCGGATGGGCACATCAAAAAACACCCAACCCGTGACGAACACCACCGCTCCCACCAGTAAGCCACGCACCATGGCCGCCAATACATAGGCGCCAAAAATTTCAGCGTGCGAGAGTGGGGTTAGTAAAACAAAAACCATGTTGCCCATCACCTTGGATTGCACCAAGCTAGAGGAACTATTGGCAAAGGCATTTTGCACCATGGCCATCATGGTGAGCCCTGGAATTAAAAATGCCGCATAGGTCACGCCCGGATACACGTCAGGGTGATCGGACATGACATGTGAGAACACCAACAGGTACAGCAAGGTGGACACCAATGGTGCCAGTACAGTTTGGAAAGACACTTTCCAGAAGCGCAATATTTCTTTGAACAGCAGCGTTCTAAATCCGCGCATGATTTATTTTCCCGCTCCGCTATCTTGCATAATGGCCACAAACACATCTTCCAGACTTTGGCTGCTGCGTCCTGCCAGCAAATTCTCGGTAGTATCCAAAGCCACAATTTGCCCTTGCTTCAAAATACCCACCCGCCGGCACAGGGTTTGCGCTTCTTCTAAATAATGTGTGGTCAGTAAAATGGTGTGCCCCTCATGGTTGAGGCGTTGAATGAATTTCCAAAGAACTTTACGCAGCTCCACATCCACCCCTGCCGTGGGTTCATCCAGCACAATAACAGGAGGGCGATGCACCAATGCCTGCGCAATCAAGACGCGGCGCTTCATGCCGCCCGAGAGGGCGCGCATATTTTTATCAGCTTTGTCCATCAGCTGCAAATTGCTCAGCAGGTCCTCAATCCAATCGCCATTATTTGCAATGCCAAAATAACCCGATTGCAGCTCAAGGCTTTCGCGCACCGTTAAGAATGGATCGAATACCAACTCTTGTGGCACAACGCCTAAGTTGCGACGCGCTGCCCGGTAATCGCGCACCACATCGTAACCCATGACTTTCAATACACCCGCATCCGGGCGCGATAATCCTGCCAATATATTAATCAGCGTGGTTTTCCCGGCACCGTTGGGGCCTAGTAGGGCAAAGAACTCACCCTTCTCTACCGTAAGGTCAACAGATTTTAATGCCTGCAGATCGCCGAAGCGCTTTTCAACGCCGCGTATTTCAATAGCGTGGGTCATAGGCGTGATTAGGACGCTGGGGTTCCGTTAGACAACAAAAATGAAACGCCATACAGATCTGCTAACACCTGCAAATTATGCGGTACTTGTTCAAGCGTTACCTGATGACCCGCCGTCTCGGCGGCACGGCGCCACTGCATCAGTAACGCCAAGGCTGAAGAATCAATATCGGTGGTGGCTGTAAAATCCACAATCAAATCGCCGGTGGTGGTGGCCGCCGTTCCTTGCGGTAAAAGTGCGCCGATAGTACTCATGACCAAGGGGCCTGAGAGTGTTAATCGGCTGGAAGACTGGTTCATTGTTTTGCTGCCAGACGACGCTTATCTTCCAAGACCTTAATCAGTCCATCAATACCGCTGCGATGAACCACGTCAGAAAACTCATTGCGATAATTGGTCACCAAACTCACGCCATCCACCTTGATGTCGAACACCAGCCACCCGTCAGGCACTCTTTCCAAGTTGTAATCCACTGGAATGTTTTGGCCGCCAGAAGGAATAATAAGGGTATGCACCAGCACGTCACTTTCATCGGGACGACTGTCTACATTTTTAACTTGAATGGTTTGGTTTTTAAATTGCGTCAGCGATGTAGAGTAGGTGCGAACCAGCAAATCTCGAAAGCCATCTGTCAATTGCTTCTGTTGTTCAGGCGTTGCATCGCGCCAATTGCGGCCCATAGCCAAGCGGGTCATACGCACAAAATCAAAATGAGGGATTACTTTGGCATCAATTAGGGCATAGGCTTTTTTACGATCGCCAGCTTGAATGTCTTTATCGGCCTTGAGGGCACTCACCACATCGTCGGCCACCCGACGAATGATTTCGTCCGGAGCAATTGAATCCGCTGCTTGTGCACCCAGCCCTGCGCAAATACCCAGCATCAATAAAATGGTAATGTATTTAAAAAACTGACTCATTTCTTATTCCCTTTATCCGATCCGCTGTCTTGAGCTTTGTTAAACATAAACTGGCTAATCAGACGCTCTAGCACCACCGCTCCTTGGGTAATTTTAATTTCATCGCCCTGTTTCAATTTCTGATCGTCACCACCGGCATCCAAACCCACATATTGCTCACCCAAAATACCAGAAGTCAACACTGAGGCCGACGTATCTTTAGGAAACAAGTAACGGCCATCGATGGCTAAAGTCACTTCGGCATTATAGTGCACAGGGTCGAAGCGCACGCTTTTAACGCGCCCCACCAACACCCCAGAGCTCCGTACCGGAGCGCGCTCCTTTAACTGACCAATATTATCGAAATGGCTGATGACGGTGTAAGTACTGGTGCCACCCCCATCGCTTAAGTTGCCTACTTTAAAGGCCAACATTAAAAAGGCAAAGAATCCCAGTAGGACAAAAACACCTACCCATAAATTTAGTGTGCTGCGTTCCATTAGTTCCACCCTTTCAGCATAAACGCTGTCAATACCAAATCAAGTGCCAGAATGGCCAGTGAAGAGCTCACCACAGTACGCGTGGTGGCTCCAGAAACACCTTCCGCTGTGGGCGGAGCCTCGTAACCCTCAAATGTGGCAATGGCTGAAATCGCCACACCAAACACCAGGCTTTTAATAATACCGTTGACAATGTCATGACGAAAATCTACCGCAGACTGCATCTGGGACCAGAAAGCGCCCGCATCCACGCCAATTAACACCACTGCCACCAAAAAGCCGCCCACAATCCCCATGGCACTAAACAGCATGGCCAATAGCGGCATGGAAATAACACCGCCCCAAAAACGGGGGGCAACCACGCGCGCAATGGGGTTAATAGCCATCATTTCCATGGCCGATAATTGTTCTGTGGCTTTCATTAAACCAATTTCTGCCGTAATGGCCGAGCCTGCACGACTGGCAAACAGTAAGGCCGCTACCACAGGACCCAGCTCGCGCACTAACGACAAGGCTACCAATATTCCCACACTTTGCTCGGAGCCATAATTTTGCAAGGTTTCATAGCCCTGTAACCCCAAAACCATACCCACAAACAGGCCCGATACTAAGATAATAATCAGTGATTGCACACCCGCAAAATAAACCTCACGGATGGTCAGGCCAAAACGGCGAAAGCTGTTGGCTGAATGCACCAAGATGAGTCCCAAAAAGATCATCACAGCACCCATGCGCTCAACGATTTTAAGCGCATGATCGCCCACTTGTTGCAAACCCCGTATCAGGGCATTTTGAGCCATATTAGGCACTCCTCAAATCAAGATCGTCTTTCATTTTCGGTGCCGGATAATGGAAAGGCATCGGACCATCGGCCTCGCCCCAGATAAATTGATGCACAAAAGGGAGTGTGGATGAACGAATCTGTTCCGGTGTTCCTTGCGCCACAATCACGCCTTCTGACACAAAGTAAACGTAATCCACAATTTTTAATGATTCTTGCACGTCATGCGTCACAATCACCGATGTGGCCCCTGAGGCATCATTTAAGCGCCGTATCAGTTGCCCGATAACGCCCAAAGAAATAGGGTCAAGGCCGGCGAAGGGTTCGTCATATAAGATCAACTCTGGGTCCAGGGCTGTGGCACGGGCCAAGGCCACACGCCGCGCCATCCCGCCGGACAACTCAGAGGGCATCAGTGCTTGCGCGCCCCGTAAACCCACGGCATTTAACTTCATGAGTGTGAGGTCATGAATCACGGACTCGGGCAGGCGGGTATGCTCGTGCATCTGGTAGGCCACATTGTTATAAACACTTAAATCTGTAAACAAAGCGCCAAACTGAAAAAGCATACCCATACGCCGACGAAGAGCGTAAAGATCCTTTGAATTCATATGGTTAAGACATTGTCCTGCGACGGTAACCGTGCCATCATGGGCGCGCAACTGCCCGCCGATGAGGCGCAAAAGGGTGGTTTTGCCACAGCCGCTCAGACCCATAATGGCCACCAAACTGCCCTTAGGGACTGTTAGATTGATGCCTTTTAACACCAAACGGCTGCTATAGCCAAAATTTAGATTTGAGATTTCAACCAGGTTGGTCACAGGCAACGTCACTATTTCTGATGATTTAACCCGCTATATTAAACTACCCAACGCCCCCTGACCAATTGAGCTACCCCTTCATTAGGCGGATTTCTGCTTGAGCCAAGGATTCGGGCGTTCCCAACAGCACCAGAACATCCCCGGGTGCCACGCGCGTCTCTTTTAATGGGCGCATACCGCGAATACCGTGACGCCGTATGGCATTCACTTCCACCCCCAGCGTCTCAAGGCCCAATTCACCCAGTAACCGGCCCCGAGCATAGGCCCCCTCATCAATCACCACCGAGGACAGCCTTGGCTGTGCTTGCTCTTCTATTTCGGACCCTTCGTCAGTGGCGCCACGAAAAAACCCGCGCATCAAGGCGTAGCGTTCGGAACGCACCTGACGAATGCGTTTAATCACCCGCGCCAACGGCACGCCCAATTCCAGCATGGCGTGAGAGGCCAACATTAAAGAACCTTCTAAAATTTCGGGGACCACTTCCGCTGCGCCGGCGTCTTTTAATTTATCCAAATCCGTATCGTCAAAGGTGCGCACAATAACCGGCATCCCCGGTTCTAATTCCCGCGCGTGACTGATAATGGCCAGCGAAATCGCGGTTTCGGCAAAGGTCACCACAATGGCTGCTGCACGATGAATGCCTGCAGCCACCAACACTTCACGTCGACCGGCGTCCCCAAACACCACCGACTCACCCGCTGCGGCAGCCGCCCTAACGCGCTGTGGATCCATATCCAGCGCGATGACAGACAGGCCCTCTTGCTCCAGAAAGCGCGACAGGGTTTGTCCACTGCGTCCATAGCCGCACACAATCACGTGCCCCTGTGCGCTGTAACTGCGCACGGACAGCTCATGCAGCGCCAAAGAGCGCATGGCCCATTCGCTTTCGCAACAATACATTACAATGCGATCGCTCATTTGGATGAGAATGGGTGAGAGCAACATGGATATCAGTGTCGCCGCCAACACAATCTGCAAAGGCCCCTCGGGTAGTAATTTAAAACCCTGCGCTTGCGCCAGCAATACAAAACCGAATTCGCCAGCTGGCGCAATGGCCAAAGCCGTTCGCAGTGATACAGAATCGATATCGCCAAAAGCGCGCGTCAGCCCATAGGCAATGGCCAATTTCAATAACAGTACGCTGATCAAGACGGCCAACACCCATGGCCATTGATTCATCACCACGGCCAGATTCAACAAGGTGCCAATGGTAATAAAGAACAGCCCCAGCAAGACATCGCGAAAAGGCTTAATGTAATCTTCCACTTGATAGCGATAATCGGTTTCAGAAATCAGCACCCCCGAGATGAAAGCGCCCAAGGCCAAGGAAAGCCCTGCCCGTTGCGTGACCCAGGCCATGGCCAAGGTCACCAACAACACATTTAGAATAAAGACTTCAGAAGACTTTTGTTTGGCCACCCAATGAAACCATTTGCTCATCAAGCGCTGACCAAAACCCAATAACAAAGCCAGAATCACAGCGGCTTTTAGCGCGGCGATCATCAGAATGCCCAGCAAATCCCCTTGATGGTGCGTTAACTCAGGAATCAGAATTAAGAGCGGCACCACCGCTAAATCTTGAAACAGCATCACCCCCATCACGCGATGACCATGTGGTGAATTGAGTTCTAGCCGTTCGGCCAAGAGGCGCGAAATGATGGCCGTGGACGACAGCGCTAAGGCGCCGGCCAATACAATAGCGCCCTGCCAGCTCACGCCCAACAACGTGGCTAAGGCAAACCCCACCATAAATGTCACCGCCATCTGGGCGCCGCCCAATCCAAATACCGTGCGTCGCATGGCGGCCAATTGCGCCAGGCTAAACTCTAACCCCACGGTAAACATAAGAAAAATGACGCCAAACTGGGCAAAATCGGTAGTGGTTTCGTCTGGCGGGATGAGGCCTGTGGCATGGGGGCCAATCACCACACCGGCCAATAAATAGCCCAGCATGGGTGGCAAGCCCAAACGCCGAAAGAGTGAAACGGCAATAATGGCGGCCAGCAATAGGATTAGAACAAGTTCGAGCGGACTCATCATAGGGTCAAGTATAATTCCAAGATATGATCTCTGACGCCCTAAATCCGACGCCCTTATCCACTGACGCCCTCCTTGAACAAGCGCGTAGGGTTCTCGCCATTGAATCGGAGGCCATAATCCGACTGTCCACCTCTTTGGGTGATGACTTTATTCAAGCCCATCGTCTTTTGCTGGGATGCAAGGGGCGCGTAGTGATCAGCGGCATGGGCAAGTCGGGGCATATCGGCCATAAAATTGCCTCCACCTTGGCCAGCACCGGTACGCCTGCGTTTTTTATGCACCCCGCCGAAGCCAGTCATGGTGATTTGGGTATGATTGCCGCTGATGACGTTTTGATAGCCCTATCCAATTCTGGTGAAAGCGATGAGCTGCTGGTGATCGCCCCTCTTCTAAAACGCCGCGGCACGCGCATTATCGCCATTACAGGAAACCCCAAATCCCGCTTGGCAAAATTGGCAGACGTCAGTTTGGATGCCTCTGTAGAGCGCGAAGCCTGCCCGCTTAACTTAGCGCCCACGGCCAGCACCACCGCTGTATTGGCCCTAGGCGATGCCTTAGCAGTTACCTTGCTAGAAGCCCGTGGCTTTTCTGCAGCAGATTTTGCACGCACCCATCCAGGCGGCACCTTAGGCAAACGCTTACTGCTTACGGTAAGCGACATCATGCATCAAGAAAACCGTATTCCACGCACACCATTAAACGCCACGCTAGCTGAAGCGCTGCAAGAAATGTCAGCCAAGGCATTGGGTATGACGGCGATTGTGGATGATGAAAATCATTTGCAGGGCATTTTTACTGACGGAGATTTGCGGCGCGCGCTGGGCCGAGGCAACACGGATATTCACGTCTTACGGGTGGCTGATTTGATGACCATTAGCCCCACCACCGTTGAACCCGAACGTCTTGCCACCGAAGCCGCAGACGTGATGCAAGCAAAAAAGATTTTTGGGCTTTTTGTCATCGACGCTGAAAAAAAGGTGGTAGGTGCTTTTAACATGCATGACCTGCTGCGCGCCGGCATCGTTTAATGAATGCTCCATTTCCCGAAGCGCTGATTCTTCGTGCGCAAGCCATACGCCTCGCCACCTTTGACGTGGATGGCATTATGACCGATGGTCGCCTCACTTTTGACAGCACGGGCCATGAACTTAAAACCTTTCATGTGCGCGATGGTCTGGGGCTTAAGTTATTACAAAGCGCCGGGATTGAAGTGGCCATCCTCACCGGGCGCAGTTCGCCCATTGTGACGGCACGTGCAAAAGAACTGGGCATCACGCATGTCATTCAGGGTGCGCATAACAAATTGGAATCCTTTAGCACATTGCTAAACCAACTGGGTACTGACTGGCGTGAATGCGCCTACATGGGTGATGATCTTCAGGACCTGGCGGTGTTGCAACGCTGTGCGTTGGCCATGACGGTGCCGGAGGCGCCAGAGCTGGTCAGAAGCTACGCCCATTGGATTTCACCCATAGCCGGTGGACGGGGCGCCGTGCGCAGCGCCGCTGAAATGATACTGCAAGCACGTGGCCAATGGCAGGATGCTGTTCAGCCATGGCAAGACTAAGTCCTAATTTAGAATCGTGGATGCCTATACTGGTGGTGCTGTTGCTGGCCATGGTCAGTGGTTGGCTGTGGCGGGTAGTAGAGAGCAGTCATCTGTTGACGGGTCGGGTTGTGGCGCATGACCCCGATCTCATTATGGAGCGTTTTGCATCACGTCAGTTGGGTGAAAACGGGGAAATTCGCTACACTTTAAGCGCGCGTAAAATGATACATTACCCAGATGATGATACTTCTTACTTCGATGAAGTTGTTTTTGCATCTTACGAGCCTGGTGTGCCCACAGTGGTGATTCGTTCCCAACAAGCGGTGCGATCAACCCCTCAGGATGAAGTGATCTTTTCAGGTAATGTGGTGGTGACGCGCGATGCCAGAAAAGATCAGTCTGGTGCCGTGCTGCATACCTCATGGCTAAAAGTACAACCAGACCGTGGTATTGCCGAAACCAATCAACCCGTCACAATTGATTACGGCTTAAACACACTGACGGCATTAACCATGGTCGTCAACGATAAAACGAAAATTGCTGAATTTACCCGTGCGCATGTTATCTACAAAACACCTCGTCAGCGCTAGAGTATTTCTAGTGCTGTCCCTCTTCGCTGCCATTAGCGTTCACGCCGAACTGGCGGATCGCGATAAGCCTATCAATATTGAATCCAATAAAATGACCGCTGACGACAATAGAAAATTAACATACTTTGAAGGTCAAGTGATTCTGACGCAAGGCACTATTCGCTTAACCGCAGACCACATGACGGTACGTGAAGATAACGCAGGGTTTAAATATGCCTCCGCCTATGGCTCGCCGGTAACCTTTCGGCAAAAACGTGAAGGCTTGAATGAATGGGTGGATGGTGTGGCACAGCACGCAGAATACGATGGAAAAATTGAACGTATAGAACTATTTGAAAAGGCTTTGGTGCGTCGCAATAAAGATGAAATTCGTGGCAATTATCTGGCCTATGATATGAAAACTGAATTTATGCAAGGTCATGGAACGGCTGCACCAGCCGCTGCACCCAACGCATCTTCAGGCCGAGTACATGTTATTTTGCAGCCTCAACACGACAAAGCCGATACCGCTGCAGCACCTGAACGGCCTACGCCGCAGGTTCTTAAACAAGACAACCGAACCTCGCCATGAGTCAGCTCCGTGTAGAGCATCTGCTAAAACGCTATCGTTCGCGCACAGTGGTGCACGATGTTTCACTTTCCGTAGACAACGGCGAAGTAGTGGGTTTGTTGGGTCCCAATGGAGCCGGCAAAACCACTTGTTTCTATATGATAGTGGGTCTCATCCCTTTGGATGATGGCAACATTTTTTTGGATGGCACGCGCATTAGTTTGCTGCCCATTCACCGCCGCTCCGAACTGGGGTTGTCTTATCTGCCGCAAGAAGCGTCCATTTTTCGGCGCATGACAGTATCTGAAAATATTTTAGCTGTTCTGCAATTACGCAAACTATCAGAGCAAGAGTGTCAGCAAGAATTAGCACTGCTGCTGGATGATTTACATATTAGCCACTTACGAAATAACTCCGCCATCAGTCTTTCCGGAGGCGAGCGCCGACGCGTAGAAATTGCACGTGCCTTAGCCACACGACCACGCTTCATTTTGCTGGATGAGCCTTTTGCCGGAGTGGACCCCATTGCAGTCATGGATATTCAACAAATTATTCGTTTTTTAAAAGAACGCGGCATTGGTGTTTTAATCACCGATCACAATGTGCGCGAAACGCTGGGCATCTGCGACCGCGCCTACATCATTAACCAAGGCTCGGTGTTGGCCGCCGGAAAACCCGAAGACATCATCAACAATGAGAGCGTGCGCAAGGTCTACTTGGGTGAGCATTTCAAACTATAAATCATGAAAGCCAATCTACAACTCAGGCTTTCTCAGCATCTGGCCCTAACCCCGCAACTTCAGCAGTCCATCAGACTGTTGCAGCTCTCCACGCTCGACCTTAATTCCGAGCTGGAAAAATTTTTAATGGAAAACCCGCTGTTAGAGCGCGAGGAGACAGTTGAAGAAAACACAGCACCGCGTTCTGCTGTCACTCTCGCCCCGGAAGGGGTAGAGGCTCCTGCGGGAAATGATGAGCCTACAGAATGGAACCCCGCTGACAATTGGGCTCCCGATTCTCAAGCCAGCAAATGGCACGAGGGAGATGATGACAGTGAGTTTGGACAGCAAGCTTCAGCACCCATCACCTTAGTGGATTACCTTTCTTCTCAGCTAAGACTGATGAGTCTTAGCGAACGTGATCACCAATTGGTATCTCAACTCATTGCTCAACTCGATGACGATGGTTATTTGCAAATGCCTCTTGAGGATGTTTTAACTATTTACCCCGAGTCGTTGGCTGTTGAAGCGGATGAACTGCACGTGAGTTTAAGCTTGCTGCAATCGCTCGACCCGCCCGGTATCGGGGCACGCAATTTGGCTGAATGCTTAACGTTGCAATTACTGATTTTGCCAGAGCTAACGCCCGGACGTGATATGGCCGTGCGTATTGCACGCGATTATTTGCCGCTCTTGGGTAGTCACGATTTTGCACGGCTTAAAAAAGCGGTGGGGGCCGATGATGATGCGCTGCGTCAGGCCAGCAAGCTCATTACTCAACTTAACCCCAAACCGGGCGCTGATTTTGTTCCGATTGAAACGCGCTACGTGGTGCCCGATGTGGTGATTAAAAAAACCAGGGGCAAATGGACTGCGGTATTAAACCAAGACGCCATGCCACGGCTACGCATTAATAAACTGTATGCGGATTTATTGCAAAGCGGGCGTGACCCCAACGGCCAACTCTCCGGTCAATTGCAAGAAGCCCGTTGGCTAATTAAAAACGTGCAGCAACGCTTTGACACCATCTTGCGCGTGTCTCAGGCAGTAGTAGATCGCCAGCACCATTTCTTTGATCATGGCGAGGTGGCCATGCGGCCTTTGGTGTTGCGTGAAATTGCCGATACAGTAGGGTTGCATGAATCCACCATTTCACGTGTCACTACCCAAAAATACATGCTGACTCCACGCGGTATCTTTGAATTGAAATATTTTTTCAGCAGTCACGTCAGTACAGAGTCCGGAGGTGGCGCATCATCCACCGCCATCCGCGCCCTGATCCGCCAACTGGTGGATGCAGAGGATCATCATAAACCGCTGTCTGACAGTCGAATTTCGGATATTCTGGGAAGTCAGGGCATAGTAGTAGCCCGACGCACGGTGGCCAAATACCGTGATGCCTTGCAGATTTATCCAGCCAGTCAGCGAAAAACGCTGTAAATTCAGGAAGGAGCAATAAAATGAACGTCATGGTTACTGGGCAACATATCGAAATTACTCCCGCAATTCGCGAATATGTATTGGAAAAAATGGTTCGCATCAAACGCCATTTTGACGATCTCATTGAAATTAATATTGTTTTGCGTGTTGAAAAAATGCGGCAACATGTGGAAGCCAATGTGCACGTCAATGGCAAGGATATTTTTGTTGAAGCCACCAATGCCGATATGTATGCTGCGATTGATGAAATGTCGCACACGCTGGATCGCCAAATTATTCGGCACAAAGAAAAACAACATGAGTCACGCAGCGCTGAAACCATTCGCCATCACGTAGAAGAGTAAACCCGCTGGCGTTATGGAAACCTTTCAAAAACTACTGAAGCCCGATCATATTCTTCTGGATGCGGATATCACCAGCAAGAAGAGGTTGTTTGAGCAAATCGGCATTCTGTTTGAAAACCAAGACCATATTTCTCGTAGCCAAGTGTTTGACGCACTTTTTAACCGAGAAAAACTGGGGTCCACCGGCCTGGGGCATGGTTTTGCCTTACCCCATGGCCGGCTTAAGGGTTTGCGAGAAACGCTCTGTGCTTTTATCCGCATAAGCGATGCCATTCCTTTTGAGTCCCCCGACGGTCAACCGGTTAAAATTGCATTTGCCTTATTGGTGCCGGCACATGCCAATGAACAACATTTAAAGCTACTGGGTGAAATTGCTGAAATGTTTAGCGACATGGAGTTGCGCAGCCAATTGTTAACCGTAGCCGATGTGTCGTCTGCTTATTCACTTTTGAGTCAATGGTCCCCCAATGCCCGACGTCAGCGTACAGCGTCTCTTTAACGAAAACCGCGATAAGTTGGAATTGCAATGGTTGGCCGCCCGTCACGGTTGTCAACGCGCAGCACCTGTGGGCAGCTTGACTGACCCGCGTGCCGGCATTATTGCCCACTTAAACCTTACCCACCCTCATCGCTTCCAAGTGTTGGGGCAGATGGAAATTAATTACTTACAGGGATTAAGTGGTGCAGCCTTAAAGCGCGCCTTTGATAATATTTTCTGCGATGATTTAGCGGCCATTATCGTAGCCGACGACGGCGTCATGCCGCCCTCATTAGGCGAAGCTGCGGAGATTCACGGAGTATCCATTATAGGATCCCCCGTCCCCAGCGCCACCTTGATTAATATTTTGCGGCATTATCTTAGCCAAGAATTGGCTGAAGAAATCACCATGCATGGTGTGTTCATGGTTATTTTAGAGGTAGGCGTGTTGATTACCGGTGACTCTGCGGTCGGCAAAAGCGAGTTGGCCTTAGAGCTCATTACGCGCGGCCATGGGCTGGTGGCTGATGACGTGGTGGAGCTCTACCGCATTGGGCCTGAAACATTACAAGGACGCTGCCCACCCTTGTTGCGCGACTTTCTTGAAGTGCGCGGCTTAGGGCTGATTAACATTCGCTCTATTTTTGGCGAGACTGCAGTACGGCCGCGCAAAAATCTTAAATTAATCGTCCATCTGGAACGCCTGCCCGATGGTGATATGGCCACCATGGAGCGTTTGCCCGCCAAGACGCGCACGCAAAACATTTTAGGGTTGGATGTGCCTAAGTTTGTTTTGCCGGTGGCCATTGGTCGCAACTTGGCGGTGTTGGTAGAAGCGGCCACACGCAATTTCATTTTGGCGCAACGGGGCGTAGACAGCACCGAACAATTCATTCAACGTCAGGAAGAATTTATGGCTCAAGAACAACTGTTGCCTGATTCCGAAGCGAGCGACTAAGCCATGAGCCCGAACCCCTCCTCAGCACCGCAAATTATCCTCATTACCGGTATGGCGGGCTCGGGCAAAACAGTGGCCTTGCGGGCGTTGGAGGATGCGGGTTATTTTTCTATGGATAATCTGCCGCTAAATTCTGTGGTGGGCGTTATTGAAGAGCTGCTCAAACGTGGTGAGGGGCATATCGCGCTAACCTTAGATGCCCGTGGTGGCGGTAATGTAAAAGAGTTGCCAGAAATTATTACAGCGCTTCGCGTTCTGCTGCCTGATGTGCGCTTACTGTTTCTTGATTCTACCGACCAAGACCTGCTGCGCCGTTTCTCTGAAACCCGCCGTCCCCATCCATTGTCTGACGGTCACCGTTCAATTGCCGAATGTATTGCTTATGAACGTGCTTTGTTAGAAAACGTGGTTGAAATGGGGCATCGCATGGATACCAGCCACGTATCTCCCAATACCCTACGTGCCTGGGTACGTGATTTTGTGCAACTCAACGCCAATCATCTAACATTATTTTTTGAATCTTTTGGGTTTAAGCACGGCATCCCCTTGGACGCTGATTTTGTATTTGATGTGCGCTGCATCCCAAATCCTTTCTATGACCCCAAGCTACGCCCCCTTACCGGAAAAGACCCTGAAATTATCCAATTTCTAGAAGGATTGCAGATAACGCGTCGCATGGTGGATGACATTCGGCAATTTGTAGCGCGTTGGCTGCCGGACTTTATGCGCGATAACCGAACCGCTCTCACCATTGCCATAGGATGCACTGGTGGCCAACACCGCTCAGTGTATTTTGCGGAAGTGCTGGCCAAATCTTTTGACGCCGATCAGCCTGTACGCGTTATACACCGCGAATTAACCCAATAGCTTTATAATTTTTCTCACCGGCACCGGCACGGCGGCCCCTGCAATATCTTCCACATCCATCCACAATAAACCTGCAGGCAATGCGCGCCCGATGGCCGTGAGTCTGCATGGCGTCATAATCAACTGACGATGTGTTAGTGCGTGACGCACCACTGGTAATATGTCCACCAGTTGGGTTTGAACGCCCCAACGCATTTTAAGAACCGTCACAGGATCCTCATGCGTTTCTGCCTCAGGGAAGCACCATAACCCTGCCCAAATACCTTTGGCCGGACGCCGCTCCAACAGCAATGAGCGGCCGTTAAAAACCAGCAACATCTGAAATTCTTTTTGGGGTCTGACCCCGCTACGCGGCTTACTTTCGGGGTATTTGTTAATGGCTTGAAGGGTATGGGCCTCGCACGCTAACTTAAGCGGGCAAACCTCACATTTGGGATTGCGTTGCGTGCATACAGTGGCGCCGATATCCATTAACCCTTGGGTGTAAGCCTCAAGATCTCTATTGGGCAGAAGTTGATTGGCCCTTTCCCAAAACAACGCCGCCACAATGGGTGTGCCGGGATAACCGGGCAAAGCAAACACCCGCGCCAGCACTCTTTTTACGTTGCCATCCAAAATAGGATGTGCTTCGCCCCATGCAAACACCGCAATGGCGCCCGATGTGGAGCGCCCCACCCCGGGTAGCTCCAGAATATGGTTGAAATGACGGGGAAATATGCCGCCATGTTGCGCCATGATCTGCTGTGCCGCACGCTGCAAGTTACGTCCGCGGGCGTAATACCCCAACCCCGACCAAAGGGTCAGAACATCCTCTTCGCTGGCTTGGGCCAAAGCTTTAATATTGGGAAAGCGTGCCATGAAGCGTTCAAAATAAGGGATAACGCTGGCCACCTGGGTTTGCTGCAGCATGACCTCGGACACCCAAATGGAGTATGGATCGCGGGTGTTTTGCCAAGGCAAATCATGGCGTCCAGCCTGCTTCTGCCAGGCAATAACGATTTGGTCAAATGTGGGCATATTCATCGTGCGATTTGGAGCGGGTGAAGGGAATCGAACCCTCGTCGTAAGCATGGGAAGCTTCTGCTCTGCCATTGAGCTACACCCGCCCGAGTGGGGCAGTTTACGCTAATTTGCGCCCATCTCCCAATAGCCGATGGCATGGCCCATGCTAAAATGAATCTCTATAGAGGCCCTCGCACTCGTGATTTCACTGACCATTAATGGCCAAAGCCATTCATTTACCCGCGCGCCCACCGTGTCTGAGATGTTGACGCATCTAAAACTGGCGGCACGGCGTATTGCCGTAGAGCGCAATGGCGAAATTATTCCCCGCAGTCAATTTGATACCACCACCCTTAATGCCGGCGACCATGTAGAAATTGTGGTTGCCGTGGGCGGAGGTTAAGGAGCTTAAACCATGACCCATGACCCTCTTTTAATCGCTGGTAAACCCTACGGCTCCCGCTTGCTGGTGGGCACCGGAAAATATGCCGACTTCGAGCAAACCCGTTTGGCCATTGAAGCCAGCGGGGCTGAAATTGTCACAGTGGCCATTCGCCGCACCAATATTGGCCAAGAGCTGGGACAGCCCAATTTACTGGACTTCATTTCACCCAGTCGCTACACCCTACTGCCGAACACGGCAGGGTGTTACAGCGCCGAAGACGCTGTACGCACATTGCGCTTGGCGCGCGAACTTCTGGACGGCCATAAGTTGGTGAAACTAGAAGTACTGGGCGACCCGAAAACACTTTTTCCCAATATGGTTGAAACCATAAACGCAGCCAAAACTCTGGTGGCGGATGGCTTTAATGTCATGGTGTATTGCAGCGATGACCCCATCATAGCCAAACAATTAGAAGAAATAGGTTGTGTGGCCGTAATGCCCTTGGCTTCGCTAATTGGCTCGGGCATGGGTATTTTAAATCCATGGAACCTCAGCATCATTATCGACAATGCACAGGTGCCCGTTATTGTGGATGCGGGAGTGGGCACAGCATCCGACGCCGCTATCGCCATGGAATTGGGCTGTGCGGGTGTTCTGATGAATACTGCCATTGCCCAATCACAACATCCCGCGCTCATGGCATCAGCCATGAAAAAGGCGGTGGAAGCAGGCCGTGAAGCCTTTTTAGCAAGGCGCATGCCCAAAAAATTATATCAGGCCAGCCCCAGCTCTCCCGCTTCTGGGCTTATTTCTTGAGCGACGTTTCTCATCGGCCCATACGCAGTTTTGTCTTACGCCAAGGGCGCCTCTCCAACGCGCAAGCGCGCGCCTTAGAACAACTCATGCCACGCTGGGGCCTGGCTTTTACAGTCAGCACACAGGGTATCTCCCTCGATCAAGTATTTGGTCGTACGGCTCCTACCATTCTAGAAATTGGCTTTGGCATGGGAGAGACCACCTTTGTTATTGCGCAACAGATGCCTGAAAAAAACTTCTTGGCCATTGATGTGCACACACCCGGCATTGGCAATTTGCTTAAAATAATAGATGAATCCGCAGTCACCAACATTCGCGTCATGAACCACGATGCTGTGGAAGTGTTGCGCGAAATGATCGCCAATGAATCCTTAGATGGCGCACATATTTTCTTTGCCGACCCATGGCCCAAAGCGCGTCACCATAAGCGTCGGCTGATTCAGCCTGATTTTGTCCGCCTCTTGGCCAGCCGTCTAAAAAGCGGCGCACGCATTCATTTGGCCACTGACTGGAAAGACTACGCGCAGCATATGCTACAGGTGTTGAGTACTGAGCCGCAGCTATGCAATACAGCAGCTGATTACGCCGCGCGCCCGGATTACCGCCCACTAACTAAATTTGAACGGCGTGGCTTAAAGTTGGGGCATGGGGTATGGGACTTGGTGTTTGAAAAGCGCTAAAGTCGGATCCCTTCGCGCGCAAGCAATGCCATCTTAATCGCTACACCCAAACCAAATCCTCCTAAACTACCATCGCTGGCCACTACACGGTGACATGGAATGATAAACGCAACAGGGTTGGCCCCACAGGCATTACCTACAGCACGGGCCGCACGTGGTCGCCCCACCTGCCGCGCAACATCCACATATCTCAACACTGACCCTGCTGGAATCTTCTGCAACACAGCCCACACCGAACGCTGAAATGCGGTGCCTTCAATATCCAATGGACAGGGCTCGTACTGCGCAGGATTTTCTACACGTCTCACAACCACGTTAACCCAATTGAGTATCTTAAGCGCCAGAGGATGCGTATTTTTGTGGCACGCTTTCGTTGAGAGTTCCTCAAGGTTATCGCCAAAGCGCTCAGATACCGCAACCTTGGCGCCGGCACGGGTGGCTTGCAAGGTAATCCAGCGCAACCCTTTGCTGCTTGCCACCACCGCAACCCAACCCAACGAACTGCGCGCAAGGACCAGAAAGAGCGGCGAGGGTTTTAATAAGAGTACGGACAAGATTTAGTCCTTATTAGGCAGGAAGATTTGCAATAAATCATTCAAAAAACGTTGTCCTAATTGTGTGGGTTTAAGCCACCGAAAATCGCGCGTAATCAGTCCGCGCTGTTCTGCTTGTTGTAAATATTGGCTGAGCACAGCAAATGATAGCCCCGTGCGTTGCTCAAATAAATTCACTGGAATGCCTTCGCATAAGCGTAAAGCGTTCATCATAAATTCAAAGGGGAGTTCGGCCGCGGTCACTTCATGCCGTTCTTGAATGGCGTTACCCGCTTCCATGGCCTTCATGTAGGCCTGAGGATTTTTGTGGCGCATCTGTCGTGCAATGCTTTTGGCGCTTGATAACTTGCCATGAGCACCCGCACCAAGTCCTAAGTAGTCGCCAAAAGTCCAATAATTAAGGTTATGCGCACAACGGTAACCAGGCTGTGCGAAGGCGGATGTTTCGTAATGCGCGTAACCCGCCTCGCTTAACCGGGTCTCGATCAACTCGCCTAATTGCGCCACCGCATCACCATCGGGCAAAGTGGGGGGGTGGTTGTAAAACGCTGTGTGTGGTTCTAGTGTTAGTTGATAACAGGACAAATGATGGGGTTGATAGCTCAACGCTGTTTCAATGTCCCGCAAAGCCTGGGCACTGGTTTGATCGGGCAGGCCGTACATCAGGTCCAGATTAAAATTAGCGAAATACTGAGCGGCCATTTCGATGGCGCGGCGCGCGGTATCGCCATCATGAATGCGGCCTAAAGCTTTTAGGTGTTGCGAATTAAAGCTTTGCACCCCGATGGATAGGCGGTTAACGCCTGCTTTTGCGTAGGCCTTAAAGCGCGCTTGCTCAAAAGTGCCCGGATTGGCCTCCATGGTTATTTCAGCGTTGGGAGCCAATTGTAATCGGGCGCGCAGCGCCACCAGCAAGTCGTCTAATCCTTTTTCAGAAAGCAAGCTGGGTGTGCCGCCGCCCAAAAATACGGATTGCACAGTGCGTCCCCACACCTGTGGCAATGCTGATTCCAAATCAGCCACTAAAGCGGCTATATAACGCGCTTCTGGCAGCTCACCGCTGGCCTCATGAGAATTGAAATCGCAGTACGGGCATTTGCGAACGCACCAAGGAATATGCACATACACAGATAATGGTGGAGGGGCTGTCAACTCAACGCCGGGCATGCCCATGGCTTGACTCATCATTAGGCGCTGGATTGCTCAGCGCGCAAGCGTTGCAATAATTGCTGCAAGGCCTGCGCACGGTGACTAACGCTATTTTTTTCTGAGGCGATTAATTGCGCTGCAGTGCGTGAGAATTCGGGTAGATAAAAATAAGGGTCGTAACCAAATCCGCCCTCGCCTTGTGGCGTAAGAACCACTTCACCGTACCAACGCCCCTCTGCGATGAGCGGCTCGGGATCCTGCGCAGAACGCACCAATACCAATACGCAATAATAGTGAGCGCGACGGTTAGAACATTGTTGCAATGCTTGCACTAATTTTTCATTGTTGCGCTGATCGGAGCGCGGAAATCCGGCGTAATGCGCGGAAATAACCCCTGGCGCACCGCCTAAAGCTTCTACACAAATTCCAGAATCATCGGCCAAGGCGGGTAATTTTCCCAATTGCGCCGCATGACGTGCTTTGGCCAAGGCGTTCTCCACAAATGTCATGTGCGGCTCGGGCGCTTCGGGAATACCCAATGCCTGTTGCGGAATAACATCCCATTGCAGCGGCGCCAACAGGGCCTGAAATTCTTTTAGCTTGCCGGCATTGCCGCTTGCTAATAATAATTGTTTCATGGACGCGCTGTGGCCAAGGCTGCGCGTTGCAAGTCAAACAATTGCCCACAGCCCTGCGCGGCCAAATCAAGCAATGCATCCATTTCCGCACGCCCAAAAGGCACGCCTTCTGCTGTGCCCTGAACTTCCACAAAGCGTCCGTCACCGGTCATTACCACATTCATATCCGTATCGCAGGCCGAATCTTCGTCGTAATCCAAATCGAGCACCGGAACGCCTTTATACATCCCCACTGAAATGGCAGCCATGGGTTGCAGAATAGGTGACTGGGTTAGCAACCCCTGCGCTATCAAATGGCTGATGGCGTCGCTCACGGCCAAAGTGGCGCCGGTAATACTGGCCGTGCGTGTACCTCCATCGGCTTGCAACACATCGCAATCCACTTGCAGGGTGCGTTCACCTAATAAGCTAAGATCAATCATGGCGCGCAAGGAACGGCCGATGAGGCGTTGAATTTCTTGTGTGCGGCCCGATTGCTTTCCCGATACAGCCTCACGCTTGCTGCGCGTATGGGTGGCGCGCGGCAACATGCCGTATTCCGCTGTTACCCAACCCTGGCTTTGCCCTTTCAAAAAACTGGGGACCTTCTCTTCTACACTGGCAGTGCACAGCACGCGCGTATGGCCAAACTCCACCAATACGGATCCTTCCGCATGGTGGGTAAAGCCGCGAGTAAAGCGAACCGGGCGCAATTGATTGGGGAGACGGTGGCTGGGGCGCATGGCAAATCCTTTATGAATACGGAGAGTGGGGGGTTGTAGACGCGCAGTTTACCGCCTTTAGCCCTTTAACTGGGGTATCATAAGGCATCAAGAACTGTATATGAACCTACCATGGTGTCTATTGTTTACAGCATGACCGGCTTCGCAGCAGCAACCCAGGATCTGTCTTATGGCACCCTGGCGTTGGAGCTTAAAACCGTCAACCATCGCTATCTCGAAATTTCTTTTCGCATGCCCGATGCACTGCGCATGCTAGAGCCCCTGTTGCGCGAGCGTATTAGTGCCCGCCTCCAACGCGGCAAAGTGGATTGCCGCATTGAATGGCGCCAACCTGAAACCGTGTCCGCGGCAGTGGCTCCACTGGATATCAGCGCTCTGGAGCGCCTGCGCGAGTCCAGCGCCATCATCCAAGAAGTGTTCCCCGACGCCACCCCCCTCTCCGTGGGCGATATTCTGCGCTGGCCTGGCGTGTTTAATACTCAATCTACTCCCGAGCAATCCATCGACGCCGATTGCGCCGTTTTGGCCGAAACCGTTGTGGGTCAATTAAACGATGCGCGTGCACGTGAAGGCGCCAAGCTAAAAGAGTTTTTATTGGAACGTGTAGACGCGCTCCAACAATTGGCGAATACGGTTGCGCCGCAGATTCCTGCTTTGGTGGCTGCCTTTCAAGAACGCTTGGCCTCGCGCATGCGCGATGCGTTGGGCAGCGATGATGAAGACCGGGTGCGCCAAGAAGTGGTGCTGTTTGCCGCTAAAACCGACGTTGAAGAAGAGCTTTCTCGCCTTAAAGTGCATTTAGACGAGGTGCGTCGCATTCTCAACGGTGGCGGTGCAGTAGGAAAACGTCTAGACTTTTTAATGCAAGAGCTCAATCGAGAAGCCAATACCTTGGGCTCAAAATCGGTGGCGAGCAACGTGTCCCGTGCCTCAATGGACATGAAGGGCTTAATTGAACAAATGCGTGAACAAATACAAAACCTCGAATGAACGGACAAGTCTTCATCGTCACGGCGCCCTCTGGTGCGGGTAAATCCAGTTTGGTGGCTGCTTTAGTGGCAGCCGACCCACGCATTAGCCTGTCGGTATCGCATACCACTCGCCCACCGCGCGAGGGCGAAGTTGATGGCCGAGAATATCATTTTGTTTCTCACGACACCTTCACCGCCATGCAAACCGCTGGTGAATTTTTAGAATCGGCTGAAGTGTATGGCAATCGCTACGGCACTTCTTCGGCCACCATTCGCGCCACCCTTAAGTCCGGGCGGGATGTGGTCTTAGAAATTGATTGGCAAGGGGCGCGCCAGGTACGCGCCTTATTTGCCGATGCCGTCAGTATTTTTATACTGCCCCCTTCCATGGGATCTTTGCGTCAGCGCCTCATGACGCGTGGCAAAGATTCTAAAGAAGTTATGGAATACCGCCTCTCATTGGCCCAAGAAGACTTGAGCCATGAGAATGAGTTTGATTATGCTATTATTAACAATGAGTTCGCCGAAGCGGCCAAAGACCTGACTGCGATTGTTCGCGCCCAGCGCTGCCGTCGCGCTCGACAATTGCCCCGCTACGCCGATTTGTTTCGTTAACCCCCCTAGTTGAAGGTTTCCCCATGGCCCGTATTACCGTAGATGACGCATTACAATCCATCCAGAACCGCTTCGAATTGACCTTAGCGGCCACTTACCGTGCCCGGCAAATCGCCTCAGGCACCACCCCTCTGGTGGAGGCCAACAAGGACAAGCCCACTGTGATTGCATTGCGAGAAATTGCCGCAGGCAAGATTGGTCTTGATATCCTCAACAAGGTACCCGTTTAAGCCATCCCCCCTGTGCCCCCTCATGCCCCGGCCCTAGCATTCTCAGCCGTTTCACCGGCTACGTTGATAGGGGTCGCGGCCACCTACCTTAAAGGGGAGGACATACAGTTATTGGAACGCGCTTTTGCTGTGGCTGCAACCGCTCATCATGGGCAGTTGCGTAAAAGCGGCGAACCCTACATTACCCATCCACTTCTGGTGGCCACCATTCTGGCCGAGTGGCATTTGGATGCGCAGGCGCTAATGGCCGCGCTTTTACATGACACGGTAGAAGATACCCACACCACCTCCAACGAGATTGCCCAGCAATTTGGCAAAGCTGTAAGCGAACTGGTTGAAGGGGTTAGTAAGCTAGACCGCCTCGAATTTCAGACCGAGCAACAAGCGCAGGCAGAAAATTTCCGCAAGATGCTATTGGCCATGGCGCGCGATGTACGCGTCATCCTGATCAAGTTGGCCGATCGTCTGCACAACATGCGCACATTAGAGGCCATGGACGAAGGCCGGCAACGGCGTATCGCCCGTGAGACGCTGGATATTTATGGCCCCATCGCCAACCGTCTGGGTTTGCATGCTGTCTTCCAAGAAATGCAAGATCTCTGTTTCCGCTACCTTTTTCCCAATCGCTACCAAGTGCTGTCTAAAGCCATCAAGGCTGCTCGTGGAAATCGTCGCGAGGTAGTCAGTAAAATTTTATCAGCCCTGACGCAACGCTTAGAATCGTTTGGGGTGGAAGCCGTCATTACGGGACGCGAAAAAAATATTTCCAGCATCTACAACAAGATGTTGGGCAAGTCATTGTCTTTTTCTGAAGTGCTCGACATTTATGGATTTCGGATTTTAGTTAAAGATGTGGCCCATTGTTATCTGGCCTTGGGCGCCTTACACACTTTTTACAAACCCTTTCCCGGAAAATTTAAAGACTACATTGCCCTGCCCAAATCCAATGGCTATCAATCGCTGCACACCACATTATTCGGCCCCTTTGGCACGCCCATTGAAATTCAGATTCGCACGCACGACATGCATAAAATTGCCGAGGCCGGCGTGGCGTCCCATTGGCTGTATAAATCATCTGACACCCCCTTAAGCGATGTGCAGCAAAAAACCCACCAATGGCTACAGTCGCTTTTGGAAATGCAAACTGAAAGCGGTGATGCGGTAGAATTTCTTGAACACCTTAAAGTGGACCTATTCCCTGACGCGGTCTATGTGTTTACCCCTAAGGGAACCATAAAATCTTTACCCCGTGGCTCGACGCCAGTAGATTTTGCTTATGACGTACACACTGATATAGGCAATCGTTGCGTCGCTGCAAAAATTAATAACGAGCTGTCACCCTTACGTACCATTCTAACTAATGGCGACCGCGTGGAAATCATTACTGCTGAAAACGCAGCGCCTAATCCGGCTTGGCTAAATTACGCAGTTACCGCCAAAGCGCGTTCTAAAATTCGCCATTATTTGCGCACTATGCTGGCCGATGAATCGATTGTTCTGGGACAACGCCTTCTTAACCAAGCACTGCGTGCATTGCATGTATCGCCACACGACATTAAAGACGCGCAGTGGGAATTGTTCCTAAAAGGTGATCGCAGTAAGACGCGTGATGAGGTATTAGAAGAGATTGGCTTAGGGCGTCGCTTAAATATTGTGGTGGCGCGTGGACTATTATCACGCTCGGACATACAGTCTCAAGAAGGTTTGGGCTCTATCACCATTCGCGGCAGCGAGGGCGTTGCTATTCAATTTGCTCATTGTTGCCGCCCTATTCCAGGCGACCCCATTATTGGCATTATCAAAAAAGGCCAAGGGCTTATGATTCACACGCAAGATTGTCGCGCCATTCGCCAATTTCGTACCGACCCCGACAAATGGGTGGATGTGGAATGGGAAAATGACACTGGAAAACTATTTGATGTGGCCATTAAATTGATGGTGGTCAACCGGCGCGGCGTGTTGGCGATTGTAGCCTCTGCCATCTCAGAGGCGCAATCCAACATCGACAGTGTCAGTATTGCCAAACCGGATGGCGCTTATACTGAAATCAATTTTACTGTTCAGGTGAAAGACCGCTCACACTTGGCGACCTTGCTGCACCACTTACGAGAAATTCCTGAAGTGGTGCGAATTACCCGCGTTCAAAATTAATTTTTCAAGGAACAACATGAATAAAATTATTATTTCCACTCCTTACGCTCCCGCCGCTATCGGCACTTACTCGCAAGCGGTCCGTGTGGGTAATACAGTATACCTCTCTGGCCAGATTGGTCTAGATCCCGCTACCATGACTTTGGTTGATGGTATTGAAGCGCAAATCAAACAAGTGCTGCTTAATCTCCAGGCGGTAACAGAGGCTGCGAGTGGGCGGTTTTCAGATTTGGTGCGGGTGACGGTATATCTTACCGACTTAGCTCATTTTTCTAAAGTCAATGATGCTATGGCTGCCAGCTTTACAGCGCCCTACCCTGCCCGCGCGGTTGTGGGTGTTGCATCGTTACCGCGCGGTGCATTAATTGAAATGGATGCCATCATGGTATTGAGTGTCTAACAGTTGTATGTTGCCCCTTAACACTTTGGGGCTAACACCCACCGTAACAGCCCATCTAAACAAGATGGGAATCCGCACGGTTTTCGATTTGGTACTGCATTTGCCGCTGCGCTACGACGACGAAACACGCGTAGTGACCATCGATCATTTAACCCTAGGCGTTTCGGCATGTGTAGAGGCGGAAGTAGTAAGCGCCGACATTCAATACCGTCCACGGCGCATGTTGTTGGTGCGCGTGCGCGATACCACAGGTGAAATTACTCTTCGCTTTCTTAACTTTTACGGCAGCCAAGTAAAGCAGTTGGCAGCGGGAACTAAGTTACGTCTATTGGGTGAATTGCGTCAGGGTTATTTGGGGCCCGAAATGATTCACCCTAAATATCGCCTATTGACAACGGATGTGCCGCTGGCAGATTCGCTTACACCCATCTACCCCACCACGGCTGGCCTCTCACAAACCAGCCTACGTCGCGCCATTGAAAAGGCCTTGACCGCGGCCAATCTTACAGACACATTAAATGACGCGGTACGTCAGTATTTGAATTTAGCGCCCTTTGAAGAAAGTGTACGCTTGCTGCACAACCCTCCCGCCAACATCTCTCATGCCAGCCTAGAACATCGCAAACACCCCGCGTGGCAACGATTAAAATTTGATGAATTATTGGCACAGCAAATTTCTATGCGCTTGCATATTAATGAACGAGAGTCCCGCAAGGCCCCACCTCTGCTAGGGCCCGGCCAACGGCAAAAACAATTTTTGTCTGGCCTACCTTTTAAGCTGACTCGCGCACAGAAACGCGTCTTTCAAGAAATTGAATCTGATCTGGCGCGATCATTTCCCATGCACCGTCTGTTGCAAGGGGATGTGGGCAGCGGCAAAACCGTTGTGGCGGCGTTGGCTTGTTTACGCGCCATTGATGCAGGTTTTCAAGCAACGCTCATGGCACCCACAGAGATATTAGCCGAGCAACATTTTAGAAAAATTGAACAACTCTTGTTACCCTTAGGCCTTACCACCACTTGGCTGACTGGTCGCCTGCGTAAAAGCGTGCGTGCTACGGCGTTGGAACACATTGCTTCTGGCCGTGCACAATTGGTCATCGGCACCCACGCACTTATTCAAGAGTCAGTTCGGTTTTCTAAATTAGGGTTGGTCATTATCGATGAACAACATCGCTTTGGTGTAGAACAGCGCTTGGCTTTACGCAACAAGGCACTGTCGGCAGGCGGACGTCACCCACATCAACTTATGATGAGCGCCACCCCTATTCCACGCACCTTGAGTATGAGCTACTTTGCCGACTTGGATGTGTCCATTATTGACGAGCTGCCGCAAGGGCGCATTCCTATTCTAACCAAGCTGATTGATGATTCGCGTCGCGATGAAGTCATTTCGCGCATTCGTGAGTCCTGCGAACAAGGTGGGCAAGCGTATTGGGTTTGCCCATTAATTGAAGAATCGGAAGCCTTGCAGCTGCGCACCGCATTAGAAACCTTTGATCGCATCAGCAGTATTTTTCCAGATTTGAGCGTGGGCCTTATTCACGGCCGTTTGTCCGCTGATGAAAAAGCAACTGCCATGCACGACTTTGCCGAGGGCCGACTGCAAGTGCTGGTGGCCACCACGGTCATTGAAGTGGGCGTGGATGTGGCCAATGCTTCAGTTATGGTGATTGAACATGCCGAGCGTATGGGATTGGCGCAACTGCATCAATTACGGGGCCGTGTAGGACGTGGCTCTGCTCAGGGGTATTGTGTGCTGTTGTATCATCCTCCTTTATCAGAAACGGCACGGGTCCGACTAAAAGTGATTTTTGAAAATACAGATGGTTTTGAAATTGCCCGCCAAGATTTACTGATGCGCGGTCCTGGTGAATACTTGGGCGCCCGACAAAGCGGTGCGGCACTGCTGCGTTTTGCCGACATTGAAGAGGATGAGTCGTTGATGAATGCGGCGCACCTTGTGGCGCTGCAATGGATTGCCAAAGATCCCGCTGGTGCACAGTCTCATCTGCAGCGCTGGCTGTTCTCTCGACAAGAATTTTTAACCGCATGAACCGACTTCACGTCTACTGGCGCTTAATGCGTCTTCATAAACCCATCGGCACCCTGCTTTTGTTGTGGCCCACTTTATGGGCTTTGTGGATTGCTGGCCGCGGACATCCTTCATTCATGAACCTGCTGGTGTTTGTGCTGGGCACCTTGCTGATGCGCTCGGCCGGTTGCGTGATGAATGATTTGGCTGATCGCAACATTGATTCGCATGTAGCGCGTACCCGTGAACGCCCCTTAGCCACGGGCGAAGTTTCTGTTAGGGAGGCGCTGATGCTGGTGGTTGTTTTATGCGCAGTGGCCTTGCTATTGGTATTCACGCGCAACTTGCTCACCATTGCATTATCAGTACCCGCTCTATTTTTGGCTGGCACCTACCCCTTCACCAAGCGCTTTCTCCCTATTCCTCAGGCTTATTTAGGCATTGCCTTTGGCTTTGGTATCCCCATGGCCTTTGCTGCAGAAACAAATGCCCTACCCCTGTCGGCTGCTGTACTGTTGTTGGCCAACATGTTCTGGGCCATCGCCTACGACACAGAGTACGCCATGGTGGATCGTGACGAGGATATCCCGTTAGGCGTTCGCTCTTCCGCGATTTTGTTTGGTCGCTTTGACGTGTGGGCCATTATGCTGTGTTATGGGGTTTTCTTAAGTCTGCTTATGTGGGTGGGGCGCATTGAGGGGCTGGGGATTTACTATTGCGCCGGCCTGTTGGTGGCGGGACTAATGGCGCTTTACCATTACACCCTTATTCGCCATCGCGAGCGAGCGCAATGCTTTAACGCTTTCATGCACAACAATTGGTTGGGGGCTGCAGTATTTATGGGATTGGTGGCGGAGTACCTGTTGCGAACAACACCTTAGAAGCGGTATTTAAGACCTAGGGACAGCAGGTCTACTCCAGCATCGCCATTAATGCGATTGGATGTCAGTTGATAGCGATCCCAGCCCCCTTGCAAACGCAGACTACTGCTGATGTCATATTTCATCCCAAAACCCAACTGGTTGTAGGGCAACACATCAGCCAAACCATGTAGAGCGGCATTATTGGTAACGTCTCCCGTGGCACGGACCCCACCCAATCGGCCGGTCAGACTCCAGCGGGAATTGAGAGGAACAGCGCCACTGCCTCCTAATACAAAACTATGGGTGTTGGCATAATCTGCGGCGTTTGAGCGCGCTAAGGCCGAATCATTGCGAATATTGGTGGATAAGGTACCGCCATCAAATCCTGAGCCAGAATCAACATGCAAAGATAAGGGCAGGGCGCTAATACCCGAGAACCAACCACCCGACTCGGCGCAGGCCAAGGCGCTACCCAGGCTTAATGCCACGAGCAGAATGGGTGCTGTCCAAATTTTGGAGTGGTTTGTCATGTTAATGCCACGCAAATTAGCCTTATAAATAGGCAAATATAGCTTAAATTTACTCCAGTGAATTTCAATAGTCCAAGAGTTTATTGTTACAGAGACTCTTTTATCCATCGCAGCAGCGCATTCTGCGCCGGGCCTGCGTTTCCAGCCTGCGGGTGGTTGACCAAAAATACAACAGACACCCATTTTCCGTCATGGGTTAGCCCGTATCCCGCGTACCCCTTAACCCCTTCTAGGCTGCCCGTTTTAAGATGAAAACGTCCCTCCAGGTCATTATCGATGCCCAAATGGGCTTTAGCCGTACCATCCTGCCCTGCAATAGGCAATGAGGCCATAAATTCAGCCCAATAGGGGCTTTTGGCTGCTTTATTCAGTATTTTATTGAGGTTCTCTGCAGAAATTTGCTCTTTTCGTGATAATCCAGCCCCATTTTCCAGTATTAACTCGGGAAATTGCAGACCTTCGTGGGCCAATAGGCTCTGTACACGCTGTTTACTGGTCTCTGGCGTGCTTGATCCTGCATTTTCTGACCATCCCAAGTCTAAATACAGCATGCGCGCCATGACGTTATTGCTGAATTTGTTCATTTCTTGAATCAGAGCCATTAACGGCGGAGACTCATGACTGACCAATAGCGGTGTATTGGGAGCCACCACCCCTTCTTGCACAGTGCCACTTATAACGCCACCCAATTCCCCCCATATTTTACGGAAGGCGCCTTCAATAAAACGTGTGTTGGTCAGCACGCTATAGGCCAAGGTTTTCTGATCACAACTCGCTTCCAGTTCCCCGCTTAAAGTAATCGTGGCCTCCTGTCCGTTATCCACCACCTGTTGGGTCAGCGCCGACTTCCAATCCGCAGGACATAAACCAGTTTTACTTTTTTTGAGCAGCAAGCGATTCTCAATGTGGACATTTGGCAAATCAAAGTTCGGCAACGCCATAACCCCACTGTCTGCCACGTTCAGGGTGAGGGTGATGGCACGAAACCCCACCAATAGGGCGGCAGGTGCGGCGTTGTAAGCGCGATAACCCTGATGGTCAAATTCATCCGCCCCCGGGGGGCTGATTTGAAACCGGCTTTGGTCCAGCAAAAGATTCCCGCGAATCTCTTTAACGCCACGGATGCGCAATGCGCGAAGCAGGCTTCCCCAATCTTCAAAAGTGAGGCGCGGGTCGCCCCCACCCACCACCACCACGTCTCCTGTGATCATTCCGTTAACCGGCTCAGGGCCTCTAATCTCTGTACGCCAGGTGGCGGTTGGGCCCAGGGCTCTTATTGCAGAGTAAGTGGTCACTAGCTTCATAAGTGACGCTGGATTTAGAGCTATTTTTTCGTTCCACTTTATTTTTGAGGCCGGCGCCGACACTTCCTGCACCACAATCGCCACCGATTGCAGGGGAATGCCGGCTTGATGCAGCGCTTCTTTGACCTCGTCGGGCAACCCCATGGGGGCCGCCAAACCCAATGGGGTCAGAGCCCAAATCAGGACCGTGAGAAGAACCGGGGTCAGACCCCAAATCGGGGTCTGACCCCTAAGCCTTCTGGGCATGAAAAAATGGTAGTCCCTACTTGAAATTGCCATCATTAGCCCTTACACTATTGGCACTCACTCGCTTCGAGTGCTAACAATACGTTGTTTAACTCTCTCGCAGGAGAAATTCCGCATGAAAATTCGCCCCTTACACGACCGTGTGATTGTCAAACGCCTTGAAGAAGAGCGCAAGACTGCCTCCGGCATTGTGATCCCCGATAACGCAACCGAAAAACCAGACCAAGGCGAGGTGTTGGCCATTGGTACTGGCAAAGTTCTTGAAGATGGCACTGTTCGCGCCCTTGAAGTGAAGGTAGGCGACAAGGTTCTGTTTGGCAAATATTCCGGACAAGTCGTCAAAGTTGATGGCGACGAACTTCTGGTCATGCGCGAAGAAGACATCATGGGCGTTGTAATAGCCTAACTTACCCTTTTAATTTTACGGCTTTCGTTCATTCGTGACCGAAACCTCGTACAGGAGTTTTTAACATGGCAGCTAAAGAAGTTCGTTTTCACGACAGCGCACGTGCCCGTATGGTCATTGGCGTTAATATCTTGGCCGATGCGGTCAAGGTTACCCTCGGTCCTAAGGGCCGTAACGTGGTACTGGAGCGCTCTTTTGGCGCCCCCACCATTACCAAGGATGGCGTTTCTGTGGCCAAAGAAATCGAACTGAAAGATAAGTTCGAAAACATGGGTGCTCAAATGGTTAAAGAAGTGGCCTCCAAAACCTCCGATGTAGCGGGTGACGGCACAACTACCGCCACTGTATTGGCTCAAGCCATCGTACAAGAAGGGATGAAGTTTGTAGCGGCGGGCATGAACCCTATGGATTTAAAGCGCGGTATTGACCGTGCCGTTATTTCTGTTGTTGATGAGCTAAAGACGCTTTCCAAGCCCTGCACCACCACCACCGAAATCGCCCAAGTGGGTTCCATATCCGCTAACTCCGATAAATCCATCGGCGACATTATTGCCGAAGCCATGGACAAAGTAGGCAAGGAAGGCGTGATTACCGTGGAAGATGGTTCTGGTTTGCAAAACGAGCTGGAAGTTGTAGAAGGAATGCAATTTGATCGTGGTTATCTCTCTCCTTATTTCATCAACAACCCAGAGCGTCAAATTGCCTTGCTGGAAGAACCTTTCGTCCTGTTGCATGACAAGAAAATTTCCAACATCCGCGATTTACTGCCGGTATTAGAACAAGTGGCTAAAGCGGGTCGTCCTCTGTTGATTATTGCTGAAGATATTGAAGGCGAAGCCTTGGCCACCTTGGTGGTGAACAATATTCGCGGCATTCTGAAGACCACCGCTGTTAAAGCACCTGGCTTTGGTGATCGTCGTAAAGCCATGCTGGAAGACATCGCCATTCTTACCGGCGGCACTGTGATCGCCGAGGAAGTGGGTTTGTCTCTGGAAAAAGTAACCTTGAATGATTTGGGTCGCGCCAAACGCATCGAAGTGGGTAAAGAAGACACCACCATCATTGATGGCGCAGGCGACGAGAACACCATTAAAGGTCGCGTCACACAAATCCGCCGTCAAATTGAAGAAGCCACCAGCGATTACGATCGTGAAAAAATGCAAGAACGTGTGGCCAAGTTGGCCGGTGGCGTGGCTGTCATTAAAGTGGGCGCTGCAACCGAAGTGGAAATGAAAGAAAAGAAGGCGCGCGTTGAAGATGCATTACACGCCACGCGTGCTGCCGTGGAAGAAGGCATTGTTCCTGGCGGTGGTGTTGCGTTGCTGCGTGCTCGTGGCGGCCTTAAAGCACTCAAGGGTGACAATGCGGATCAAGACGCCGGGATTAAGATTGTGTCTCGCGCCATTGAAGAACCTCTGCGCCAAATTGTGGCCAACTGTGGTGACGAACCTTCAGTAGTCATTAACAAGGTAATGGAAGGCAAGGGCAACTACGGTTACAACGCCCAAACCGGTGAGTACGGTGACTTGGTAGCCATGGGTGTTGTGGATCCAACCAAGGTCACTCGTTTTGCACTGCAAAATGCTGCCAGTATTGCAGGTCTCATGTTGACCACCGATTGTATGGTGGCCGAATTGCCTAAGGAAGAAGGTTCTATGTCCGGCGGCGGCGGCATGGGTGGAATGGGCGGCATGGGTGGCATGGACATGTAATTGCTGCTTTGCAACGAAAATTATATTTTCGCTGCTGCTCTGCAACATAAAAGCCCGATGCGTGTCATCGGGCTTTTTTTACTCATGCATAAGCCAGCCCCCATTTGTAGAAGAGCGAAATAGCGCTTGGAACTACCTCGAATCCCGATTACCATTAGCGTTGCAATTGTTAGGTTGCGCATAATAATTAGGGAGGTCGTCATGTCTGAGTATTCATCGAACAGAATCCAAAACAACCCCAAGTACCACCAGTTGGTCAGTCAACGCGATACGCTGGCTTGGGCATTGTCCGCCATTGTATGCGTCATGTATTTTGGCTTTATCCTCTTGATCGCTTTTGCGCCCGATTTTCTGACTCAGCCGATATCTGCTGACACGGTAATCCCTGTTGGGATGCCCGTAGGTGTAGGCGTTATTTTAGTGTCCTGTATTCTCACCGCTATTTATGTGCGTCGCGCTAATAGCGTTTTTGATCCACTCACTGACGAAATCATTCAGGAATCACTCAAATGAGAACTCTAAAAACTACTTTACTGGCGTTCATCACTGCGGTCACTTTGCTGGCCGTGCCGCTGTCTTATGCAGCCGATAGTGCAGCACCTGCAGCAGCCGCACCTGCTGCGGCAGTGGCTCCCGCCGCCGCAGTAAACCCAGCAGATCTTCCTATTAACTGGCATGCCGTAGGGATGTTCTTGGCCTTTGTGGCCGTCACTTTAATCATTACCTATTGGGCCGCCAAACGAACCAAAACAGCCACCGACTTTTATGCAGCAGGACGAGGCATTACCGGTTTTCAAAACGGCATGGCTATCGCGGGTGACTACATGTCAGCCGCATCGTTCTTAGGCATTGCAGCCTTGGTGTACATGAACGGCTTTTACGGATTAATTTTCTCCGTAGGCTGGTTGGTGGGTTGGCCCATTATTCTGTTCTTGATTGCTGAGCGTCTGCGCAATTTGGGTAAATTTACCTACGCCGACGTGGCCTCCTTCCGCTTGCAACAAGGTCCCGTACGGACCATGGCAGCCGTGGGTTCCTTAATCGTGGTGATTTGGTACCTCATCGGTCAAGCCGTGGGTGCTGGACAATTGCTGCACACCTTGGTGCCGCAAATTTCATATCGTCAATCCATCATCATCGTGGGTACGTTAATTATTATTTATGTCACCTTCGGCGGCATGAAAGCCACCACCTGGGTGCAAATTATTAAAGCCGGTTTGCTGCTGGGTGGCGCTACATTAATGGCCATTGGTGTAATGGCACACGAAGGGTTCAGTTTTGAAAAGCTGTTCGCTGATGCGGTGGCTATTCACCCCAAACATTTAGAGATTATGAAATCCGTAGTGCCTATTGGCGCCAAGGCCAACCCCATTGAATCTATTTCATTGGGCTTAACGCTGATGTTTGGTACCGCTGGTTTGCCGCATATTCTAATGCGTTTCTTCACTGTAACCGATGCCAAAGCGGCGCGTAAGTCTGTGTTGTACGGCACCTGTTTCATTGGTTACTTCTACATCCTGACCTTCATCATCGGTTTCGGTGCCATTGTTTTGGTGGCCAATAACCCCGAGTATGTGGCTGATCTCTCGAAAAGCATCCTAGCGCTGAAAGGTGGCGGTAGTATGCCGGCGGTGTATCTGTCTCACGCCATTGGCGGCGACTTCTTCTTGGGCTTTATTGCCGCCGTGGCCTTCGCTACCATCCTAGCGGTGGTGTCGGGTTTAACCTTGGCTGGCGCCTCAGCATTGTCCCATGACATTTATGCCAACGTGATCATGAAGGGCAAAGCCACTGAAGCGCAGGAAGTATGGGTTTCAAAAATCTGCGTGATCGGCTTGGGTATCTTGGCCATCTTGCTGGGCATGGCGTTCGAGAAACAGAACGTGGCCTACATTGTGGCGCTTACCTTCTCCATCGCAGCCTGTGCCAACTTCCCGATCCTGGTGTTGTCGGTATTCTGGCGCGGTCTTACCACACGCGGCGCAGTATTGGGCGGCTACACCGGCATCTTTGGTTCCATCGGATTGCTGATTATTGGGCCCACGGTATGGACCAAGGTACTGGGCAACGGTCCTGCTATCTTCCCATATGATTTCCCAACCTTTGTGGTGTTGCCCGCTGTGTTGATTGTGGCTTTCTTGGCCTCCGTCACCGATAACAGCGAAAGCGCGCAAAAAGAGCGTGCTGCATTCAATGCACAGAAAGTACGTTCTGAAACAGGCTTGGGTTCTGAGGTGGGTGCTTCACACTAAGTAACGATGGGGTCTGACCCCATGCGGGGTCAGACCCCCTAAGTTAGGCCCCGATTGGGGTCAGACCCCTGCCGGGGTCTGACCCCAATTTACTGTTTAAGGTGCCGCAATTTGATGAACATCATTGCAGCCATCAAAGCATCATTGAACGCATCATGCTCTTCGCGTTCGGGTAGGTTTAAATGTTTCATCATAGTGTGAAAATGTAAATCCACATTACTGCCCACCTGCTGGGCGTATTTGTAATCGTAGTACATGCCAGACACTTCAATTTGCCGTTGCGGCAAAGGGATGCCTAAAAAAGGCCGTACCAAACGATTGAGCATGGCCACATCAAATTCTAGGTAATATCCCACCAAGGGTCGGTTCCCCACAAAATCTAAAAACTGTTGAATGGCCACCTGTGGCTCCAGACCATTGGCCACATCCATACTGCGCAGGCGATGAATGCGAATACTTTCAGCAGCCACATGAACGGTCGGACGTATAAACAACTCAAGACGCTGGCTGGTCATGATTTGATTGCCGCGAATAAGAACTGCGCCAATAGAAATAATTTCATCGCGCTGACGATCTAACCCAGTGGTTTCGCAATCCACAGCCACCCACTCATTGGGCGGCGGGGTATCAAAGAGGCTGGCGTATTCTGCGCGCTTTAACCGACTGCGATACCAGTGAGCCATCAGCCATTGCCACATGACTTACAGCGCGCCCAGTTTAAAATGGAAATGCAAGACCCCGCGGAAGCGCTTCACCACCTGTAGGCTGTCACGCAGTAGGTCGCGCTCTAAGGTGCTCAATGATGATAGGGTTACCAAATTAGTAGGGCGCTGATCAAGGGCCATTTGGCGCAAACCCTGCTTAAGGCGTACGTCCATTAGGAAATGCAGAGATTCTTGTAGGTCGGTGGCAAGGTCCTCTGGAACACGGTTCAGCAGTACCAAGGCCTCAATACGCTCGATGGTGCCGGTCATCTTTAAGCGCGACTCTAGGGCCAGACTGCGAATGCCATGCACAATCGGAAAAATACCCAATTTCTTAATGTCTAGTTCTTCGTTTCCGGTGCCACCTGTTAAGAGGCGCGACCACCAGCTGCTTTGCTCGGAGAAGCTATCCGCTGCGCGGGCGAAATGAGCAAAGAAGCTTGGCGTATCTTGCAGACAATTAAAAAAATACTCTTTTAATTCTTCCAGCAACATATGGTCACCACAAACGGACACGGCATCCGCAAAAATAGCCAAACGCATATGGGTTTCGCTATTGGGATGAAATACCCATTGCCGTACCGTTTCTTTAAAGTCCTCTAAGCTCTGGCACCACAGTGGATTACGCATCATGATGCCACCCAAGCAAGGGGGATACCCAAATTCATACAGCGCATCGTTAAACGCACTGGTGATGTGAATTAAATCCGCACAATGATAACCATTACACAGGATAAGTCCGTTGTCTTGATCGGTTTTAAGAATCTGCTCAGCCCGCCCTTCGCTGCCCATAACAATCAGACAGCTGTTATCAATCAACTCTTGGGGAGCAATAAAATGCCACAGTTTGGTGTATACCTTAGCGTTCAGTTCTTGCACCAAGCGCGCAATTAAGCTCACCTTCACTTCGCTTTCGCTGAGCAAACCAATCAAGCGCGATAGTGCAGCGCACGCATGCTTTAACTCATCTTGGGATTGGGCTTGCTGAATTTGTACCCAGATCAAATGGGAGTGATTAGAAATAAAGCTCAGTAAATCAAGCTGTTCAATAACGCCCATAATCTTACCTTGGCGCTTTACTACCACGCGATGCACGCCATGACGGATCATTAAAATCAATGCATCAAATACCGATGCGTGCTGATCGGCCTCAACCAGGGTCCACGTGGTGAGCTGACCTACAGGAAGTTCATGTGGGTTGCAATCTGCCAGCAAGGCGCGACGAATGTCCGTGGTCGTAAAAATCCCCACCCGCTTGGAGTTGGGGTCAGACCCCGATTTGGGGTCTGACCCCAACCCCAATTCCCCTCGCACCAACACATGGGATAACTTTTCTTTTTCCAGCAATTGCGCTACAGAAAATACATCCATTTTCTCGCTTACAAAGCGCGCCGGCCTAACAAAAGCTTGGTCAATGCGCGACAGCATTAAAGAGTGCAGTTCGCGTTGCGAGCGGCGCTCACCCAAGGCGCGCATTTTTTGCGAAAGATCGGAGAAGAGTAGGGCGCTGAACGTGGCATTGGCAGCAATGAGTCGTTGCACCGTGTCCTTGGGCACCAAATACACAATTAATTCTTGAGCGGCCGTAAACACGCCGCTCACCTGACCTGAGATCAGACTGCGTCCATCAAAACAGTCATCTTTGCTGTACACGCACACCACTTCGCCTTGTTCGGTTTGTTGCACATGCCCTTTGATAATGACAAACAAGGATCGAGGCCGGTCTTGCGGCGATAAAATCACTTCCCCTGCGGGGTAATAGCCAATATCCACCGTATTACGAACCCATTGCTGCTGTTCGTTGGTCAGCCCATCAAATGGGGCGGCGGAGAAGTTAAAGGACTTTGGCATAGGGAGTTGGGCTGTGATGCACTATACTTTTATTAATGAACAGATATTAGGATGCAACCCATGGCCAAAAACAGCAAGCCCCATAGAAATCCCCCATCCAAAACCTGGTCGGGGCGCTTTTCAGTCCCTATCGCACAGTCGGTGAAGGAATATACCGCTTCGGTCACTTTTGACCATGTGTTGGCAGAATTTGACATTCAGGGCTCGCAGGCGCATGCCCAGATGCTTCATGAAGCCCAGATTATTTCGGCTGCCGACTTGAAGGCCATTCAAAAAGGCCTGTCCACCATTTTGACGGATATTCGGGCGGGTGATTTTAAGTGGAATTTAGACGACGAGGACGTGCACCTTAATATTGAACGGCATTTAACGGCTTTGGCAGGAGATGCGGGCAAGCGGCTTCATACGGCGCGCTCGCGCAATGATCAGGTGGCTACCGATATCAGGCTTTATCTGCGTCACCACATAGATCAACTCAACACCTTGCTAGGCGTCACCCAGTTGGCTTTGCTGAATTTGGCCCAAGCCCATGCGGATACCCCCATGCCGGGCTTTACCCACCTGCAGGTGGCCCAACCCGTCACCTTTGGGCATCATCTGCTGGCTTATGTGGAAATGTTTGAACGAGATATTCAGCGCCTAACGGACTGTCGGCACCGGGTCAATCAATTGCCCCTCGGGGCGGCTGCTTTGGCAGGCACCAGTTATCCCATTGATCGAGCGCGGGTGGCCGAAATATTAGGCTTTGAGGGGCTTTGCCTCAATTCACTGGACGCGGTATCCGACCGTGACTTTGCCATTGAGTTTTGTGCTCATGCCGCCCTTATCATGACGCATATTTCACGCTTATCTGAGGAATTGGTGCTCTGGTCCAGTCCGCGTTTTGGTTTTATACGCATCGGCGATGCGTTTTGCACCGGCTCGTCCATCATGCCCCAAAAGCGTAATCCGGACGTACCGGAACTGGCGCGGGGCAAAACGGGGCGTGTGACCGGCCACCTCATGGGCCTGCTAACCCTCATGAAAGGGCAGCCCTTGGCCTACAACAAAGATAACCAAGAGGATAAGGAGCCCCTTTTCGATACGGTTTCCACAGTCAGCCAAACCCTCACCATCTTTGCAGAAATGCTGGGCAGCGTGAGTGCGGATGCCCCCGCCATGCGCCAAGCCGTCATGGAAGGGTTTGCTACCGCCACAGATTTGGCTGATTACCTGGTCAAGAAAGGGATGCCGTTTCGCGATGCCCATGAAGTAGTGGCCCGTGCCGTACGGGCCGCTGAAGTTGCCGGTTGCGATTTGCCTAACCTATCGCTCACCACATTAAAGGGCTTTTCAACCCTGATTGATCAAGATGTCTACAGCGTATTAACCATTGAAGGGTCGTTGGCCAGTCGCGATTGTTGGGGGGGTACGGCACCAAAACGCGTACGCGCCGCCATTAAAGCAGCACGCAAACGCCTTGCGCGTCATTCGCCTGCGGTTAAATAACCGCTCTTAGGCACCTGCTCGCGGCAGATTTTACGAGTCTCGGGGCCTGATAGGCGCTCACCAAACCAAGCACAATGATGGATGCGTTGGCTTTTGCGCTGGCAATACACGCAGGTATTGCAAGTGCCAAAAGGAGGGCCGCCATTTTGGTTCTGCATCTCATAGAGGATGGTCCGCAATACCGAAACGCTGTAACGTACCCGGTTGGCGCTCACCTCGCGCGTAGCCGTCTGCCACAAGCCAGAGGGGTTGGATTCATCCAAAAAGGCCTCGCCCAAAGCACTTAAACGCAGACGCACCACCCGTCGATCAATTTCATCTTGATAGCGCTCAATAAGGCCGCGGCGGTCTAACAGCAGCAAACTTTGCGATACAGTACCCTTGGTGGTATCCAGGTATTCTGCTAATGCTTGGGGAGTATTGCTGAAACGATTGACCTGCGCTAAAAACAGCAATGCCTGTATATGCACCGGCTGGAGCCCTTCTTCGCTGCCCACCCGACGAAATTCAGCCCGCATCAGATTAGCCAAGCGGTCCACTAAGTCCAGTAATACCACAGGGTTTTTAAGCATTCCGAAATAATAGCGAGTCAAAACTAATTTGTCAAAAATTGCAAAATCAGTTTTTTTAGTATTGACACGATACCATCACCCTTCTAGACCCCTGAAAATGGGCCTTTTTTACCTTATTAGCCCCATTTTAACCCCCGTCAAGGGCTAAAAATAATACTGTTGTAAATACAACAACAGCCTGAAGACCCTTTACTGGTAAGGGTTTGCAGGCAGTAGCTAATATTTTTTTGTGTTTGTGGCGATAAAACAAGAGAAAACATGCTTATTTACCCTGTGATAGACTGCAAATCATGAAATTTTTAAATTATTTTTCTCTTTTCTTCGCGTGCGCACTCTGTGTCGCAGCGTTTTCCGGCTGCGGATTGAAGGGTCCGCTGTTTTTGCCTCCAGCCAGTGCGTCAACACCCGCGCCGGCGTCTAAAACGCCCACCGCAGTACCCAGCACACCCGCTGAAACCCAACAACCAAGCGCTTCTTCACGATGATGCCCGATCATTTTCTGCCTTATGGTGTAACCCGTGAGGACGGCATTTTGCACGTGGAACAATGCTCGCTGAGCGACTTGGCTCAACAGTTTGGCACGCCTTGCTACGTTTATTCGAAGGCGGCTATCAGCGCGGCCTATACTGAATTTGCCAATGCGTTTGCTGGGCAAAACACCCTTATTTGCTACGCCGTAAAGGCCAATGGCAACCTTGGCCTATTGGGGCTACTGTCTAGGCTGGGCGCGGGTTTCGACATTGTTTCAGGCGGTGAATTGAGGCGTGTTTTGGCTGCCGGTGGCGACCCTCAAAAGATCGTTTTTTCGGGCGTGGGTAAGAGTGCTGCGGAAATGAGGCAAGCATTGTCCACGGGCATTCTATGCTTCAACGTAGAGTCTGCCGCTGAGTTGCGCCGCTTATCGCAAGTGGCCTGCAGCATGGGGCTCACTGCACCCATCTCATTGCGCGTCAACCCTGACGTGGATGCACAAACCCATCCCTACATCGCCACCGGCCTTAAAGACAGCAAATTTGGCATTGCTTACGGCGATGCTTTTCCACTCTACCAAGAGGCCGCTGCATTACCAGGCATTGCCATACACGGCATTGATTGCCATATCGGGTCGCAAATTACGGAGCTCTCTCCCTTCCTTGCCGCACTGGAAAAGGTATTGGCCTTAATAGAGCGTTTAAAGGGCGCTGGGATCACGCTGCAGCATGTGGATATGGGCGGCGGCGTGGGGATTCGCTATCGCGATGAAACCCCCTTGAACTTAGCGGAGTATGCCCAGGCCATGCAGGCGTTACTAAAAGGCTTTTCGGGGCGTTTGTTGCTTGAACCTGGGCGCAGAATTGTCGGCAATGGGGGCCTGTTGCTGACCCGCGTGGAGTATCTCAAATCAGCACCCGAGCGCGAATTTGCCGTAGTGGACGCGGCTATGAATGACCTCATTCGCCCAGCGCTCTACCAAGCCTGGCACGAGATCGTTCCCGTGCTGGCGCGGGTTGCGCAAAACCGCATCCTGGATGTGGTGGGGCCGGTGTGTGAGAGTGGCGACATATTGGGCACTGCGCGCAGCCTAAGCGTTGAGGAAGGCGACTTATTGGCGATTTTGTCAGCAGGTGCCTATGGCTCTTCTATGGGATCTAATTACAATGCTCGACCTCGCCCCCCAGAAATTCTGGTTGACGGCCGCGCTGTAACGATCATTCGCCGCGCCGAAAGCTTTGACGATCAGATTCGCAACGAAATTTCAGCGCCTTAAGGGTGCACCTCTCAAACTTATCTGAGTTTTTGTAATTTGTGCATATTTAGTATCGTTTCGCTACTAAATATTCACCAGTCATTCAAAATAATCCACAATCCTTTCCAGCAAAAGCGCCGTAGACGAAAGTTCTGAAATAGAATCTAGTCACCAAGAGGCATGCGATGATTTTTTTTACGTTTGCCGTTTGCGTGGGTTCTATCGGAAGCGATCGATTGCTCCCACCTGGTAGTGCAACACGCACGAAAGAAATGGAACAGCCGATCAATTGAAAAGGAGTTTTAACAATGGTAACAGCCAAAAAGAAACCCGCAGCCCGTAAACCGGCCGCAAAGAAGAAAGCAGTCGCACGCAAACCAGCTGCTAAGAAGGTCGCTGCTAAGAAACCAGTGGCTCGCAAGACCGTAGCCAAGAAGAAACCAGCTGCTAAGAAGAAAGTAGCCGCTAAGAAGAAACCAGCTGCTAAGAAGAAAGTAGCCGCTAAGAAGAAACCAGCTGCTAAGAAGAAAGTAGCCGCTAAGAAGAAACCAGCTGCTAAGAAGAAAGTAGCTGCTAAGAAGAAACCAGCTGCTAAGAAAGCAGTTAAGAAACCAGTAGCAAAGCGTAAACCAGCCGCTAAGAAAGCAGCTGTGAAGCCTGCTGCTAAGCGTAAACCAGCTGCTAAAAAGCCAGCCGCTAAGAAAGCAGCTGCAAAGCCTGCTAAAAAACGTGCTGCTCCTAAAGCTTCTGCGCCGATCATTTCGGCACCTTTGATCAAGCCAATGTTCTAAATTTGGCCCGATCCCACCGAACATCGCGTCTTATGGGCACGATGTTCGGTGGTTTTAATCGCTTACCCCCCCAAAAGCACTATTTTGGAATGGCCACCTGAGTCATTCGGACCTCTAGGGTGTCTGTTTTTTGCAGTAGTTTTTCACTTTCACCATGGCGATCAAAATAGCGTGGGCTGGGAATCATAGACGCCAAACGTGCCGCTTGTGCCGCTGTTATCGTTTCTAGGGGTTCATGATAGTAATGTGTGGCGGCAGCCTCACAACCAAACACCCCATCGCCCCATTCAATCACGTTGAGATATACCTCCAGGATACGACGCTTACTCCAGGTGGTTTCCAGCATCACTGTAATGATGGCTTCTTGAGCCTTGCGCCATAAGCTGCGTTGACCTGATAAAAATAGGTTTTTAGCCAGTTGTTGGGTAATGGTAGAGCCCCCCGCCACGGCTTTGCCACGGCGCAAATCTTTATTCAAGGCGATTCTCATCCCCTCCCAGTCAAAACCGGAGTGGCTAACGAAGGTGGTATCTTCTGCGGCTACCACTGCTCGCTTAAGCCCGTCAGGAATATGCTCGTAGTTCACCCAGGGGTGGGGAAGAATATCGGGGTGCCCCATGGCCAGACGGGCCTCAGAGCGGATATTCATGAAGGAGGTGCGCTGCGGCTCATGGCTGCGCCACCACAATACTTGGGCCAGAATCCACATCTCCCAAATTACAAAGAGCAGTAAGATGCTGCCCAACAAGCGTCTTATCCAACGCTTTACTCCTTGGTTCACACACTCTCCGCACGCAGTTGGCGCAATACTGCGGCAGTGTCCGGATAGAGGCCACGCCATAGGTGGAAGGACTCAGCCGCTTGCTCCACCAGCATCCCCAACCCGTCCACAGCGCGTAGTGATCCCAGGTTATGTGCCATTTCTATGAATGGGGTGCTTTGTGCATACACCATGTCATAGGCCACCGTGCGAGGACCAAACACACTGGGCGGGATATTGGGGACGCTGCCGTTCAAGCTGCTGGAGGTGGCGTTAATCACCACGTCAAATACGCCCTTAGGGATTTCCTCCAGTCCGCAAGCCTGGCAATGCGACAGCCAAAGAGGCGTTATGGCACCCGAGGCCCGTAAGGCTTCGCACAATTGCAGCGCACGCGCTGCAGTGCGGTTGGCAATCACGAGCAGTGCGGGTTCTTGGTCTAACAAAGGGCCCACCACGCCGCGTGCCGCACCTCCTGCCCCCAGCAACAGGATCCGCGCACCCTTCAAGGTCACCCCCAGATTGAGGCGCAAATCGCGCACCAAACCGGCACCATCGGTATTGTCGGCAAACACGCCCTTCGAACTGAACATCAAGGTGTTGGCAGCACCTGCTGCACGGGCACGGGTGCTGGATTGATCGGCCAAGGCGTAGGCACGCTCTTTAAAAGGCAGCGTGACATTTAACCCACAGCCCCCTTGGGCACGAAACAGCGCCACAGCCGCTTCAAATTCATCCCGTGCGGGTTCAATGCGTTCGTAGGTTAGGGCGTGGTGCACGGCAGCGGCAAACATGGCATGAATGCGCGGAGAACGGCTGTGGTTCACCGGCTGGCCAATAACGGCATAACGGTCCATCAGAGCTTAACTTTGTTTCCAGGGCAGTCCTGCAGCACGCCACCCATTAATGCTGTTGCGATGGCCTTCATGGTCACGATCGCCTTCAAAGCCTTGCAGTACGTTATAACAACCGGTAAAACCAGCTGCTGTGGCAGCGCCCGCCGCCAAGCCAGAACGCACGCCCGAGCGGCATAAAAATAACAGCAGCGCATCGTCCGGTGCAGCCGCTTTTAATTGTTCGATGAACTGAAGATTGGGAAGGCGGTCGGGATAACCCTGCCACTCAATGGTCAAGGCCCCCGCTACGTAACCCACCCAATCCACTTCCGCTTGCGTGCGCACATCGATCAAGCGGGCAATGGGGCTTTCATTTAAAATTTCGTATGCTTCAACGGGCGTTAAACTTCCTTCGTAGGGCAAATTGGTTTCGCGACCACGTTGCTGTGCAACTTTGAGGATGTCGGATAATTTTGCCATGAGGTTTGCCCGTTCGTATTTGTGAATCCTCCATTGTACGCCCGAAGGATTGGCGGGCAAATGGTGCGAGTTAAGCGTATTATGCACAATAATAGTGCTATATAGCGTTGTATGCACATTATTAGTGCGCATACTGGAAGCGCTCACAACATTAATGCCTTATGGCACAATGGATGACTGAATGGCACTCATTGGCACATAACCTGCTTTGTATAGGTGCTAGATAACCATCAAATGACCGCGGTGGGATAACCCCACCGCATCTTGAACACCACGAAAGCTTTCGTGAACGACCGACAGGAGAGAAGAGAAATGGCTGCAGCTAACGTCATGCAAATGATTAAGGACAACGAGGTCAAATTTGTGGACCTGCGTTTTACCGATACCCGTGGTAAGGAACAGCATGTCACTGTGCCCATAAGCCACTTCAATCTCGAAAAATTTACCGAAGGCCACGCGTTCGACGGCTCGTCCATTGCCGGTTGGAAGGGTATTGAAGCCTCCGACATGTTGTTAATGCCGGACCCCAGCACCGCCAACCTCGATCCTTTTATGGATGAAGCCACATTATTACTGACTTGTGATGTCATCGAGCCCTCAGATGGTAAGGGTTACGACCGTGACCCACGCTCCTTGGCCCACCGTGCTGAAGCCTACCTCAAGTCCACTGGCATTGGCGATACCGCCTACTTTGGCCCTGAGCCTGAGTTTTTTATATTTGATTCCGTCACCTGGAACGTGGACATGTCCGGCTGCGGCGTTAAAATCAATTCTGAAGAAGCCCCTTGGTCTTCTAATAAAGACTACGACGGCGGCAACATGGGCCACCGCCCTGCAGTGAAAGGTGGCTATTTCCCCGTACCCCCTGTGGATTCATTGCAAGACATTCGCTCTGCCATGTGTATTGCTCTAGAAGAAATGGGCGTCCCCGTGGAAGTGCATCACCACGAAGTGGCGGCTCCCGGACAGTGCGAAATTGGCACCAAATTCGCCCCCCTGGTGCAACGCGCCGATTGGATCCAAATCCTCAAGTACGTGGTGCACAACGTGGCCCACTCCTACGGCAAGACCGCTACCTTTATGCCCAAGCCTGTCGTGGGCGACAATGGTTCTGGTATGCACGTACACCAATCCATCTGGAAAGAGGGAAAGAACCTGTTTGCCGGCAACGGTTACGCAGGCCTTTCTGAAACCGCACTCTTTTACATTGGCGGCATCATCAAGCATGCCAAGGCCTTAAACGCCATCACCAACCCCGGCACCAATTCCTATAAACGTTTGGTTCCCGGCTTTGAGGCTCCTGTAAAATTGGCTTACTCGGCTCGCAACCGTTCCGCCGCTATTCGCGTGCCGTTTGTGCAAAGTGATAAAGCCCGTCGCATTGAAGTGCGCTTCCCAGACCCCTTGGCCAATCCGTACTTGGCTTTTGCCGCCATGATGATGGCAGGTCTTGATGGCATTCAAAACAAAATCCACCCCGGCGAGCCTGCCGATAAAGATCTGTATCATCTGTCCGCTGCGGATAATGCCAAAATTCCAGCACCGGCCGCATCGCTGGAAGAGGCTTTGGAAGCTTTAGGTAAAGACCGTGAGTTCTTAACCCGTGGGGGTGTGTTCTCCAATGAGATGATCGATGCCTACATCGAACTCAAAATGGCCGAAGTGACCACTTTCCGGATGACCACCCACCCGGTGGAATTCCAGATGTACTACAGCCTTTAAGAACGGCTGACTGTGTCTAACGAATACGCGGGGCTAGATTTACTGGCCACCGCCGTATTCGTGTTGGACCATGAGCTGCGTATTCAATTTATCAATACTGCTGCAGAAAACCTGTTTGAAACCAGTCGCAAAAGTGTGGCGCTCCGCCCCGTGCAATCCGTACTGCCCGGCACCGAATCTCTGGTAGAAATGTCGCATGCCGCTCTGGACAGCGATATGAGTTTTGTTGAACATGAATGGCCCATTCCCCGCCCATCCCAACCCGCGCTCATTGTCAGTTGTGCCGGCACGCCCATTCATGGACCTCCTGGTGGCATCTTATTGGAATTTCGCCCCATCAATCAGCGTGTGCGTATTGCTCGCGAAGAGAAGATTTTGGCGGACCAAAAAATCAATCGGGAGCTGATTCGCAATCTGGCCCATGAAATTCGCAACCCCTTGGGTGGCATTCGGGGTGCCGCTCAATTGCTAGAGCGCGAGTTGGACCAAGATTCTCTCAAGGAATATACGGAAGTGATTCGCGCCGAGGCGGACCGTCTGCAATTGCTCATGGACCGTATGCTAAGCCCCAACCGCCCACAAAAACCACAAGTGGTGAATGTGCACGATGTACTGGAACGGGTGCGCAGCGTCATCCTGGCCGAGTTTCCAGAAGGCATTACCATCCGCCGCGATTATGACAGCAGCCTGCCAGAATTCATGGGTGATCGCGAACAACTGATTCAGGCGGTGCTCAATATTACCCGCAATGCAGCCCAGGCCCTACAAGGAGATGGCGAGATTCTGTTGCAAAGCCGCTCATTAAGACAAGTGACCTTGGCCCGCCGACGGTTTCGCTTGGGAATCTTATTGCGCATTGTCGACAATGGCCCAGGCATTCCCGTGGCACTTCAAAACAGAATTTTTCAGCCTTTGGTATCAGGCCGAGAAGGGGGAACGGGGTTAGGACTGATGTTGGCACAGAACTTGATTAGCCAACATCATGGCATGGTGGAATTCGAAAGCAGACCGGGTCACACCTGTTTTAGCCTGATTTTACCGCTGCCGGAAACCGAATATCCGGATCGCTAAGATTACATGCACTTTTATAGTGCTCGAAAATAATGGCATCACCCCACTGAGGCTTTGATTTGCTATGAAATCTGTTTGGATTGTTGATGACGACCGATCGATTCGCTGGGTATTTGAAAAAGCACTCACGCGAGAAGGAATTCCCTTCCGCGTATTTTCTTCCGCCCAAGAGGCTTTGGCTTTACTGGATACGGAAACCCCTCAAGTAGTGGTGAGCGATATTCGGATGCCCGGGGGTTCGGGTTTCGATTTTCTGGACCAACTGAAAGCGCTCCACCCCAGCCTGCCGGTTATTATTATGACCGCCTATTCCGATTTAGAAAGCGCCGTAGCCGCCTTTCAAGGGGGCGCCTACGAATACCTGCCCAAACCTTTTGATGTGGACAATGCCTTAGAACTGATTCGGCGCGCCTTGGACGAAAGCGCGCGCACCACAGAAGTGCTGGAAGAGGGCGGTGAAACCCCAGAAATCTTGGGTCAGGCTCCTGCCATGCAAGAAGTGTTTCGCGCCATCGGGCGGCTGTCCCAATCCAATGCCACGGTATTAATTAATGGGGAATCGGGTACCGGCAAGGAATTGGTGGCTCGCGCCCTTCATCGCCACAGCGCCCGCGCTAAAAAACCCTTCATTGCCATCAATACCGCCGCCATCCCCAAAGAATTATTAGAGTCCGAATTATTTGGCCATGAACGCGGTGCCTTTACAGGTGCCAATACGCTGCGGCGTGGTCGCTTTGAGCAAGCCGAGGGCGGCACACTGTTTTTAGATGAGATTGGCGACATGCCTGCCGACTTGCAAACCCGTTTGCTGCGCGTACTCTCCGATGGACAATTTTATCGGGTAGGCGGCCATGCCCCCATCGCCACCCATGTGCGCATCATTGCCGCCACCCACCAAGATTTAGAAGCCCGCGTGCGCGAAGGCTTATTCCGTGAAGATTTGTTCCATCGTCTAAATGTCATCCGCATGCGCCTGCCCTCCTTGCGTGAACGCCGCCAAGACATTCCCTTACTGGCGCGTCACTTTCTGCAAAAAAGCGCACGCGAACTGAATGTAGAAACAAAACGTTTAACCGATGTGGCCACACGCTTTTTAGAATCGTTGGATTGGCGCGGCAATGTGCGGCAGCTGGAAAATATTTGTCACTGGTTAACCGTTATGGCACCCGGTGGTTCCGTGGACATGGCCGATTTGCCCGCCGAACTGAAAGGCGAAGCGCCCCTATCGGCCACCATTGATTGGCGCTCAGCCCTAGAACTGGAAGTGGCGCATGCGCTAACTCGCGGTGAACGGGGTATTCTGGATCGACTCAGCCAAGACTTTGAGCGCGCGCTGATTACACAAGCCCTCATCCACACGGGGGGTCGCCGTATTGAAGCGGCTCAATTACTGGGTTGGGGACGAAATACGCTGACGCGCAAAATTCAGGAATTGGGGTTAGACGAAGCAGAGAACTCGGCAAAAATGGGTGCGTGATCGGAGGGTCGCTCTAGGGCGCGCGGCGCCCTATCCACACCGGAGGCTGTGCAGCGCTGACTTAAGGCCGTGCTGATTAAGAGGTGATCAATGCGCAGACCCATGTTGCGCTTGAATGCGTTCACTCGGTAATGCCACCAGCTGTAGATTTTATCTTCCTGAGCAAACAATCGAAAGCTATCCACCAGCCCCAACTGAAGCAATTGACTAAATACGGCGCGCTCAGCATCGCTACACAGCACTTCACCCTTCCAGGCTACTGGGTCGTACACATCACGATCTTCCGGGGCGATGTTGTAATCCCCTGCCACCAGCAGCTCAGTATGCTGCTTTAACTCGGCCTTTAAATAATCATGCAAGGCGGCATACCAGCGCAACTTGTACGCATATTTCTCGGAGGTCAGCGATTCCCCATTGGGGCAATACACTGAAATAACGCGCACTCCGGCACAGGTGCCCGCAATCACGCGCTGCTGCTCATCGTTAAAACCGGGAATACCCACCACCACATCCAGCGCGGGCTCTTTGCTAATTAAGGCCACGCCGTTATAGGCTTTTTGACCCGCCACGGCAGCGTAATAACCAGCCGCTTCAATTTCTGCAAAAGGAAAAGCGCTGGCTTCGCATTTAAGCTCTTGCAAGCACAACACCAAAGGTTGATGCTGAGCCAACCACGCCAACACATGCGGCAAGCGCACGCGAATGGAGTTAACATTCCAAGCCGCGATTTTCATTAAGGATGGGATTTTGCGGTGGGCGGAGTCATGCCATTGTGCCGCAGCAGGGCATCAATGTTGGGTTTGCGGCCCCGAAAGGCCACGAATGATTCTAACGCTGGGCGACTGCCCCCCACGGCTAATATTTCTTGACGGAAGCGTCGGCCGGTATCGGCATCTAACACTCCGCGCTCTTCAAACAAGCTATAGGCATCTGCTGATAATACTTCGGCCCACTTGTAACTATAATAACCTGCGGCATAACCGCCAGCAAAGATATGAGTAAAGCTATTGGGGAAACGGTGCCAAAGCGGCGGGCGAATCACCGCCACCTCATCGCGAATGTGCTCCAACAGTTGCAATGGGTTTTGGTCTGTAGGGATACCCACATGAAGCTGCATATCGAATAATGAAAACTCAATCTGGCGCAGGGTTTGCAAGCCACTTTGAAAGTGGCGTGCAGACAGCATGCGCTGGAACAGTTCGCGCGGCAAAGGCTTACCGTTGTCCACGTGACGTGTCATCGAACTCAATACATCCCATTCCCAACAAAAATTTTCCATGAACTGACTGGGCAACTCTACCGCATCCCATTCCACGCCGTTAATACCCGATACAGACAGGTCTTCCACTTGGGTGAGCAGATGATGCAGACCATGGCCAAACTCGTGGAATAAGGTAATGACGTCATCATGGGTAAAGGTGGCGCTTTTTCCGCCCACCGGAGACGAGAAATTACAGTTGAGGTAGGTGACAGGAGTTTGAATTTTTGTGCCAAGCCTGCGCCGCGTAATGGCATCATCCATCCAAGCGCCGCCACGCTTGCCGTTGCGCGCGTAAAGATCCAAATAAAACTGCCCCACCAGTTGGTCATCCACATCACGCAGCTGATAAAAATGTGCGTCCTCATGCCAGGTGGGTGCATTTGAACGCGAAGCTTTTAAGCCGTACAGTGTTTCGATGACGCGAAACAATCCAACCAGCACCTGCTCTTCTGGAAAATACTGCTTCACCTCTAAATCAGAAAAGTCATAGCGCTGCACGCGTAGTTTTTCGGATGCAAAACCTACGTCCCAAGGCTCCATTGCTTCTAGGCCTAAAGTTTCACGGGCAAACTCTTGCAGTTCACGCCAATCCCTTTCGGCGTAAGGCTTAGCGCGCTTACTCAAATCCCGTAAAAATTCCAACACCGCTGCGGGCGATTCTGCCATCTTAACGGCTAAAGATAATGCGCTGTAATTGTCAAAGCCCAGTAATTGCGCTTCTTCTGAACGCAAGGCCAGCAATTTTTTAATCAGCTGCGTGTTATCCCATTCGCTCTTACCAAATTCTGAGGCACGGGTGCCATATTGGTAGTACAACGTTTCGCGCAATTCACGACATTGTGCGTACTGCATGACAGGCTGAAAACTGGGTGCGTGCAAGGTAAAGATCCAGCCGGGTAAGCCTGATTGCTCTGCCAAGGCGCGCGCCGTCGTGATGACATCCTCGGGCAGGCCTTTTAATTGATCAGCATCCGTCACCTGATGAGTAAAAGCATTCATAGTGTCCAAAAGGTTTTCTTCAAAGCGTGCGGCGGTGGCAGCCAGCTCCTCTTGAATAATCAAAAAACGCTCTTTTTGTGCGGGGGGTAATTCAGCGCCGCCCAAGCGGAAATCGCGCAACTCATTTTCAACAATGCGTTGCCGAGTTGGGGTCAGACCCCGAAATTCGGGTGCGGCGCGCAGCGCGCGGTAACCGGCAAAGAGTTGTTCGTTCTGTGCCAGCAATGCCCAATACTGAGTAATTTTAGGTAGGTTTTGGTTGTAGGCTTCGCGCAGCTCGGCGGTATTCACCACTGCATTTAAGTGGCTCACTTGCCCCCAAGCGCGTGACAAACGCTCATTAACATCTTCCAAGGGTTGTACAAATTGCGTCCAGGTTGGGGCGCTGGCATGGGCTAACACCTGCTGTAATGCGCCATTACACTGCGCAATCAAGGTGTCTATTGCGGGACCTACGTGCGCAGGAGAAATATCAGCAAAGCGTGGCAAGCCCGAAAAATCGAGAAGGGGGTTCATTTCAAAAACCTCAGGCGCGTGCGTCTTCGTAAATCAGGAAACCGCCCACAATGGTGTGTGACGCCTTACCTAATAAGGGTAAATTAATGAACGGCGTATTTTTGCCTTGGCTCTTAAGGCTTTGTGGGGTAACCACCCATTCACGCTCGGCATCAAAAATACATAAATCCGCATTACTGCCCAAGCTTAACTGGCCACCGGCCACGCCTAAAATGCGGGCTGGGTCACAGGTCACGCGCGCTAAGGCTTGTGGTAATGGGATTTTATCTTCACGCGCCCACTTTAATACCAAAGGCAGTAACAGTTCCAGCCCAGTGGCCCCGGTTTCAGAATTCTCGAAAGGCACTTGCTTGCCATTGTCATCCACTGGAGAGTGGTCGGACACCAAAGCGTCCACCGTGCCGTCGGCCAGTCCGGCGCGCAAGGCATCACGATCGCGCGTACTGCGCAGTGGCGGAATTAAATGACAATTGGAATTGAAGTAGCCTAAGTCGTGTTCAGAGAGATGTAAATGATTAATGGATACGTCGCAGGTCAGTGGCAAGCCTTCCACTTTGGCGGCACGCACCAACTCAACCCCCGCTGCACTGGACAAGCGGCACAGATGCACACGCGCACCGGTGTGGCGCATGAGATGCACAATAGTAGAAATGGCAATGGTCTCACTGCAGGTGGGCACCGCGGGCAATCCCAAACGGGTAGCCACTTCGCCATCATGGGCCACACCATTTTTACCCAGATGCGCATCGCGTGGTTGCAACCAAACCGAAAAACCAAAAGTTGCGGCATACTCCATGGCACGTGCCAATACTTGGGTGTCTGCTAGAGGGCTGTTGGCTTGCGAAAAAGCCACGCATCCCGCATCGCGCAACTCGCCCATTTCGGTGAGACGCTGTCCTTGCAATTGCTGCGTGAGTGCACCCAATGGATATACATTGGTTTGATTGCGACCCTTAGCGCGATGCTTCAACATTTCCACCAAGCCCGGCTCATCCAAGGGCGGGTCGGTATCGGGCGGACAAGAAAGGCTGGTCACACCCCCCACAGTGGCAGCAAACATTTCACTTTCGAGAGTGGCCAAATATTCAAAACCCGGTTCGCGCAATCGCGCAGCCATGTCCACCAAGCCGGGGGCGACAATTTTTCCACGCGCATCAACCACACGGTTAGCACCGAAGCGTTCCGGCCCTTGCCCTAAACCCACAATTTTACCAGCCGCAATAAATACGTCCTGCACCATATCCGTATCCGTGGCGGGATTAATGACGCGTCCGTTGGTGATTTGAATCTTCATGAACGGTTTCCTATCTCACTTGCCGGACAAAATGGACATGACGGCCATACGCACCGCAATGCCAAAGGTCACTTGGGACAAAATAACTGACTGCGCACCGTCGGCCACTTCAGAATCAATCTCCACCCCACGATTCATGGGACCTGGATGCATAACAATGGCGTCGGGCTTGGCGCGCGCCAATTTGTCGGGAGTTAGACCATAGTATTTAAAGTATTCATCGCGACTGGGCAGTAGAGCGCCATTCATGCGCTCGTTTTGCAGGCGCAACATAATGACCACGTCCACATCTTTTAAACCCAACATCATGTCATGAAACACGCGCACCCCAAGCTTTTCCACATCACGCGGCATTAGGGTTTTGGGGCCAATCACCCGCACTTCAGGAACACCCAAAGTGGTTAGCGCATGGATTTGTGAGCGCGCCACCCGTGAGTGCAATACATCGCCCACAATGGCCACCTTCAAGTTTTCGAAGCGGCCTTTAAAGTTGCGAATGGTATACATGTCCAGAAGTGCTTGTGTGGGATGGGCATGGCGGCCATCGCCGGCGTTAATCACATGAATTCCAGAGGACACATGATTGGCGATTAAATGTGCCGCTCCGCTCTCGGCGTGGCGCACCACAAACATGTCCGCTTGCATGGCCGAGAGGTTGTCCACGGTGTCGAGCAAGGTTTCCCCTTTGCTCTGACTAGAATCGCTCACATTGAGGTTAATGACATCAGCGGACAATCGCTTGGCCGCAATCTCAAAGGTGGTGCGCGTGCGTGTGGAGGGCTCGAAGAATAAGTTAAATACCGATTTGCCTTGCAGGTGGGGCACTTTTTTAATTTCTTGCTGAGCCACATGCTCAAACGATTTTGCAGTATCCAGAATGTGGAACAGAATCGGTTTCGGCAACCCCTCAATCGTGAGCAGGTGCTGCAATTTGCCATCGCTGTTGAGTTGCGGGTTGCCATTCATAGTGGGTGTGACTCCAGATAACTGTGCAGAATAATGGCTGCGGCTGCGCCATGCTCTGCTGCCGCACGATCTTGCGCCCTAAGGCCCTGTTCGCGCAAGAGGCTATCTGCTTCTAGGGAGGTGTAGCGCTCGTCTACCAGGGCCGTAGGCAAACCTGAAGTGGACGCCAATTCCGTGGCAAAGTTCCGGCAGCGCCGGCTACTTTCTTGCTCGGCCCCATCCGCATCTAGGGCCAAACCCACCACCAACATCACAGGCTCCCATTCCTTAAGCAGTCGTTTTATGGCCGTTGAGCGCGCCTCCCGTGTAAGGGCGGTAAGGGTGCCCAAGGAACGGCAAATACCTGTGCCCAAGTCTCCAATCGCCACCCCTGTGTATTTTAAACCGTAATCAAAAGCCAGCACGGGACCTTGCTTGGGATAGGCCGTAGGTGTGGATTGGGTCAGCGCGCTTGGAGGCACGGTGGGCACAGAAGCCTCAGGCATGCCCTGCCTCACCCGACAAATGGGTTAAATTAATGCCCAGCAGATCCATGGCTGCAGAGAAACGTGTTTCAGCAGAGCGCTCAAACACCACATCCATATGCGCTTCAACCGTTAACCAGCTGTTAAGCTTGATTTCTTCTTCCAATTGCCCGGCCTCCCAGCCCGCATAACCCAAAGAGATCAATACTCCTTTGGGCATTTCACCTCGGGCCAGTTCTTCCAAGATATCCTTGGAAGTGGTCAGGCCCACTTGGTCTGTAACGCGCAGGGTAGAACGGTAATGTCCCAAGGGGGAATGCAGCACAAAACCGCGATCGGTTTGTACGGGGCCGCCAAAATACACAGGTGATTGGGCTAGGCCTTGCTGATCCAGGGGGATATTGATTTGGTCAAAGAGGTTTTGCATGGTGATATCCGTGGGGCGGTTCACCACCAGACCGATAGCGCCATTCTCGTCATGACGGCAAATATAGGTAAGAGTTCGGGAAAAATTCAAATCCTGCATCGCCGGCATGGCGATGAGAAAGTGATTCGTAAGGTTGACCGGACCCATATGGAGTATTATCGCATAGTCTAGGCCAAAGGCCGAATTGAATACAGACCCGACCCGTGACCCAAACCCACCTTCAATCTTCAGGCAGCGCCCTATTCTGGTTCCGTCGCGATCTGCGTGACGAGGATAACGCAGGCCTTAGTGCCGCCTTGAACGCCCATGGTCGTGTTTATTGCGTTTTTGTCTTTGATCGCAACATCTTGCAAGAGCTTCCTGCGCGTACCGATCGTCGCGTGGAGTTTATTTGGCACAGTGTGCATGAGTTGCATGCATCCCTTCAGCGCCAAGGGGGTGGGTTGATCACGTTACACGGAGTGGCACAAGTCTGCATTCCCACTTTGGCGCAGGAACTTGGCGTGCAAGCGGTCTATATCAATCACGATTATGAACCGGCTGCGCAGGCGCGCGACAATGAGATAGCAGAACAATTGGCCGCTCATGGAATTGCCCTTCACAGCAGGCGCGATCAAGTGATTTTTGAAAAACGGGAACTGCTCACGCAGGGGGGTACCCCTTTTACGGTATTCACACCCTATCGCAATGCTTGGCTAAAGGCATTCGATGATGAGCGCATGCGTCGCCATGTCATACAACCTGCTTATTTGGCACCGGATCCACTAAAGCGCTGCTTGCCCACATTGTCTGAATTGGGCTTTGAAAAAACCAATTTATTGGCTCTCGGTATTGCCCCAGGCATGAGCGGCGCACAAAAAATGTTGAACGATTTTATGCCGCGCATGGGCCAATACCATGAGCGCCGCGATTATCCCGGTGTGCGTGGCGTGTCGTACTTATCGGTTCACTTGCGCTTTGGCACTGTTTCGCTGCGCGAACTGGTGCGCCGCGCGCGCGCCGAAGACAATTTAGGGGCCGCCTGTTGGTTAAACGAACTGATTTGGCGCGACTTTTATTTTTCCATTCTGTTTAATTTTCCGCATGTGGTCACGAACACATTCAAACCTCAATGGAACGACTTGGTTTATGACAACCGACCCGATTTATTTGAGGCTTGGAAAACCGGTTGCACAGGCTACCCCTTGGTGGATGCCGCCATGCGTCAATTGGCCCAAACAGGTTTTATGCATAATCGCCTGCGCATGATTGCCGCTTCGTTCTTGATAAAAGATTTGGGAATTGATTGGCGTTGGGGGGAGCGCCACTTTGCGGAACAATTAAATGACTTCGACCTCTCGGCCAACAACGGAGGCTGGCAATGGTCGGCTTCCACAGGCTGTGATGCGCAGCCCTGGTTTCGTTTATTTAACCCTGTTACACAATCAAAACGTTTCGACGCAGAAGGGCATTTCATTCGGCGCTATCTACCGCAATTGGCCCAAGTACCCAGCGCACATATTCATGCCCCTTGGTCGCTTACCCCTATAGAGCAAAGTACCATGGGCTGTGTGATTGGCGTGGATTACCCAGCGCCTATAGTAGACCATGCCATTGCGCGAGAAAAAACCTTAGCGCGTTATAAGCGCGTGGCGCACAATCACTGACCGCTGCTAATGGCGCTGCCCGCATGAACAAAATTAAAGGTGCGAGTAATGCTGATCAAATCGGCTTCTGCTTTCATGGCTTCACTAAAAGGCTGAAAGGGAGAAGCCATCTGCACAATACGCCGCGCCGCCTGATCTAAATCGCTGCTACCCGAGGATGTCCTGATGTCCACTTGAACTAATTTTCCATCAGGGTTAATAGTGGCCGTAAGGCGCACGCTGCCATAAAGAGCATGGCCATTTACAGGCGGTGGATAATTTACCGTTCCCACAGCTTCCACTTTTCTGCCATAAGACTCTTCGTAGGAACCAAATATCGCATCGCGGTTTTGCGGCGTGAGAGCGCGCACCCGCATTCCCGCATTGGGGTCTTGGGTTTCAAGACGCGCCATCTGCAGGCTGCGCGAACGAAGATCATCTAAGGCCGGTGCGGGCAGAGCGGTGCTTTGGGCTGTGTTAAGCGCCGAATGTGTTGCGGCAGTTGTAACGCGCTTTGTTGTCTTAACAGGCTTAACCGCTTGAACCGCTTTACCAGCGGTGGCGCGCAGGGGAGGCGCAGAAACAGCAGGAGCAGGAGCGCTGATGGGAGCGGGGGGCGGTGCTTGCAACACCACCGTAAGCGAATCTGTTGAGCCAACGCCGCCACTGTAATTCGGCATTTTTATGCTAATCAGCAACACCCCATGCACAAGGAGGGAAATCAGTAGCGCCCACACCCACACGTGCTTCATGGGGCCACCAATGGCGGCGCTGGGTCTGACCCCAAAATGTCTTTGAGGTGACACACCACAGTGATGTCCCACAGATTAATACGTTCCACCGTCACCCGCACAGCCGTTCCTGGCGACACGTCATGCGCCCCGGTGACGCGCGTAACAAAGGGAAGGCCTTTTAGACGGGCCATACCCTCACGCAGCATCAGTGCGTCGCATTCTTCAACCGACTCTTGTTGCAACCAACGCAAGCTCCAGTAACGCTCCATATTGCGCTGAAATTCGTTATAAGCGTCATAGGCTACTTCAAACTGACGAGCAATTAAGGAAAGATCATCTTCGGATGTTGAGAAAGGAGCGGGAGCTGAAGACAGCAACGCCACCAACTGCCACTGATTCACCAAATCCACATAACGGCGCAAGGGCGAACTGGACCATGCGTATTGCGCCACACCCAACCCTTGATGAGGCGCGGCTTTGGTGGAGAGGCTGGTTTTGCCGCTCACTTGTGTACGAAACAAACCTGGATATTCTGAATCCACTAAAAGCTTGCCCCATACCGTATTCACTTCAATCATCAGTTCCGCCACCAAGGTATCCAGAGGCGATCCGCGTGGACGCTGACTGATCTCTACACGATCGTCTGTAATAGTAAAATTGAAATCAAGAAACTGCATAGGCGGTTTGTCTTTTTCACCACGTGCCACTGCCAATGATTTCGCCAGTTGCCACAACACTTGCAACGGTTCTCCATAGGCGTGGCCATCTAGTGCACCGCCCGCTTCAAATAAGGGCTCCAATTCATGCAAACGTAAGTTGGCAGCCACATGAATGCGTTCCACAAACGACTCGCGCGCGACTACAGCAAGGTCAGATTTTTTTACCGTTAAATACAAGGAGAGCGCAGGGCATAAGCGATCGGCTGCAAGTGTGAACGCGTTAATCACAGCATCGGGCAGCATGGGAATTTTGCCCCCCGGCATGTACACGGTGGACAAACGCTGACGGGCCACATGGTCTAATTCAGAGCTTGGCGAAAAACCCAACCCAGGGGCTGCGATATGAATACCAATGCGCCAGTGATCGGCATCCTGATCACTCACACTAAAAGCATCGTCAATTTCAGTGGTACTGACATCGTCAATGCTAAAGGCTTGGGCGTTGCTTTTTGGCCAGCGGTCGTGGTTTTGCACCAAATCCGCTGCGCTGTCCGTGGGAAGAGGGCCAAAATACTCATGCTGAAATCGGCCTTCATGCCAAGCCCGACTATCTTTGATTGCACCACAATGGGCCAACACCTGCGGAATGGTAAGGTGCATCACCGCACTGGCAGACTCTAGGGTTTTATAGGCCAGCGTATTTTTATCCGGCTGATAGAGTAATGCATTCAAGTCCTTCATTAACCAATCGGGCATACGCCCGGCTTGAATATCTACTAATGCCATCTGCTTTTGCGTTTCTTGCACGCGCTTTTTTTCTAGGCCTTGTAGTGCTGCACGCAAATTTACTTCCGGCGCCGGGCGATAAACACCACGTGTTTTTTTATAAAAATAAAGTGATGATTCATGCAGGCGCAGCAATGCACTGGCTAACTCTACAGCGCTAGGTGCATGACCAAAATAATCTCGTGCCAACGCTTCAAAACCAATTTCTGTATTGGGCGTGCTGCAAGACCATAAAAATTCTGGGTCAATGGTGTCAGCCAGTTGTTGGGCGTCACGCAGCAAATCACCCGCAGAAGTCGAATCGAAGCGCAGCAATATTTGCGCCGCCTTTATTTTTCCGCGTTTTCCATGAGGGAACTCTACTTGCAAGGTGCTGGAATGATCAGCCAGAATTACCCCCGCTTTTAATACACCTTCTTCCTCAAAGAAAACGTTCATGAGCGTGCACGCTGCGTCAACTGCTCAAGAATTTTAGTGTGAATGCCTCCAAAACCGCCATTGCTCATCACCAGAATATGGTCTCCAGGCTTAGTGCTTCTGACAATTCTGGCTATCAAGTCATCAAGGTTGCTTTCAATATGTAATTTTTTTCCCAATGGTTGCAATGCAGCTCCCACATCCCAGCCCAAATCAGCGCTGTAACAATACACCTGATCCGCAATGGATAAGCTGGGCGCCAAAGCATCCGCCCAAACCCCTTGTTTCATGGTGTTGGAGCGCGGCTCAATTACAGCCAGAATGCGAGTATCGCCCACTTTTTCGCGCAGTCCGGCCAGGGTAGTTTTAATGGCGGTGGGGTGATGGGCAAAGTCGTCATACACCGTTACACCGGCTGCCATGCCACGCACTTCCATGCGCCTTTTAATGCCTTTAAATTGTTGCAGAGCTTGTAGTGCTGTTTCTTGTGTAATACCCATATAACTAACAGCGCTTATGACGGCTAATGCATTCAGTCGGTTATGCTCGCCCAGCATAGGGGTCAGACCCCATTCAACCAAGGGGTCAGTAATGGGGTCAGACCCCGCATGGGGTCTGACCCCATTACTGACCCCGTTACCACCGAAATAGCGCACTGGCGTCCAACATCCTTTTTCTATGACGCGCCCCAAGTTGTCATCGCATTCATTTACCACCAACAAGCCCTGATGGGGCACGGTGCGCACCAAGTGGTGAAATTGCGTGATGATGGCTTCAAGGTTTGGAAAAATATCGGCATGGTCATATTCCAAATTATTGAGTATGGCCACGCGTGGACGGTAATGAACAAACTTAGAGCGCTTATCAAAAAATGCAGTGTCGTATTCGTCCGCCTCAATCACGAACCAGGGTCTGACCCCGATGGTGTTTTCCGTGGAAAACTGGGCGGGTAGGCGCGCTGAAATGCCAAAATTACTGGGCACACCGCCAATTAAAAACCCGGGCTGCAAGCCCGATTCATACAACACCCATGCGGCAATGGAGGCTGTGGTGGTTTTTCCGTGGGTGCCGGCTACGGCCAATACTTGACAATGTTCTAAGATATGTTCGGACAACCATTGAGGGCCGGACACATAAGGTAGGCCAAGGTCCAAGATGGCCTCCATGAGGGGGTTGCCGCGGGAGACCACGTTGCCAATCACGTACAAATCCGGTTTTAGGTTGATTTGATCCGCGCCAAATCCCTCTACCAAGGTAATGCCTTGTTCTGTGAGTTGGGTGCTCATGGGCGGGTATACGTGGACATCACAGCCGGTCACCCGATGGCCAGCCGCTTGGGCCAGCACCGCAACGCCGCCCATAAAAGTGCCGCAAACCCCTAAGATATGAATATGCATGGTGCGCTATTTTCGCATGGAAGCAGCGACCAAGGGTGAAGGACTAGTGAAGAAGCTCTGTGGACTCTAATTGCAGATAACGATAATGCACATTAAGGCGCTGTAGGTCCTCATAACCCCCCCACGCTTTAAACTGAGGCAGTGTCACCGCCTCCGTGACGTCATTCAATCCAGCTCCTGCTGCCATCTGGTTGCGCACGCCTGCATCAAGGTCCATTAGATACTGTTGCAGTGCCGTCATGGCAGCGCCCATCTCGGAGATGCCTTGCGCTCGTACGGCAGGACCATAACCAGGAATAATAGTGCTCGCAGCGGGTACTGGTAACTGGTTCAACGCTGCAATCCATTGCTCTGCATAAGCATCTTGAATCATGGGCAGACGATGAATCACCAACCATTCCCCGACAAATAGAACACCTGAGGCGCGATCGAATACAGCAATGTCTCCTGGCGCTGAAACGCCATTCAACGTCACTATGTCCAATGTGCGCCCACCCGACTCCATGGTTTGCGAGGCCTTAATTGTTTGGGTGGGGAGCACCAAGCGGGTATCCTTCATGGCCTCCTCGCCCAACTCATGTGTGAGATTTTCAAGGCAATGCGTGCAACGCACGCGCATCAATGCAGCAGCATCGGCATGCGCTAAGATGGGGACGCCCCATTCAGCAAAAGCGGCATTACCAAATAAAAATTCCCGTCGTGCGTGGGTGATGACCACCAACCGGATGGGTTGGTCGGTGATGCGACGAATGCTGGCCAAAATAGCCTGACCATGTTGATACGAACTCCCCGTATCAATTACGGTGACTCCTGTGGGTCCCACAATAAATCCCGAGTTGCCTACAAAACCTTGATTCTGTCGGCTTACTGCTGCAGTACTGCCCTCAAAATAATAAACACCCGGGGCCACGAGTTTTGGCGTCAAGGGATCGGTGTGATTAAAAGGTGCTACAGATTGGCAACCCCACAATAAAATGGGGGCCATCGAGAAGATCAATGCTCTAAACAACCGTGGCATCAGATCGGGGCTTGCGCCCCCCTGTAAAATAATGCGGCCCTTATTGAACGAAACAACTGGTCTTGGCGGCCGCCATAATAGATTTATACCGTTTGTTTAACGCAATACCCGTACTGGAATCGCGAATCATGTTGCCATGTTCTCCGGCAATACTAAAGGCTTTAAATGCGGTAGAGAGATCTACATAATCGTCATAAGAGACTTGCTTGGCAAACTGGTCTATCAAACAAGAACATTTGTACACCATCTCTTGGTGGGGTTTGTTGGGATGTTCCATGGCGCAAAATTCTACAAACTCCACACGATCTACGGTGGGGTATTCGAAAGCCAATGCACGAGTGGAAGCGCCTAATAGCATTGCTGAAATGCTCAGCGCGGCCAAAACAGCATAGGGAAATTTCATTGGGCATTCTCCTGAAGCGTTAATAATTCATCAATCATGGGCTTGCTGCCGGCAGGCAATTGCGGATCGCTCATGATTGAATGCATTTGATACACACCACCGGGTACATGGTCTGAAACAATAAATGAATATAGCTTATTAGCAAAACGTGTATAGCGTGATCTTGCAGGATCATCCTTGTAAGGGTCAATGGTGATTTCGAATGCCGCCACATCAGCACCTGCGTAATGTATGGTGATCGGTTTCACAACCGCATTGTCTTCTAAGGTCAGACGAATGCGTTTGCGATAATAATTTTCCGAACCATTGGTGATGCGGTGCATTTCACGGATGTCACGCTCCAAATAAAACATCACCACCGGGTTACCTACTGCCTCTCCTGCGTCAGGCAATGCAATCTTGCGTTCACCTGTCAAAAAGTTAACATGCGTGACACGGCCCTTAACACCACTTTTGGCATCGGCCACTTTCAGTGTGGCCATATCTTCAAAATTGGCTTCTAACGTACCGGTTTTTGAAAACTTATAATTCAGCGTAACAGTTTTAGGTAAAGCAGACAGTTGGTCCGCCAAAAACAAACGTTTCTCTGCCTCTGAAAAAGGCTTAACTTCATCCGCCGCAAAGGCAGACAGCACTCCCAAGGCCATGAGCCCTGCCAGCAGGCAAGACTGAAATGCATGCTTCATGTGGCGTTTCTCCAATTGCATTTAAGGAATGAGGTTGCCCGCTTCGTCCACTAGGGGCACGTGATAGTCGCGAAGTATGGCCTGAATTTCAGGCAAGGATTCGTCCTGCGCTTTTTGTATCATGGCTTTCCATTGTGGTTCGCCATAGCGTACACCCATACCAAAGGCGTAATTCAGCACCAACTCAGGCGGTATGGATTTAAGCGGCACCATATGCATTTTGGGAGACTGTACTTTGTTAACGTAATAACCTGCCACAGGACCCCAAACGATGGCCGCATCAAAGGCGCCATGAGCCAAATCCCGCTCAATCACTTCACCCGCATAATAATCTGGATTGGCTTGTAAGACCTGATAGGGAACCCCTTGGTCCACCAAATTATGCTGTAGCAACCATTGGGTACCGGGCGAGCGATCACCCACACCAATATGCAGTTTGCTCAAAATGGCAGGGTTTACGTGAAAAAAATCCTCTTCGGTTTTAACGCCATCCAACCCCTTCCCTTCCAAATACACCAACATCCAGGTGGATCGGTAGTAAGGCTTGGTGGCCGTTATTTCACCATTGCCCACCGGTACGTTCACGTCCACATCACAACGGAAGCTGTTATCGGTAGGAATTTTAAATTTAAGTGTACTTCGGAAATATCCCATGCGTTGTGGGAAAGAAAAATATTCCAAGGGCAGGTCCATCTTTTTGGCCATTACTTCGGCAATCTTATTGGCATAACCTTCGCCTGCATCATTAGAAAATGGCAGGTTGCTAGGGTCCTGACACACTCTTAGTACCGTGGGTTTTTCGAAGTCTTCAGCATAAACAGATTGAGCAAATCCCAACCCCATTACACTTACACATAAAAAAATTACTGCATGTTTTATAGGATTTGCATCAATTATCATGTTTATTGGTCCATTGGTTGTACGTGCGCCTTGGTAATAGCGCCGTCTGAACGGCCTTTCAAATACGCGTAGAGGTTATCTAAATTGTCCATTACAGCCTTGTTTTCACCCCAAATAGGCATTCCTTTGTCGGGACGACCTTCTATTAACGTGGTTTTAAATTGTTGTTTGGTTAGAATTTTTAAGCTATCAATAAGCGATGGTCCCACCATGCCTTCTTGGTTGGCTCCGTGGCAACGGTCGCAAGCCGCTTGACGCCATGTTCTAAATCCTTGCAAGGTATTGGCGTCCACTTTATAGCCATCTTTCACTTGATACAACGCTTCGTCTGCTTTTGCCACGCCAACAGATAACAGCATCAGGCATAACAGACCAGGAATAACTGTGTTACGGCGATTCATCTGAAGCTCCTATGTTTGCAGAATGATTTTCCGTGAAATGTCACGGTCAATGCAACTCTTATTGCTTGGTTTTGATCCGCTTATTTGGGGTTGGTTCCCCAAATAAAAAGCGGCACTCCGGTAAATGCCGGAGCGCCGCTTTAAGTTTACAACACCTGTGTTACGGAACTGCCGACTGTGTTGTTTCTGCTTAGTTGCCCAAGGCAAACACGGTCAGTGAACCACCCAGATCGGTGTACTTCTTCAGCTCTGCGTAACCACCCACTGCACCAAGGCCGTCTGTGGGTTTTTCCAAGCCAGCTGCCATGCCGATACCGGCCCAGCCGCCAATGCCTGAATAAACGCCAACGAATTGCTTGCCTTTATGTTCGTAGGTAAACACGTTGCCGATAATGCCGGAAGGAGTCTTGAATTTCCAGAGTTCCTTACCGTCTTTAACGTTAACTGCTTTCAGGTAACCTTCCAACGTACCATAGAACGCTACACCACCAGCGGTGGTGAGGGCGCCGGACCATACCGAGAATTTCTCGGGTTTGGACCAAACGATTTTGCCTGTACCGCCATCCCAAGCAATAAAGTTACCCATCGTGCCTTCTTGCTGACTGGCAGATGATTTAGGTGCTGGGAACATGGACAGCGTTGCACCCACATACGGTTGACCGGCGGTGTATTCCACCTTGAACGGCTCGTAGTTCATGCAAACGTGGTTGGTAGGAACGTAGAACAAACCTGTTTGAGGACTGAAAGATGCTGGTTGCTCATCCTTAGAACCCAAAGCAGCAGGGCAAACACCCTTGGTATCAACATCAGCACCATTACGTGCCGTGGAGTACTTAGCAACCGTCATCGGGCGGCCAGACTTCATGTCCACACCAGTGGCCCAGTTCACAGCAGGATCAAACTTCTCAGCAACCAATAAGGCGCCGTTGGTACGATCTAATGTGTAACCGAAACCATTGCGGTCAAAGTGAGTCAGGGCCTTGGTGTCTTTACCCTTAACCTTGATATCAGACAAGATCATTTCGTTAATACCGTCGAAATCCCACTCATCATAGGGGGTCATTTGGTAAACCCAATTGACCTTACCTGTGTCTACATCACGTGACCAAATGGTCATGGACCATTTGTTGTCGCCAGGACGTTGTGCAGGGTTCCAGGTGGAAGGGTTGCCGGATCCGTAGAACATGGCATTGAGTGCCTTGTCGTAAGAATACCAACCCCATGTGGTACCGCCACCGGTCTTCCACTGATCGCCCTTCCAGGTCTTCAGGGATGAATCGGCGCCCACAGGAGCCACTTTACCGTCGGTCCAGGTGGTGGTCTTGGCTGGGTCGATCAGCATTTCGCTGTCAGGTCCAACCGAATAACCACGCCATACGGGCTTGCCGCTGGCTAAGTCATAAGCACCAATGTAGCCACGAACGCCCCACTCACCACCAGAAATACCGGTAATGACTTTGTCTTTAAACACATGAGGTGCGTTGGTGTTTACAGCGCCCAATTTTGGATCGCCGTTCTTAACAGACCAAACAACTTTACCGGTCTTAGCATCCAGGGCTACCAAGTTGGTGTCGGCTTGTTGAAGAATAATTTTGCCATCACCATAAGCTAAGCCACGATTAACCGTATCGCAACACATTTGCGGAATAACGGCTGCATCTTGGCGGGGAGCGTATTTCCAGACGATTTCATTGGTGTCCAGATTGTAAGCAAATACGTTGTTAGGGAATGCGGAATGAATGTACATCATGTTGCCAATAACCAGTGGTGAACCTTCGTGACCGCGCAGAACGCCGGTTGAGAATGTCCAAGCCACTTGCAACTTGTTAACGTTAGCCGCAGTAACTTGCTTCAGTTGGCTATAGCGCTGATTATAGTTATCGCCAGCTTGTGCAGCCCAGTTTGCGGGGTTGCTCATCAGTTTTTCCAGATCGGCATCTGCAAATGCAACTACAGGAGCGATAAGGGCGGCGCCGACGAGACATGCCGTAAGTTTGCATAACTTCATACAACCTCCTAAGTGTGAAATTTATTTGGTATGCAGGCGGAAAAGACTAAATATCCCGCTGCCACTCGCGCATTCTTAAATGCGATGCGCTAGTTATACTGAGCCTGCCATTATTCTTCTTATGATTTTATTTATTATTGGTTTGGTCAAAAGCGTGTTTCGTAGAATTCACCGTTCTCTTAGTAACGCCACTTTCAAGGGTAGCTCTACCGCGATCGGATAATGATACATGGACTAAGCATGGTGTCAACGAGCAGCGCAACATAAATTAGGTGTTGCCGTTTATATTGCACTGCATCAAAAAAATGGATTAAGTAATTTTAAGTGGGTCATAGGCCAATACGGGGGCTAACCAACGCTCCATTTCCGGCACGGTCAAGCCTTTGCGTTGCGCATAGTCCACCACTTGGTCTCGGCCCATGGGGCCTACGGCAAAGTAGCGGCTTTGCGGATGGGCAAAATAAAAACCGCTAACAGAAGCTGTGGGCCACATGGCATAACTCTCTGTGAGCGTCATGTGGGCGTTTTGCTGCACCTGCAGCAAATTAAATAACGCCTCTTTTTCCGTATGATCTGGGCAGGCTGGGTAGCCCGGCGCCGGACGTATGCCGCGATAGCGCTCGGCCACCAGGTCCTCAGTACTTATAGCTTCATCTGCAGCATAGCCCCACAATTCACGACGCACCCGCGCATGCAACCACTCAGCAAAGGCTTCGGCCAGTCGATCCGCCAAAGCCTTCAACATGATTGAGTTGTAATCATCGTGGCGGGCTTCAAATTCCTTTATTCGCTCTTCAATCCCCGCGCCCGCCGTTACCGCAAAAGCACCAATGTAGTCCGGTACACCCGATTCTTGCGGTGCCACAAAATCACCTAAAGATAAATTGTGACGATCGGCAGGCTTAGGCGTTTGCTGGCGCAGATTATGAAAGATCATAGCCACTTCAGATCGTGTGTCATCGGTATAAATAGCGATGTCATCCCCGCCATTAATACTGGCTGCAGGAAACAACCCCACCACACCATTGGCAGTCAACCAATGCTCGTCCACAATTTTCTGCAACAGGATTTGCGCGTCTGCAAACACGTTGCGCGCGGCTTCACCCACCAGCGCATCATTCAAAATGGCAGGGTAGTGACCCGTAAGCTCCCAAGTTTGAAAGAACGGGGTCCAATCTATATAAGGAATCAATTCTGTCAGTGGCGTATCGCGCAGCACCTCAATGCCCAGCTGCTTGGGACGTGGTGGCGTGTAGGCCAACCAGTCTGTTTTAAGCCCACGAGCACGCGCGGCATTTAAATCCAGCAAAGTGCCGGGGCCTTTCTTGGCCTCATGCTGCGTGCGAATCTTTTGCATGTCGGCTTTTAAGTTAACCGTATAGGCATCGCGCAACTCGGGGCTTAGCAGGCTGCTGCACACACCCACCGCACGCGAGGCATCGGGCACATACACCGTAGCCCCCTTGTAATGCGGTTCAATTTTAACGGCTGTGTGCACACGCGAAGTGGTGGCGCCGCCAATGAGTAACGGTACAACAAAACCCAAACGTTGCATTTCACGAGCAACATGGGCCATCTCTTCTAAGGACGGGGTGATCAATCCAGATAGGCCAATGGCATCTACCTTTTCTTCGCGGGCGATTTGCAAAATTTTATCGCATGGCACCATCACGCCCAAATTCACCACATCAAAGTTATTACACTGAAGCACCACGGCCACAATGTTCTTACCGATGTCATGAACATCACCTTTCACAGTAGCCAATAAAATTTTACCCTTCGAACTTGAGTCGCCCGATCGTTTCTTTTCTGCTTCAATGTAGGGAATTAAGTGTGCCACGGCCTGCTTCATGACGCGCGCGGATTTCACCACTTGCGGCAAAAACATTTTGCCTTCGCCAAACAAATCTCCCACCACATTCATGCCGTCCATGAGCGGCCCCTCAATCACTTGAATGGGGCGTTCAAACAGATGACGGGCTTCTTCGGTGTCTTCCACTATAAATGTGGCAATACCTTTAATCAGTGCATGCGTAATGCGTTCGCGCACGGGTGCTGTGCGCCAAGTCAAATCTTCTACCAATGCTTTGGCGCCACCCTTCACTTGCCCGGCAAAAGCCACTAAGCGCTCCGCCGCATCGGGGCGACGATTAAAAATAATGTCTTCCACATGCTCTAACAATTCTTGGGGGATTTCTGCGTACACACCCAATTGACCCGCGTTCACAATGCCCATGGTGAGGCCAGCTTGAATGGCTTGGTAGAGAAATGCAGTGTGAATGGCTTCGCGTACCGCCTCATTGCCCCTGAACGAAAAGCTAACATTCGAAACCCCGCCGCTCACTTTGGCATAGGGCAAAGTTTGGCGAATGCGACGAGTGGCCTCGATGTAATCCAACGCGTATCCGTTATGCTCTTCAATACCGGTGGCGATAGCAAAAATATTGGGATCAAAAATAATATCTTCTGGTGCGTAGTCGAGCTTTTCTATCAGCAAGTGATAGCAACGCGTACAAATATCTACCTTGCGTTCCAGGGTGTCGGCCTGTCCTTTCTCATCAAAAGCCATGACAATTACAGCCGCCCCATAACGACGAGCGAGTTTGGCACGCTGCAAAAATTCCGCCTCGCCCTCTTTCAGGCTAATGGAATTGACAATGGGCTTGCCTTGTATGCATTTTAAACCCGCTTCTAAAACCGCCCAATCAGATGAATCAATCATTACCGGCACGCGCGAAATGTCAGGCTCCGCGGCCACCAGGTTAAGAAATTTCACCATGGCGGCTTTCGAATCCAACATGGCTTCATCCATGTTGATGTCAATAATTTGCGCACCATTCTCTACTTGATTGCGCGCAACAGAAAGTGCCTCCGCGTAATCGCCGGCCAATATTAAACGGGCAAAGGCTTTGGAGCCGGTCACGTTGGTGCGCTCGCCCACATTGACAAATAAACTGTCGTCTCCAATATTTAAAGACTCTAACCCGGATAGGCGTGTTTTCTTTTCAATCACAGGGATTACGCGGGGTGGCAGCCCACGCACAGCATCTGCAATGGCTTTAATGTGCGCCGGGGTGGTGCCGCAGCAACCTCCCACGATATTAAGGAAGCCAGATTCGGCAAACTCTTTTAACAAGCCCGCTGTTTGGGCCGGGCCTTCGTCATAGCCTGATTCCGCCAACGGATTGGGCAAACCCGCATTGGGATGCGCGCTCACATAAGTGTCGGCAATACGCGACAGCTCTTCAATATAGGGGCGCATGAGCTCAGCACCCAAGGCGCAATTAAGACCAATGGAGAGCGGGCGGATATGGCGCAATGAGTTCCAAAAAGCTTCGGTGGTCTGTCCAGTCAGCGTGCGCCCGCTTTGATCAGTAATGGTGCCGGAGATCATCACCGGCAAATGATGTCCGGTCTCTTCAAAGCAGGATTCAATGGCAAACAGTGCGGCTTTGGCATTCAACGTATCGAATACGGTTTCAACCAACAGAATATCCACCCCCCCTTCAATCAACGCGTCCACCGCTTCTCGATAGCCCGTGACCAGGGTGTCAAAGTCTATATTGCGAAAGCCGGGGTCGTTTACATCGGGCGAAATGGACGCTGTGCGCGTAGTGGGGCCCAGCACGCCTGCCACAAAGCGGGGGCGATCGGGTGCTTTCTCGGTAAACCCATCAGCCACGGCGCGCGCCAATTGTGCCGCAGCGCGGTTTAACTCCGGCACCAAATGCGCCATGTGATAGTCGCTCATGGAGGCGGCGTTGGAGTTAAACGTATTGGTTTCAATAATATCTGCACCCGCTTCCAGGTAGGCGGTGTGGATATCCCGAATAATGTGCGGTTGTGTAAGGGTTAACAAATCGTTATTCCCGCGCACATCATGGGCAAACTCGCGGAAGCGCTCGCCCCGGTAATCGGCCTCTGTGAGTCGATATCCCTGAATCATGGTGCCCATGGCACCATCCAGCATCAATATGCGTTGGCGCAACAATGCGTGCAGCTGTTGTGTTTTATTTAACATAGCCCACAATGCTATCACGAGAGCCCAGCTTGAGGTCAGACCCCATTAGGGGTCAGACCCCGGGCGGGGTCTGACCCCTAATGGGGTCTGACCCCTTAAAAAAAAGGGGCGTCCGAAGACGCCCCAAGCCCTTGAAACAGAGGAGGATGTAAAACTATTCCACGCGTTCGCCATGCAGCGCCAAATCCAAACCTTCGCGCTCTTCTTCTTCAGTAACCCGTAGTCCGATGACTATGTCGATCACTTTCAGAATAATCCAACTCATGACAAACCCGTATACCAAGGTTACCGAGACGCCCAGCAATTGGGTGGTGAAACTGCCATCAACGCCGCTGATTTCCTTAACGTTGAGAACACCAGTGAGCAACGCGCCCACAATCCCGCCGATACAGTGAACACCGAAAGCATCCAATGAATCGTCATAACCCAACATGTGTTTCAAACTGGTGGCTGCCCAGAAGCAGATAACCCCTGCCGCAATACCAATCACGAGTGCACCACTGGTGTCTACAAAACCAGAGGCTGGGGTAATGGCCACCAAACCAGCCACAGCACCCGATGCGATACCCAATACGCTGGGCTTGCCCTTAAACATCCACTCGGCAAACATCCAGGACAGAGCAGCAGCAGCTGTTGCAACTTGGGTCACGACCATGGCCATACCGGCACGACCATCAGCCGCTACAGCGGAACCGGCGTTGAAACCGAACCAGCCCACCCACAACAGTGATGCACCCACTAAAGTCAGCACCAAGTTGTGCGGTGCCATGGGTTCTTTGCCGTAGCCCACACGTTTGCCCATAACCAGGCAAGCGGCCAGCCCTGCAATACCCGCATTGATATGCACTACAGTACCGCCGGCAAAATCCAACACGCCTTTAGCCGCCAACCAACCGCTGGGTTCCCACACCCAGTGGGCGATGGGCGAATACACCGCCAGTGACCATACCGCCATAAAAATCATCATGGCAGAAAACTTCATACGATCGGCAAAAGCACCGGCAATCAACGCTGGGGTGATAATGGCAAACGTCATTTGGAACATCATGTAAACGGACTCAGGAATGTTGGTGGCAATATGCGACACCATCACTTTCTTGGCTTCGTTTTGATACAGCATGCCATGCAGCAAGAATCGACTCATATTGCCCAGGTATTCCGAGCCCGGCATAAAGGCCAAGCTGTATCCTGCAACAACCCAGAGTACGGTAACCAGCGCACAAATTGCGAAACTTTGCATCAGTGTGGCCAGTACGTTTTTCTTGCGAACCATACCGCCGTAGAACAGCGCCAGACCAGGAATGGTCATCAGCAGCACCAAGGCGGTGGAGGTCAACATCCAAGCCGTATCACCGGAATTAATTTTATCGGTGCCCACCAAAAAAGGCGCGGTGGGTGCTGGAGGTGCTGCATCTGCGGCCGGTGCAGCCGCTGTGGGAGCAGCAGGGGCTGCCGCTGCAGCAGGAGCCGCAGCAGGTGCGGCTGGTTTGTCATCGGCTAACGCTTGACCCGCTCCGATAGACAAGGCCAGTGCAAACATTGCAGCTTTAAGGGTGTTCATTAATGTCTTCATGGCGGCTCCCTTACAGTGCGTCCGCGCCGGTTTCACCGGTACGGATACGCACAACTTGTTCCAGTTCATAGACGAAAATCTTGCCGTCACCAATCTTGCCGGTATTGGCAGATTTTTCGATGGCTTCGATTACCCGGTCCAGCATTTCACTTTTAATGGCTGCTTCCAGTTTTACCTTGGGCAGAAAATCCACTACATATTCAGCGCCGCGGTACAACTCGGTATGACCTTTTTGACGACCGAATCCTTTTACTTCCGTAACGGTAATCCCTTGCACGCCGATGGCGCTTAAGGCTTCCCGCACTTCGTCAAGCTTGAATGGCTTGATGATTGCAGTAACGAGCTTCATGATGCCTCCTGTTGAGAATGCGAATTCTGTTTAGAACTTGTAGACACCTTCGATGGCCACGGTCGCCAATGTTTTGTTGAGAACGCCGTCCGATGCTGCAAAAGTACCCACTTTGGCTTGCGAGCCACTAATTTCACCGCGCAATTCAAAGTTCTTTACAGGGGCATAACCCACGGTTGCGGTCGCTACATTCACGTAATTTGCACCTATGACCCCTGTGGCAGCACCCGATTCATCATTGAATTTCTCTATACGGAATGATGTACGGTACTTCTCGTTGATCTGGTAGTTAAGGTAAGCCGTTACGTCCCAGTACTGAGCGGAACCATTAATACCAAATACTTTTTCTTGTGACACATGGTCAAAATTAATAATGAAAGTTAAGGCTGGGGTTAGATTGCTGGTTAGAATAAAATCTTCTTGAGTACGATTGCCGCTTACACCATTTAGCGTAGGAATCATCGAGGGTTGCGTCGCTGTTGATGGGGTTGTGGCAGGAGTCGGCATTGACTCAGCTCCGGCATAAACAACCATGGCAATGGTGGTGTCTTTGGTAAGAGAGGTGCTCAAACCCAATTCAGCAGTTTTGGAGCTGTTCATATCCGTGACTTGGTCCCAACCATTGCTAATGCCAAGGGTTAGGTTGGTGGTATCGGAAATGGCATTTACAGCACGCAGACCAGTTAAGGTGTAGGGTACTTTTCCAGTGAGGATATTATGGGTAATGTTGGTATTGGCAGTGGGGTCGATCACTTCAACCCCAGAGAGCGCCACAAATTTACCTGCCATCACAGTCCAAGTACCTTTGGCATACTGAATATAACCTTGGGTCACATCAAAATTACCGCCAGACCCTGCGGTTGTTGCTGTGCTCGATGAGCTGCAGCCACCGTATGAACAATAGATACCCGCATCACGCCCTGCGGTTAGGTTCAGTAAACCGCCGAAACCTTCTTTGGAAGTGCTGGATATGGTGATACCTACTTGATGCAATGCAAATGAGTTCTTATCAATATCAAATACTTGCACATTGGCATTGGGTGTGCGGTTATGGCCGATGTAGCTCGCATCCACATATCCCTTCACATCAATACTGGAATTGCCCAGAATATCCGATAGGGTAGGACCTTTGGGTGCAGCGGGTGCGGCAGCGGCAGGTGCTGCGGCAGGTGCTGCGGCAGGGGCTGCGGCAGGGGCCGCGGCATCGTCGGCCATGGCGCTGACAGAAGACATCAGGGCTAAGGTGGCGGCTACGGCTAGAGTACTTCGATGAATATGTTTCATTTGCGATTTCTCCCTTTCAAGGTTGTGCTGATTTTAAAAATGGCATGACATAAAAATAAAACCAATTTCTGCAACACAACATAAGCAGGACTCGTGCCAGATATTGAATATGATGTTTTTGAAAGTTTTTAGGAAATTATCTGGGTAAAATAGACCTTATTCTGATTTTATCGCACCAATTTAGTGCGTTTAAAGCCCATTTTTTTCTGTGATAGTGCACCCCTAACCCCATAAGGATTAATCCATGAGCACCCAAACCATCATCGACGACTTATCCAACCGTTTATCGGAACTGATCGCCAAAACCCCCGCCGCAGATATTAAAAAGAATACCCACGCTCTGCTGTCGGGCCTGTTTGTCAAAATGGATTTGGTGACGCGAGAAGAGTTTGATGTTCAGACGGCCGTGTTGGCGCGTACGCGAGCAAAGCTCGTTGAACTGGAAGAGCGGGTGACCTTGCTGGAAAAAAAGGGTTAGTGGACGGTAGCCGGCTTGTTCCACCAACCGCCACCCAATGCTTGATAAAGGGCTGCAGTGTCCATAAACCGGTTTACCTTGGCCTGAATTAAGGCTAAGGATGCTTGTTGATAATTCTGCTGCGCCCCAATCACCGCCAAGTAGCTCACCGAACCCAGCTTTTCTGATGCAGTGGTAATGTCCAGACCCTCTGCAGCAGCGCGCTCGGCAGCCCATTGTGCCTCCACGGACTGAGCGTCAAATTCCAGGGCCCGTAAGGTATCCGCCACATTCTGACAGGCGGCCAAGACCGTGGCGCGATATTGCGCCGCAGACTGGTCGTAAGCCGCCATGGCACCACGCCGGCGCGCCATAAGCGTGCCGCCATCAAACAGCGTTTGCGTAATGCCCCCCGTGGCCGCCCAGAACGCATTTCCTGTGGAGAGGGCGTTAGAGATCTGTGTGGATACCCCGCCCATGGCCCCGGTTATGGAAAACTGTGGCAACAGGTTGGCCGTGGCCACACCAATGTCAGCGCTGGCGGCATGCAGCGCCTCTTCCGCCGCACGCACATCAGGGCGTTGCTCGACCAATTGCGCCGGCAAGCTTACGGGTAATTCGGCAGGCAATGTAAGCGAAGCCAACTCAAAGGTTTCTATGGGTTCTTGCTGTGGAAACTCACCCGCCAAAGCCGTGATTAAATCCCGCTGCTGTGCCAAGGCTTTTTGCAACAGCGGCAATTGGGCGCGGGTTTGTGCCAGAGCCGCTTCTTGCATTACCACATCAGAGAAGGCAATGGCGCCCAAATCAAACTGCTTATGGTAAAGCGCCGCCTGCTCGCTCTGCAGCGACACCTGTTGTTGTATGGATTGCAATTGCGCGCGCAGTGAGGCTTCTTGTAAGGCTGCCACCACCACGTTAGAGGCCAAGGTTAAGTAGGTAGCTTCCAGCTGAAAACGTTGTACATCAGCCTGCGCCTGTGCCGACTCTACGGCGCGCCGGTTAAGCCCAAACACATCAGGGGCATAGGAAATGGACAGTTGTGGTGTATAAAGATTGAACTGCTGCACAGGGTTACTCAGAGTGGGAGATAACGTACCCGAATTGCGCTGACGACTGGCCGCCATGTTGGCCTGCAATGTGGGGAAATAAAACCCTTGTTGCGCAGAAACGCCTTCCTCAGCCTGACGCAGCGCCGCTTGCGCCGCCGCAAGGGTGGGGTTATTTTTCAGGGAGCGCTCCACCAAGGCATTCAATGCAGGTGAATGAAACAAGGTCCACCAGGCAACGGGAATATCCATGCTGGCCACAAAGCGTTGCGACTCACCTCCAGCCGTGGCCGAAGAAATTGTTTTCTCGGGCAAAGCCTCACGGCTGTAGGTGGTGGCCTCGGGCGCTTTGGGTTTAACCCAATCCGGCCCCATGGCGCAACCGGCCAGCACCAGCGCTGTCATGGCCACAGAAATGCGATAGGGCATCTTCATGATTGAGGGGTCTCGGCTTCCAACGCACTGGCGGTCATAGACGCTTTTGCTTTTTCTGAGAACATCATAATGATGACCGGCATAATCACCAAAATCAGCACCGGTGCCAACAAAATGCCACCCATGACCACCAACGCCAATGGTCGCTGCACCTGCGACCCAATACCGGTAGAAATCGCGGCGGGGAAAAGCCCTAAGAAAGAAGCCAAGCAGGTCATCACCATGGGCCGCATACGAATCTCGCAGGCGGTCAGCATCGCTTGCATGGCAACCAGTCCATCTCCCAATAAACGGTTAAAAGCAGACAGCAGAATAATCCCTTCCATGGCCGCAATACCAAACAAGGCAATAAAGCCGATCGCCGCCGAAACACTAAAGGGGGTGCCGGTTATAAACAATGAGAACACGCCACCCAACAAAGCCATGGGCATTACGCTCATGGCCAGCCCCGTATCCACCAGAGAGCCGAAATTAAGGTAGAGCAAAGCCATGATCAGCAACAAGCTGATGGGCACAATAATCGACAGCCGGGAGAGCGCATCTTTTAATTCACCAAATTCACCGTTCCATTCCAAACGATAGCCACCGGGCAACTTCACTTGTTCGGCAATTTTTTTCTGGGCTTCTTGTACCGCACCTCCCAAATCACGCCCCCGCACGCTAAAGCGAATGGGAATATAGCGTGCCTGACCTTCGCGATAAATAAAAGCCGCGCCTGATATAAGGTGAATATTGGCCACATCCGCCAAGGGAATTTGCGTCACTCCATTGCCGTCAGGACGCGGTGCGCCAATGGTCATGCGGGCGATGGTGTCAAAGCTCTTACGGTATTCGGGGGCCAAACGGACCACCATGGGGAAATGACGATCGCTACTCTCTTCGTAAATATCGCCCACCGCCTGGCCGCCAATAGCCGCTTGCACGGTGGTATTAATATCCCCTGGCGCCAAGCCATAGCGTGCCGCACGCGCACGGTCCACCTCAATTTTAACCGCCGGTTGGCCTAGGGACGAGAACACTGCCAAATCAGCAATGCCCGGCACAGTCTCCATAACTTTCTTAATTTGATGCGCAGTTTTTTCTAAGGTTTCCAAATCATTACCAAACAACTTAATGGAGTTGGCGCCCTTGACGCCGGACATGGCTTCGGCCACGTTGTCTTCAATATTTTGTGAAAAATTAAATTCAATCCCCGGAAACTCATCTTGTAATTTTTTACTAATATCATCCGTGAGTATATTTTTGGTAACGCCACGCGGCCATTCGCTGGCGGGCTTTAAGGGCACGTAAAACTCAGCATTAAAGAAGCCCGTTGAATCGGTGCCATCATCAGGGCGGCCATTTTGCGAAATAGCAGACACCACTTCAGGATATTCGCGGATGCGATTGCGAATACGATTAACGTATTGATTGCCTTCTTTCAAGGATATGGATCCCGGCATCGTCGCACGAATCCACAAATTGCCTTCTTCCAGCTTGGGCAAAAATTCAGAACCCAAATTCATGCCGCAAAAAATAGCCAGTAACAGCACGCCTGCCCCTGCTGTTAGGGTGCGCTGCGGATTCTCTAAGGCCAGTTTCACCAAAGGCGTATAGACACGACGCAGGTAGCGCACTGCCACTGTTTCAATTTCAGAAGTTTGAGCAGGCAATAAAATGGCAGCCAAGGCGGGTGACACCGTAAAGGTGGCCAACAAACCACCGGCAATGGCGTAGGCGTAAGTATTGGCCATGGGGCCAAAAATATGGCCCTCTACACCAGACAATGTGAAGAGGGGAATAAAGCCTGCAATAATAATCGCCGCAGAGAAGAAGATGGCGCGGTTCACTTCGCTGGCAGAATTGGCAATTTCAGCCAACTTGCCACGCAAATCCGTGCGCGTGCGCACACGGTGCAATTCGGTATCCACGGAGTAGCGCATAGAGCGCGGCTCAGAGAGGTGACGGAAAATGTTTTCCACCATGATCACAGTGGAATCCACAATCAGGCCAAAGTCGATGGCCCCCACAGACAACAAGTTACCCGACTCGCCGCGCATGTAAAGTATGGTAATGGCGAAGAACAGTGCGAAGGGAATGGTGGCTGCCACAATAATGGCACTGCGTAAATTACCCAAAAATAGCCATTGCACAAAGAAGATCAACACAATCCCCAGCACCATGTTGTGCAGCACGGTGTTGGTGGTGAGCTTAATGAGGTCGGTACGATCGTAAATACGTTCCATTTTAACGCCGGGCGGTAAGGTGCCGTCACTGTTCACCTTATCAATTTCAGCGCGCAATAATTCCAATGTAGGCATTGATTGCGCGCCACGACGCATCAATACAATTCCTTCTACAATATCGTCATCCTGATTCATCCCGGCAATACCCAAGCGGGGGCGATTACCCACCTTCACCTGCGCCACGTCCCCTATGGTGACCGGTATACCTTTAATACTGGTAATCATGGTGCCGCGCACGTCTTCCATGGAACGAATCAGACCCACACCACGCACCACTGCAGCCTGTGGACCAATGTCTACGGTTTGACCACCCACATTGATGTTGCTGTTGTTGAGCGCTTGAATCACTTGCGGCAAGGTGACCCCATACGAACTTAGGCGCCGCTGATCTAACTCTATTTCGTAGGTCTTGGTTTTACCACCCCAACCATTAATATCGATTACACCCGGCACGCTTTTAAAGCGGCGGTTGAGCGTCCAATCCTGCAGTGTTTTGAGATCGGTGACGGAATAGTTGGGAGGCCCCACCAAACGATAGCGATAAATTTCGCCAATCGGGCTCCAAGGCGATATACCTGGTTGCGCGCCATTGGGCAGCGGGGGCAATTGCGAAAGTCGGTTTATCACCCATTGCTCGGCTTGCTGATAGGTGAAATCGTAGGTGAACTGCAGTTTGACATCCGACAGGCCAAACAATGAGATGGTGCGAATGGCTGTGACATTAGGAATGCCGGCCATTTGCACTTCAATGGGGATGGTGATGTAGCGTTCAATTTCTTCTGCGGACTGACCATCGCTTTGCGTGATGATGTCCACCAAGGGTGGTACTGGGTCGGGATAGGCCTCAATATTAAGGCGCTTAAAACAAATCATCCCCACCACAAATGACAGCAGCAGCAAGCTGACAATTAAGCGGCGGCGCTTGAGGGAAAACGCAATGATGGCATTCATGTAACTCGAGCCTTATTCGCCGCGCGCTGCGCGGTCGATGAAGAGGGTGCCGCTGGTGACAATTTTTTCACCTATGTTAAGCCCTGCCACTACTTCTAACATATTCCCCGAACGGCGGCCCACTGTGATATTGCGCAGACCGAGGGTACCGTTATCACCCGCCACCCACACGCGTGCCGTATCCCCTTCAAATACCACAGCGCTTTCAGGTACGCCCGGTGATTGTTTTTCATTACCGGTGATGATGCGAAAATTGGCAAACATCTCAGGCTTTAATGCACCATCGGCGTTACTGATTAGCGCGCGCAAGGCTACACGTCGGGTATTAACATCCACCACAGGTGCGATGGCCACAACTTTGGCGCTATAGACTTTGCCCGGCACGGCCAACACACGCACTTCCACCGGTGCGCCCACTTTCATGTGTGGTGCATCCACTTCACGCACCTGAGCCATCAACCAAAGAGAAGAAATATCACCAATGGAAAATACCGGGTTGGCAGCGCCGGCTTGAATGTATTGGCCTGGGCCCACCTGACGATCGGTGATGGTGCCGCTAATGGGAGCATTTACGGAAGCATGCGCACTTAAACCTACAGACGATTCCAGGGCATCAATATCACGCTCGGTTTTGCCTAAAATCTTAAGACGATTGCGTACCAAGGTAAGGGCGGTTTCTGCGGTTTTTAAATTGCCTTCTGCCGCGACCAAATCGCTGCGTGATTGCTCCCAATCGGCCAGCGAACCTGCCCGCGCATCAAACAAGCCATGCTTGCGACGTTCGTTCACTTGCGCTTGAGAAAATTGTGTTTTAGCCGTCATAAGGGTGGCACGAGCCGCAGCCAAATCATTGACGCCTTGGGCAAACTCTGTGGCTTCCACCACCATCAGTGATTGCCCGGCTTTTACCGTATCACCCGGGTTTACCAATACTTGAATAACCCGCCCTGAAAAGGGAGAAAACACAGCGGTGGTTTTATCCCCATTTAAAGCAATTTTGCCTTCTGTCAGCTGCTCATCTTGAAAACTCATGGCCGTAACAGCCATCACCTTAAAGCTGGCCAACTGTTTGTCGGTGGGTTTAAAAGTATCGGCCGGTAAAGCCGCAACAGGAGGGGCAACCGGGGTGCTGATAGCACGGCTGATAACAAAACCCAATACCGCCAATACCAACACCCCACCCACCAGACTGAATAAGGTGCGGCGAGAGGGTCGGTATTTGCTTAAAAAAGCCATGGGTGGAAGACCCCATTGGGACATGTTATTTCCTTGAAATCATTTAAGAATAGCACTTTGGAGGCGCAGTTTGCCATAGCAGACATGACAAATCTATGACAGAACGGATACAAATGCGTTTATTGACCATAGGATGGTTGAATAAAACTGGCACCGCGGTAGTGCAAGGATTCAGCCAAGGCCTCTGAATGTATGTGCTCATGACCCCCCAAATCGGCCACGGTTCGGGCCACGCGCAGTACGCGGTGCACGCCTCGGGCCGAGAGTTGAAAGCGCTCGGCTGCTTGCATAAGCAATATTTGCCCAGCCGAGGTTAAGGCGGCCCATTGGTCCAACTCTCCTGGATTAAGCCAAGCATTGGGCTTGCCTTGCCGGTCTCGCTGTCGTTGATGGGCCATGATCACCCGCGCCTGAATGGTGCTGGAGGGCTCACCTGTGGGGCCACGCTGTAAATCTTGAGCGGCCACCGGCGGCAGACCCAAGCGAATATCGATGCGGTCCAGCAAGGGGCCTGAAATACGCCGTATAAGTCGCGCCACCTGTTCTGGGCTGCAATGGCATTGCCCCGAAGGATGGCCCCGATAACCGCAGGGGCACGGGTTCATGGTGCCCACCAGTTGAAAGCGTGCCGGAAAGACTGTTTTGCGTGCGGCCCGCGAAACACATACCTCGCCGGTTTCTAAGGGTTCACGCAACATATCCAGCACGGTTCGTGAAAACTCGGCCATTTCGTCCAAATGCAAAATTCCGCAATGCGCCAGCGACACCTCTCCGGGCCGCACCATAAGCCCACCTCCCATCATGGCCACGGTGGTGCAGGAATGGTGGGGGTGGCGAAAAGGCCGGCGGCGCCATTGTTGTGCGGAAAATACTTCGTGGCTTGCGCAATACAATGCGGCCGAGGCCAGCGCCTCGTCCTCAGTGAGCGGCGGGCAAATTCCGCAGAAGCGTGCCGCCAGCATGGATTTTCCTGTACCCGGCGGCCCCACCATGAGCAGATGGTGCCCTCCTGAGGCGGCAATTTCTAGGGCACGCCGTGCTGGGGCCTGACCCCGTACGTCCGCCATATCGGGGTATTGGGGTTGCGTGACAGAAGGCATGAAGCGTTGCGGCTTCATTATTTGCTTTCCTGACAAATGGCCGCATACCTCTAATAAATGAGCAGCAGGTAAAACCACCGTACCCTGTGCATGTGCCGCTTCCTGGGCGCTGCATTGAGGCAATATAAAGGTGCGGCCACTGGCTCCAGCAGCCACCGCCATGGGCAAACCCCCATGCACCGCACGCAATTCACCGGTTAGGGCCAACTCGCCAACGAATTCATAACGCGATAAATGACGATCATGTAATTGGCCGGAGGCTGAAAGAATACCCAAAGCAATGGGCAGATCGAAGCGGCTGGATTGTTTGGGTAAATCGGCAGGGGCTAAATTAACAGTAATGCGACTGGCTGGAAAATCGAAATGGCAATTGGCAAATGCGGCACGCACACGCTCGCGGCTTTCGCGCACCTGAGCGTCGGGCAAGCCCACCAAGTTAAATTGCGGTAAGCCATTGGCTAGGTTGACCTCCACGCGCACCAAGGGCGCAGTGGCACCATTTAACGACCGACTGAAGACCTGCGCGAAGGCCATAACCGCCCTTAACAAAAAGGGTTATTGTGCCAACAGGTTTATTTTTAGGGCGTTCAAAAAGAGGTAAAAATTACGCTTACAACATCCCTAAGGTCAGTTGTGCCGCCTCGCTCATGCGATCCCGCGTCCAAGGCGGCTCCCACACCAATTCCACTTTGGCGCTGTTCACCCCCGGCACTTCCATTACACGCCGCTCCACTTCACCGGGGAACGTTTGTGCCACCGGACAGCCCGGTGCGGTTAAGGTCATTTCAATATCCACATGAGCGCTGTCGTGATCAATGCTGAGCCCGTATATAAGTCCCAAGTCGTAAATGTTTACGGGGATCTCGGGGTCGAACACGCTTTTTAATGCAGCCACCACCGCATCTTCTAGAGACCCTTCGGGGTCAGACCCCAGATGACTCAGGTGACTGGGGTCTGACCCCTCAAAAGACCCCTCAGCAGCGGGTACTGGTTTTCCTTCAGACAAGGGTTCGGGATCATTGAGCCAATTGGACATAATTATTCCGTAGAAGCCGGTTGTGCTTCGTTTTTAAGGGCTGAATTTAGGGTATGCCAGGCTAAGGTGGCGCACTTCACACGTGCTGGAAACTCGCTCACACCCGCCAATACCTTTAACTTGCCCAAATCCACTTCTGTTTTTTCACCCATCACCAAATGATGGAATTCTTCAAATAACGCCGCCGCTTCCAATTCTGTTTTACCTTTTAGGGCTTCGGTCATAAGCGAAGCAGAGGCTGTGCAAATAGCGCAACCGGACCCTTCAAAACGAACGTCTTGAATAACACCCTCTTGTACCATTAAGTTGAGCGTCAGTTGGTCGCCACACAAAGGGTTAAACCCTTCCGCATGGCGATTGGCGCCTGTCAGGGGGCCAAAGTTTCTGGGGCGACGGTTGTGATCAAAAATCACTTCTTGATAAAGTTCGCGCAGATCGCTCATTTTAAAAACAACTCCTCAACACGGCGCAATGCCACAAACAAAGCGTCCACCTCTTCCAAAGTGTTGTAAAAAGCAAAAGAGGCGCGCGCAGTGGCCATAACAGAGAAGTGATCCATCACCGGCATGGCGCAATGATGTCCCGTGCGGATAGCCACACCGGCGCTATCTAAAATAGTGCCAATATCATGCGGATGCACGCCTTTTAAGGTGAAGGACAGAATAGAGGCTTTGCCTGGTGCTGTGCCAATGATGCGCAATCCTTCAAAAGCCTCTGCTTGCTGTGTGGCGTAGGCCAGCAAACGGTCTTCATGGGCGGCGATGTTATCCAACCCAACCGATTCAACAAATTCAATAGCGGCACCCAAACCCACCACACCGGCAATATGCGGTGTACCGGCCTCAAACTTATAGGGCAATTGGTTGTAGGTGGTTTTTTTAAAGGTGACATGGGCAATCATGTCGCCGCCCCCTTGATAGGGAGGCATTTTTTCTAATAGTTCACGCTTACCATACAACACGCCAATCCCTGTGGGCGCGTAGAGCTTATGTCCCGAGAATACATAAAAGTCGCAGTCCAAGGCTTGCACATCCACCGCCAAATGGGGCACAGCCTGGGCACCATCCACCAACACCACTGCGCCCACGGCATGCGCTGCACGGATCATATCCGCCACAGGGTTTACCGTGCCCAAGGCGTTAGAAACCTGTGTAATGCCCACCAGCCGCGTTTTGCTGTTCATCATGGCTTGCGCCGCACCCTCCACCAGCGCGCCACGGTCATCAATGGGAATAACCTTTAAAACAGCGCCCGTGACCTCACACAACATCTGCCACGGCACGATGTTGGCGTGATGCTCCATTTCGCTGACCAATATTTCATCGCCTGCTTTAAGGTTGCTGCGCCCCCAACTATGCGCCACCAAATTAACGGCTTCGGTGGCACCGCGTGTAAAAATAATTTCTTCTCTCTGAGCGGCGTTCAAAAACCTTCGAACAGTATCGCGCGCGCCCTCAAAGGCGTCGGTGGCTTCTTGGCTTAGGGTATGCACGCCACGATGCACGTTGGCGTTTAAAGCTTCGTAATAGTGGCGTTCAGATGCAATCACCGCATTGGGTTTTTGACTGGTGGCCGCGTTATCCAAATACACCAGGGGCTTGCCATGCACCTCACGGCTTAAGATAGGAAACTCTTTGCGCCAAACGTTTACATCAAACACGAATGGCTCCTTTTAGCAATTGATTCAGTGCGTCACGCAGCACGGGCTGCTCGATACGCGCTGAAATATCCAAAGCAAAAGCTTCAATCAGTAAGGCACGTGCTTCAGTGGCAGCAATGCCACGCGAGCGCAAATAAAACCACTGCTCATCGTCTAATTGCCCCACCGTGGTGCCATGACTGCATTTAACGTCATCAGCAAAAATTTCTAATTGCGGCTTGGTGTCCACTTCCGCTTTATCTGATAACAGTAAATTGTGGTTGGATTGCTCGGAGCGGGTGTGCTGCGCATCCACAGCCACCACAATCTTGCCATTAAAAACCGCCCGCCCGCCCAGCAATATGCCCTTATAGCATTCGCGGCTAGCGCAGTCTGGGCTGTTGTGACGAATGCTGGTGTGAAAATCTTGATGCCCGCGTTCTTTAATGTAATACACGCCGTTCATCACCACTTCAGCGCCCGTCTCATTCAATTGCGTTTCGATATCATTTCGACCCAAGGCACCAGAGAGGGCGAAGGCGCTGGAATGCAGATGACTGTTGCGATGCTGTGTGGCTTGTATGGTGGCGATGTGATAGCCGTGCTGGGCTTCTTGCTGAACTTTGATGTGCGTGATGTGGGCATTATCTTGAGCGTTGATGCGAGTGACCACGGTATTGAGATACGGTGCATCCACTAAGCCAATATATTGTTCCACCACTGCAAAATGACTATTAGCACCCCCCTCAATCACATGCACCAAATGTGCGGCATGTTGTGCGGCGGTGCTCACCACCAATATTAATACCGGCTCATGCACCACCACGCCTGCTTCTGCGTTAAGGACGGCACCATCAGTCATAAAGGCGCCATTGAGTGCCGCAAAAGGGGTGTGCTGTTGGGCGGATTTAAGCAGTGCGTGTAAACGCGTGCGTTGTGCATCATTTTGTGCTGACCAGGGCGCCGCATGAAATCCTTGCGGTAATTCGCTAACACACGAGAGTTCGGGTTTAAACGCACCATCCACAAACACCAAACGATGGGACGTTTCGGGCAATAGCGCGCGTGCCTTTAAGGCTTCCCACGACAAAGCGGCATCGGGCGCTATGGCGCATGAGAGTGCCAATTTTTCCAGAGCCGCCACACTGGTGTATTTCCAGTCTTCATGCTTAGTGGTGGGAAAGCCTTGCTGAGCAAAATGCTTCCAAGCCTCAAGGTGGGTCGCGCCACCTAAGCGCTTGGATTCCCGATCAAACTCTGTTTGGTAGTGAGCAATCGTCATGATTAACTACGCACCGTGCCTGCAGGTGCGTCACTGCCCAACCACGCGTAACCTTGTTTTTCTAATTCGTGAGCCAATTCAGGGCCGCCGGAGCACACGATGCGCCCTTCTGCCAAGACATGCACAAAATCAGGTTTAATGTAATCCAACAAGCGTTGGTAATGGGTGACCAAAATCATAGCGCGTTTGGGGCTACGCAAACTGTTCACACCGTTGGCCACAATTTTAAGCGCATCGATATCCAAACCCGAATCGGTTTCATCCAAAATAGCCAGAGTGGGCTCTAGCACCGCCATTTGCAAAATCTCGTTGCGTTTTTTTTCGCCGCCGGAAAACCCTTCGTTTACGGATCGATAAAGCATGGCTTCATTCATTTCCATTAACTTCATTTTGTCTTTCACCAAGGTTAAAAAGTCCATGGCATCAAGCTCAGGCAAACCGCGATGGGTGCGTTGTGCATTGAGTGCTGCTTTCAGCAAATACACATTGCCTACGCCGGGAATTTCTACCGGGTATTGAAAA
>CAIVUX010000019.1 GCA_903909215.1 uncultured Ferrovum sp.
AGCGGCCAATACCACTTCACGATCGGGTGCGTCAGCAACGGGGTCAGTATTGGGGTTAGTATTGGGGTCAGACCCCTGGGGGGGTCTGACCCCAATACTAACCCCAATACTGTTACCAAGGTCGGTGGCTGGGTTCTGTAAACGATCGGAGAGCTCATCGTTTAATACCACATTCAAGCCGACCCCCATTACAGCACCCACAGTGCCGTCACCCGCATCAGAAATTTCGACCAACACACCAGCCATTTTACGGCCATGACGCAATAAGTCGTTGGGCCACTTAAGCGTGACACCCTCCACCTGTAGTGCCTCCAGCGCGCGCGTCACACCCAACGAAACCGCTAATGCCAAGCCCGTCAATTGTGCAACGCCACCCTTAAAACGCCACAGCAAAGAAAAAGTAAGAGAACCCTTGGCATCAGACAACCAGGGCCGTCCCTGCCGCCCACGCCCCGCTGTTTGTTGTTGTGCTACCAAACAAAGACCGCTCTTCGCCCCTTGGTCGGCCCGCATTAAAAGATGCTGATTGGTAGAATCAATTCTCTCCACCAACTCCAATTGGATCTTTGCAGCGTCAGCACCTAAGAGAGAAAGAATGCGTGCGTCATTAAGTGGCATGTAGGTCGCCGTCAATGCCATGTTCGCCGTGACAGGCGGACACTTCGCGCTGGTAAGCAATACCCGAAATAATAGAATCCAGCAGCAGCGTAACGCGCTTTGATAGTTTGCTTTCCGCGCGGTAATCGGCAGGGGCAATAAAATCAACACGCTTGGCTGCAAGCAAATCAATGCAGGTGTCGCGGTCATGACGGTTGCGTGGGGGATATACCGCCAAGGGGTGCCCGCCATTTTTTTTAGTCAAGGCCATGCTGGGCACGTCGGTCATGCCATCGCCAATATAGATCATATTGTGAAAGGGGATGGGGCGCTCACCTTCCGGCATATGTTCGTTAATGGATTGCTCTAAAGTTTCCTTACCCTTGTTGACGCGAAATAAATATTGCGTTTTGGTCGTGTCGGTAATCAGCAATTTTGGAAAGGTGGCGATGCCCTGAAAATTAAAATGATATTCAGAGGCATAAATTTGCTGAAAGTAGCGGCGAATGGAGATGCCTTCAAGTATTTCCTTCATGCCAGCCGAGATGATGTAATGTTGAACGCCCACCTGGCCGCCCCCTTTTTTCTTGACGTAGGCATTGATGCGAGAAAACCAGCTCTGTACACCAGGAAAATATTCAATATTTTTTCCCATGGCCTGAAAGTCACTGCGGCTGATATTGATTTTGCGGGAATGGGCTTCTTCCAAAAGTAGGCGCATGTACACCAACATTTTTTCTGAGACTGTGTCGGCGGACTCCTGGTCCACCTGGCCCCAAAAGTCCTTGGGTTTAATGCCTAATTTGGGAAGAACGGTATATTCCTGCATGGGCTGTGGCGAAAGAGTGCCATCAAAGTCATACACCATGGCAATGGTGTTTTGGAAGAAGGGTTTTGCAGACATGGCAGGCGCTCCATACAGGTGATTCTATTCTATCGTATTCGCGATCTTGGAGCCGAACTTGGGGTCAGACCCCTGGGGGGGTCTGACCCCCCTAGGGGTCTGACCCCTCCCTGTCACAACCCCTGTCACATAAGAGCCGCTTAAGGTAGAGTATGAGGTTACAAACAACCTTGGCACCGTGACCCCCGAAATGTCCAATCCAACCCCGATTCCTGCCGCCAACTTTATCCGCAATATTGTCGCTGAAGATTTGGCACAAGCCAAAAACGGCGACCGTGTGGCCACGCGTTTTCCGCCCGAGCCCAATGGCTACCTGCATATTGGGCATGCCAAATCCATTTGCCTCAACTTCGGCATTGCGCGCGACTTTAATGGCGTGTGCCATATGCGCTTTGACGACACCAACCCGGCTAAGGAAGATACGGAATATGTGGATTCCATTCTCGATACAGTGCAATGGTTGGGCTTTGACTGGGGCAATCACCTCTATTACGCCTCTGATCATTTTGAAAAATGCTACGCCTATGCCGAGCAACTCATAAAAGCAGGTAAAGCGTATGTGGACAGCTTAAGCGCCGAAGACATTCGCAGCCACCGAGGCACGCTAACGGAACCTGGAAAAAACAGCCCCTTCCGCGAGCGCTCCAGCGCAGAAAGCACTGATCTTTTCCACCGCATGCGCGCCGGCGAGTTTGCCGATGGCCAGCATGTATTGCGTCTAAAAATTGATATGGCCTCGCCCAATATGAACTTGCGCGACCCTGCCATTTATCGTATTCGTCACGTTCCACATTGGCGCACGGGCAATACTTGGTGTATTTACCCCATGTACGATTATGCCCACGCCATCTCAGATGCCGAAGAACATATTACCCATTCTATTTGCACGCTAGAGTTTGAGGATCATCGTCCGCTCTATGATTGGGTGGTAGAGAACACAGCGGTACCCTCACGCCCCTATCAGTATGAATTTTCTAGGCTCAACCTGACCTACACGTTAATGAGCAAGCGTTTGTTGCTCGAGCTTGTTACGCAAGGCACAGTGTCTGGCTGGGATGACCCGCGTATGCCCACGTTGGTGGGATTGCGTCGGCGCGGTTACACGCCACAAGCCATCCGCCTTTTTTGCGATCGGATTGGTGTTTCGAAAGCCGATAGTTTGATTGATGTGTCGGTGCTGGAAGATTGCTTGCGCACTGATCTTAACGAACGCGCCTTGCGGCGCGTGGCGGTATTAGACCCTGTGCGCCTTACCATCGACAATTATCCTGATGGTAAAACGGAAGAATGCGAAGCGCCCAATCATCCACAGCATCCAGAATGGGGCAAGCGTACCATTCCTTTTGCAAAAGAATTGGTGATTGAACGTGAGGATTTTATGGCAGAACCCACCAAAGGGTTCTTCCGCTTAACACCCGGTGGCGAGGTGCGACTGCGCTACGCATACATTATAAAATGCACCAGCTTTGAAACGGATGCTGCGGGACAAGTGACCGTCGTCCACGCTGATTATTTGCCCGATACACGCAGCGGCACACCCGGGGCGGACGCTCACAAGGTGAAGGGCAATATTCATTGGTTGTCGGTGGACCATTCGCAAACGGCTGAAGTGCGTTTGTATGACCGCCTCTTCACGCACGCTAATCCAGCCAGCGTGGAGAATTATCAAACGGTGCTGAATGCCAATTCTATTGAAGCACGTAAGGAATGCCGGGTAGAGTCGGCACTGCTTTCAGCGCAAGTGGGCGAGCCTATTCAGTTTGAGCGTAATGGGTATTTTGCTGTAGATAGCCGCGACTCCAACGCCGGGCAACCGGTGTTTAATCGCGCGGTGACCTTGCGCGATTCTTCTGCCAAGCCCCGTTAACTAGGCCATTGGCTCGGTGAGTTTGTTGCGCTCAATGAGGGCGTAGGCAGAATGGTTGTGAATGGATTCAAAGTTTTCTGACTCCACTATGTAGGCATCAATGCGCGGTTCTAGGTTAAGCTTATGCGCCACATCGCGTACCATATCTTCCACGAATTTGGGATTATCGTAAGCGCGCTCGGTAACCCACTTTTCATCAGGACGTTTCAGCAAGCCAAATAATTCGCAAGAAGCCGATTCTTCTGCAATGCGAATGATTTCTTCAATCCAGATAAACGCATTGACGCGCGCGGTAATGGTGATGTGAGAGCGCTGATTATGTGCGCCATAATCGGAGATACCTTTTGAGCATGGGCATAGGCTGGTTACAGGGACCAACACCTTAACAGTGAACGTTTGTACGCCATCAATAATTTCACCCACAAAAGTGACATCGTAATCAATGAGAGACTTCACCCCGGAGACCGGTGCGGACTTGTTGATGAAATAGGGAAAACTCATTTCAATGTTACCCATGCGCGCTTCTAGGCGTTCCATCATTTCAGATAGCATGGCACCAAAAGATTCCACAGAAATTTCCCGCTCTTCGCGATTAAGAATTTCTACAAAGCGCGACATGTGCGTGCCTTTAAAATCTTGCGGCAACTGAACATACATATTAAAAGTAGCGATAGTGCTCTGCGCGCCGCCTGCAGCGCGGTCGGATACCCGTATGGGGTGGCGAATGCCCTTAATCCCTACGCGATTAATAGCAATTTTGCGCGTATCGGGGGTAGCCTGTACATCCGGAATGGGATTCTGTGGGCCGGGTGCGTTCATGATAACTCCTGTGGAATGAATTAAAGTTGTAAGGTTTAGGCTTGGCTTACGCTATTGCGAAAGCCTGATGCAAAAATTTTCCGTTCTTCGATGGAGCGGCGAATACCAGCCGCATCTAAACCGCATTCGGCTAATAGGCGGGCGGGTTCGCCTTGGTCCACAAAGCGATCGGGCAGGCCCAGCTGCAATAATGGCACGCTCAGCATTTCGCGCGCTAACAATTCTGCCACCGCACTACCTGCTCCCCCTTGAATGGTATTTTCTTCCACTGTCACCAGTAAATCGTGACTAAGCGCCAATTGAATCACCAATGCGTCATCCAAGGGCTTCACAAAACGCATGTTCACCACCGTGGCGTTTAGCGCCTCGCCAACCTCTAAAGCGGCGCTAAGTGGTGCACCAAAAGCCAGAATTGCAACAGCGCGGCCTTGGCGCCGCACTTCGGCTTTGCCCACAGGCAGTGCGTCAAGCTGTTGGACAATGGAAACCCCAGGTCCGTTCCCGCGTGGATAACGAACGGCGCTCGGGCCATTAATCCCAAAAGCGGTGGTCAGCATTTGATGGCATTCGTTTTCATCCGCCGGGGCCATGATGGTCATGTTGGGCAAACAGCGTAGGTAGGACAAATCAAAACTGCCTGCATGGGTGGCTCCATCGGCGCCCACCAAGCCTGCGCGGTCGATGGCCAGTACTACAGGCAAATTTTGCAACACCACATCGTGAATCAGTTGGTCGTAGGCACGCTGTAAGAAGGTGGAATAGATGGCCACCACAGGCTTCAGTCCTTCGCAGGCCAATCCGGCTGCAAATGTAAGAGCATGTTGTTCGGCAATACCCACGTCAAAGTAGCGATCAGGATAGAGCTCGGAAAACTTAACCATACCCGAGCCTTCGCACATGGCCGGGGTAATAGCCACCAAACGTTTATCTGCTGCAGCCATAGCGCATAGCCAATCGCCAAATACCTGTGCGTAACTGGGTTTTGCTGGGGCCGCTTTAAGAACAATGCCCACCTTAGGGTCGAAGGGCGATACGCCGTGATATAAGATGGGGTCGGCCTCCGCAGGTGCGTAGCCGTGTCCTTTGCGCGTCACCACATGGAGAAATTGCGGACCTTTTAAGCGGCGCACGTTGCTTAATGTAGAAACCAGCGTATTGAGGTCATGGCCATCAATAGGTCCGATGTAATTAAAGCCAAATTCTTCAAACAAAGTGGAGGGTGGATTCACCATGCCCTTCATGTGTTCTTCCCAACGCTTAGCAAATTCTAAAATCGGTGGCGCCACGCCCAATACTTTTTCACTACCACGCCGCACGCTGTTGTACACCCGACCCGACATGATGCGTGCCAGATGATTTCTCAGCGCTCCCACAGGGTGTGAAATCGACATTTCATTGTCATTTAAAACAACCAACACATTGGCGCCTGTATTGCTGGCGTTGTTCATGGCTTCGAAAGCCATGCCGCCTGTAAGCGCGCCGTCACCAATAACCGCCACCGCACGCCGCTCGGGGTCAGTGTGTTTAAAAGTAGTAGCCATGCCCAACGTGGCACTAATAGAAGTGCTGGAATGCGCCGTACCAAAGGCGTCATATTCACTTTCAGAACGACGCGGAAACCCAGATAACCCGCCTTTCATGCGCAAGCGCGCCATGTCCTCGCGCCGACCAGTTAAAATTTTATGAGCATAGGTTTGGTGCCCCACGTCCCATACCAAACGATCCTCTGGGGTATTGAAGGTGTAGTGCAAGGCAATAGCCAATTCTACCGTGCCTAAATTGCTGGACAGATGGCCGCCGGTGCGAGCCACTGATTCAATAATGAATTGGCGCAGTTCTGCCGCCAAGGGCTCTAACTCGTGCCGATCCAGGGCGCGCAATTGGTGCGGCCATTGAATCTGATCCAGCAGAGGAGTGTGGGACATGTGATGAGGCTCTTAACTGCGGCGGTTGATGATGAAATGGGTCAAATCTTCAAGGCGCGCGGCGCGCGGCCCTAATACAGCCAAAGCCTGACGTGCTGCTGCGTGAAGCTCCTGAGCAAAACCCTTCGCTTTTGACAGCCCCATTATACCCACAGTGGTGGCTTTATTGGCTGCGGCGTCTTTGCCGGCGGTCTTACCCAAAGTAGCGGTGTCCATTTCAGCGTCTAGGCAATCATCCACCACTTGAAACGCCAACCCCAAGGCTTCGGCAAAATCACATAAAGCCCGTTGCTGTTCTACCGGCAATGGGTCGCCGCAGGCTGCCCCCATTAGCAGAGAAGCGCGAATCAGGGCGCCGGTTTTCTTGAAATGCATGGATTTAATTTGTGCCAATGACACCGGCTGTTGGGTGCTTTCAAGATCGAGGGCTTGTCCGCCTGCCATGCCTTGCGCACCGCTGGCGTAAGACAACTGATGCACCAGTTCTAATTGCCGCTCAGGTTGATTGGGAAAAAACGAAGGATCCGACAACCACTCAAAGGCCTGTGTCTGCAAAACATCACCCGTTAGAATGGCCACGGCTTCGCCAAACTGAATATGGCAAGTGGGCTTGCCACGGCGCAGTACGTCGTTATCCATAGCCGGCAAATCATCGTGTACCAGGGAATAGGCGTGAATGAGTTCGACGCTGCATGCCACTACAGTTAGTGATGAAGCGGGTGCTTGGCTCAGTTCGCCAGCGGCAAAACACAATAAAGGCCGCACGCGCTTTCCGCCTTGCAAAGTGGCATAGCGCATGGCTTCATGCAAACGCTGAGGAGGCAGCTGTGCTGAGGGTAAATGTTGGTCCAGAAACGACGCTACGCTGTTGCAAATGTCGTGCGACCAAAGATTGAAATCAGTCGGGTTGGTCATTTCCGGAAAAGTCTTGAAGCTTTTCACCTTCTAGGACTTGGATGCGTTGTTGGGCATCCGCCAATTGCGCTTGGCAATAGTGCAGCAGTTCGGCGCCACGACCATAAGCCTCGATTGATTTTTCCAGAGGCAATTGCCCGCCTTCTAAGGCGACCAAGAGCACTTCCAGCTCTTTGAGAGCGGACTCGTAGTTTTCTGGCGTTTTTACGTTTGATTTGACCATACAATGGAAACAGTATCAAAGGCACAGGGTACAGGTCAAATCTTCAGTGAAAATGCTTATAAATCACTTGCCTCCCATTTAACCCCCGGGTTAAAATTCCGCTCTTGGCCGTGAGTTTTAATAGATTCACGCAGTAAACGTTAATCCCCTACATTCTTGTAGTTTTCGGGAGGGTGTGGACACTATGACTCATCTGGGTTCTATCACGCAGCTTGCCACTGCTGAATCACAACTTCCTATTCGCTGGTATTTCGATCCAGCCATTGCCGACATTGAGGCTCAAACTCTCTTCGCCCAGGGTCCCCGTTACGTGGGGCATGAGCTTATGGTGCCCAATGCTGGTGACTATTACTCATTGCTTTGGCGCGACCATGGCCAAGTGTTGGTCAACAATGGCAGTTCTATCGAGTTGCTTTCTAATGTGTGTCGTCATCGCCAAGCCATTATGTTGGAAGGGCGCGGCAACACGCAAAATATTGTCTGCCCTCTGCACCGTTGGACTTATGATTTAAAAGGCCAATTGGCTGGTGCACCGCACTTTCCAGGCAAGCCCTGCTTGAATTTGGACAGCAGTCCCTTGAAGCGTTGGAATGGGTTGCTCTTTGATGGCCCGCGCAACATTGCCACCGACTTACAAAACTGCATGGCCGCCCGTGATCTTGATTTTTCAGGATACAGGCTCGATTCCGTCAAAACCGCCCACCATCACTTCAATTGGAAAACGTTTATTGAAGTGTATTTGGAGGATTATCATGTGGTGCCATTCCACCCCGGGTTATCGGGCTTTGTTAATTGCGATGACCTGCGTTGGGAGTTGGGTGATTGGCACAGCGTGCAAACCGTCGGCGTAAAAGAACATCTGCGCCGCGCCGGTTCACCCGTCTACGAAAAGTGGCATGAGGTGGTGCGTCGCTATAACCGTGATGTAGATCCGCCTTTTGGCGCAGTGTGGATGGTGATCTATCCCAACATCATGGTGGAATGGTATCCCCACGTATTGGTGGTGAGTACAGTGTGGCCCGATGGACCTGAAAAATGCACCAATATTATCGAGTTTTATTACCCGGAAGAAATTGCACTCTTCGAGCGCGAGTATGTAGAGGCGCAGCAAAAAGCCTATTTCGAAACAGCGTTAGAAGATGACGAAATTTGCGAACGCATGGCACGCGGACGCCGGGCTTTGATTGAGCGGGGCTTAGATGATGCAGGCCCCTATCAGTCACCCATGGAAGATGGCATGTTGCATTTCCATGAGTTTGTGCGTCGCAGTGTTGAGCTGCTGCTGCCCCCGCTGTAATAGCAGTGTTTTCATTGCCTCCTTTAAAATCGGGTTGGATGTTGGTGGCGGGGTTCAGTTTTTCCATCATGGGGTTATTTGTTAAACTGGGCGCCCCCTATTTTTCAGCCGCTGAGCTGGTCTTCTATCGTTCTTTCATCAGTTTGCTGCCCCTCATTGTTTTGGCGTTTTATCAGCGCCAGCCTCTCGGTACCGCGCACTGGCGTTTGCATCTCACGCGCAGCATTTCAGGTCTTATTTCACTCTGTCTTTTTTTCTACGCCATCACACAGTTGCCACTGGCTACAGCCATTACGCTGAATTACACCTCACCGCTTTTCTTGGCGTTATTGATTACCGTGTTGGCGCGAGAAAAACTCAACCCCCCTTTATTGATTGCCTTGTTGTGTGGCTTTGTGGGAATTATCTTGGTGCTTAAGCCGCATTTCAGTCCAGACCAATGGTTTGCAGGGTTAATGGGACTGCTGTCCGGGTTTGGTGCGGGGGTGGCGTATTTAAATGTGCGCACCATGGGAGCGTTAGGCGAGCCGGAATGGCGCATTGTGTTGTACTTCACCGCGCTCTCCGCAGCGGTACTGGGCGTTTACTGTTTGTTTGTACCGATGCACCCTATTACGCTGAGTAATAGCGTCATCTTAGTGGGCATGGCCTTGTCGGCCACCGTAGGGCAGTTGGCCATGACGCGTGCGTATCGCATGGGCTCTACCCTATTGGTGGCTAATTTTGCCTATAGCGCCATTGTGTTTTCAAGTCTTTGGGGCATTTTGTTTTTTAGTGAATGGATTACCCCGTGGGCATGGTTGGGTGTTGCTGTGGTCATGGTGTCGGGGGCCAGCGCTTCGCTTCTTGTACGTCGAGTGCCATTTCAACCGGAGGGTTTATGACTCATCACGCTTTAGTATCGCCTCAGCAATTGGCCTTGCATTTAAAAGAATATGTGGTGGTGGATTGTCGGCATTCCTTGCAAGACCCTAGTGCTGGAGCGCGTCTCTATAAAGAGGGACATATTCCGGGCGCCATTTTTATGCACCTAGATCACGATCTGTCCGGGCCCATGACGGGCACCAATGGCCGCCACCCCTTACCCACGCCGGAGGCCTTGGCAGCCACCTTGGGGGCTGCAGGCATTGATCGAGATTCAACCGTGGTGGCCTACGATGATATGGGAGGCCCTTTTGCCGCCCGTTTATGGTGGTTATTGCGCTGGATGGGCCACGACGACGCGGCCATTTTAGATGGCGGTTTACCGGCTTGGCAGGCCACAGGCGGCACCCTTGAGGCTGGGATAAACAGTCCGGGCGCCAAGCCTGCCTTAGAGTGGGGTCTGACCCCAAACGTCACCGTGGATGTCCAATTTGTTCTGGCACACCTTAATAACCCCACTGTGCGACTGGTGGACGCCCGGGCGCCGGACCGATTCCGTGGCGAAAACGAAACCATCGACCCCGTAGGTGGCCATATTCCCGGCGCTATCAATCGGTTTTTTAAGGATAATTTGGGTCCAGACGGATATTTTAAGCCCTCCCAGCGGTTGCGCCAAGAGTTTGAAGCCTTATTACAGGGACTAAAACCCTCCGCCTTGGTCAGTCATTGTGGTTCTGGGGTGACCGCCTGCCATAACCTGTTGGCCCTAGAGTTGGCGGGTTTACCTGGAGCGCGGCTCTATGCGGGCTCTTGGAGCGAATGGTGCAGCAGCCCCGAGCGACCTGTGGCACAGGGCTAGACACAGATTTGGGGTCAGACCCCCCATGGGGTCTGACCCCCACCACCAATCCCTTGATTATTTAGGGTGATCCGAGCTATAATCATCGGCTTTTTCCGCCTCAGGATTTCCCCGGGGCTAAATGATAAAGGTTGAGAAACATGGTTGTGATCCGACTGTCCCGTGGTGGTGCTCGTAACCGCCCGTTTTACAATGTGGTGGTAGCCGATTCCCGTAATCGCCGCGATGGCCGTTTTATTGAACGCTTGGGTTTTTACAACCCCGTTCGCCCAGATGATGCCGATGGCTTCCGTCTGGATTTGGCCCGCGTAGAATTTTGGAAAAGTCGTGGCGCACAAGCGTCTGACGCCGTAGAGAAGCTCATCAAACGTGCCCCCAAGGGAGCGCCCGCTGCCTAAGTGGGTGGTGATGGGGCGGGTCGCCGCCCCGTACGGCGTGCGCGGTGGGTTTCATGTGCAAACCTTCACCGAGGCGCTTGATGGCTTAGCGGATTATCCGCGTTGGTGGTTGGGCCATGGGTCCGACCTCAAAGAATATGCTGTGGCCGAATGCCGCATTCACAGTGGTTCGTTAATTGCCCGCTTAGAGGGCATCACGGACCGCGAAGTGATGAATGCATTACGAGGAAGCGATATCGCCATACCGCGCGACGAGCTGCCTGAGCCTGATGAAAACGAAGTGTATTGGTCCGATCTTGTGGGGTTAGAAGTGCGTAACCTGCAAAATGAGGTTGTGGGGCGAGTCACTGAAATGATTGAAACCGGCGCCAATGATGTCATGGTGGTAGAGGGGCCGCAAGGCAAAACCCTGATTCCTTATGTGGAGGGGGTGTTGCAGTCGGTGAGCGTGGCGCAGGGGCAAGTGGTTGTGGATTGGGGTCTAGATTACTAATGGCGTATGCCTTTGATGTGGTCTCGCTGTTTCCGCCCATGTTCGATGCCCTCACCCAACATGGGGTGACGCGTCGAGCGCTGGAACAGCAATTGTGGAATTTCACGGTGTGGAATCCACGTGATTTCACCACCGATAATTACCGGACCGTGGATGATCGCCCGTATGGGGGCGGACCTGGAATGGTGATGCTGGTACATCCGTTGGCGTTGGCCCTAAAAGCCGCGCGCGAACACCAGCAAACGTTGGGCATTGAGCGAACACAGGTGGTGTATTTAAGCCCACAAGGAAAACCGCTCACCCACCAACGCGTAATGGATTATGCAGCCCAACCCGGCCTTATTTTATTGGCCGGGCGTTACGAGGGGGTGGATCAACGCTTACTCGAAATGGAAGTGGATGAAGAAATTTCAATTGGTGATTATGTGCTGTCTGGAGGCGAACTCCCAGCCATGGTTCTGATGGATGCAGTGTTGCGGCAGTTGCCCGGCGTATTGGGCGACGCGCAATCCGTAGAACAAGAATCTTTTGTTGACGGAATGCTGGACACGCCCCATTTCACCCGACCTGAGGTGTATGAGGGAATGCCAGTGCCAGCGGTTTTAATGTCGGGGCATCATGCCGACATTATGCGGTGGCGTCGTAAGCAAGCACTGGGTATGACCTGGCAAAAACGTCCGGATATGTTGGCACGCCAACCTCTTTCCGGGGAAGATCAAAAACTGTTGGACGAGTTCAAAGCCGAGCTCACTGTAAAGGAATAGATCATGGATATCATTGCGCAACTGGAAAAAGAAGAAATCGCCCGTCTGGGCAAAACCATTCCCGCCTTCGCCCCGGGCGATACGGTAGTGGTCAACGTTAATGTAGTGGAAGGTGAACGCAAACGGGTTCAGGCCTTTGAAGGCGTGGTGATTGCAAAGCGCAATCGCGGACTGAATTCATCGTTCATCGTTCGCAAAGTGTCTTCCGGCGAAGGCGTTGAGCGCACCTTTCAATCCTACTCACCCTTAATTGCCAGTATCGAAATTAAGCGTCGTGGTGATGTGCGTCGTGCCAAGCTGTATTACCTTCGTGATCGTTCGGGTAAATCTGCACGGATTCGCGAAAAACTGGTGGCCCGTGCCGTGGCTCCTGCAGCCGTTGCCGCAGCCGCAGCAGAACCCGCCGCCGAGTAAACCATCAATCCCGCCGAGCGCGAGATTCTCGATCGTTTTTGCGACAGCCTATGGCTGGAATATGGGCTGTCGCGCAATACCCTTGAGAGTTACCGCCGCGATCTGGCGCAGTTTTCTGATTGGTTGAGCCTTCAAGAGAAGGCTCCCAGCTTTTACCAAGTAGACGGAGCCTTCATCCAATCATGGTTGGCCCACCTCTACACCGTTCGTCATCTCAAAACCCGTAGTGCCGGTCGCGCGCTTTCAGCACTGCGGCGTTTTTATCAGCATGCGCTGCGTGAAGGGCGCATGAGTGTCGACCCCACGCTGCGTATTGATTCTCCCCGCCTACCGCGCACCTTGCCCACTAACCTATCTGAAGCGGATGTAGAAGCGCTCTTGGCAGCGCCCGATACCAACACAGACTTAGGGTTGCGCGATCGCACCATGTTGGAGATGCTCTATGCCAGTGGGCTGCGTGTATCGGAATTGGTGGGGTTGCGCATGGCGCAAGTATCGCAAGACAGCGGCGTGGTGCAAGTGGTGGGGAAGGGCAACAAAGAACGTTTAGTGCCCATCGGTGAAACCGCATTGGATTGGTTGCAACGTTACTTAACCAGCGCACGCGTCAATCTTATGGATGGGTACCCTCATGAAGCGTTGTTTGTGACGCGTCGCAAGGCCCCCATGAGCCGTCAAGCGTTTTGGTACGTGGTGCGCCGCTATGCTAAAAAAGCGGCATTGAAAGGCAGTTTATCGCCGCACACCTTGCGCCACGCCTTTGCCACCCACTTGGTCAATCACGGTGCCGATTTGCGTGTGGTGCAATTGCTGTTGGGGCATGCGGACATTTCCACCACGCAAATTTACACCCATGTGGCGCGTGAGCGCCTGCGCCAACTGCACGAACGCCACCACCCCCGTGGCTGATTCCGTTTATACTTTCCTCCTATGATTGCAATTATTCTGGTGGCGATGGCTGCTTATCTTTTGGGGTCCGTGTCTTTTGCGGTGGTCGTCAGTCGCCTCATGCACTTGCCTGATCCACGCACCTTCGGTTCAAAAAATCCGGGAGCCACCAACATGCTGCGTGGCAGCAGTCGCTTGGCCGCCGCTTTGGTGTTGTTGGGTGATGCGCTGAAAGGTTGGCTGGCGGTGTGGCTGACCACTAGCGTGGCGCTACCCATGGGGGCACCCGTGGAATGCATTATGGTGGCGGCCTTGGCGGTTTTCTTGGGCCATGGCTATCCCATCTTTTTTGGCTTTAAGGGGGGCAAAGGGGTGGCCACGGCCTTAGGGGTATTGTTGGCCTTAAGTCCAGTGCTGGGGCTGTGCGTGGCCATTGTTTGGCTGTCGGTGGTGGGAGTTACACGCATTTCATCACTCTCCGCACTCGCCTCATCGGTGTCAGCGCCCCTACTGGGCTGGGTGTTTTTACAGAGTTTGCAATTAAAACTGACCGTGCTCATCATGGCGCTTATTTTGTTGGCGCACCATCACAGCAATATTCGCAAATTATTAGAAGGTCAGGAAACCGTCTTTCGCAAACGTGATTAATGAAGCCCGGGCATCATGCCCTTCATGCTGCGCATCATCTTGGCCATCCCTCCCTTCGCCATCATCTTCATCATTTTTTGCATCTGTTCAAATTGCGTTAGCAGTTTATTAATTTCTTGCACCGGTACACCCGCACCCGCTGCAATGCGACGCTTGCGTGAGGCTTTTAACAAATCTGGAAAGCGACGCTCTTGAGGCGTCATGGAATTAATGATGCCTTCCAGACGCGCAATGCTGCGATCATCCACGCCGCCTTTGGCGGGTAAGCCGCGCGTCAGTTGCGCTGGCAATTTATCCATCATGGCGGCCACGCCACCGGAGTTTTTCATCTGCACCAGCTGCATTTTAAAATCTTCTAAATCGAATCCCTGACCCTTTTTAATTTTAGTGGCCAGTTTTTGTGCTTCCGCATGGTCCACATTGCGATGCGCTTCTTCAATTAACGACAGCACATCGCCCATGCCCAGAATGCGTGAGGCCATGCGCTCGGGATGGAAGGGCTCCAGGCCGTTTAATTTTTCACCCACACCCACAAACTTAATGGGTCGCCCCGTTACCTGACGTACAGACAGTGCGGCACCCCCCCGTGCATCACCATCAAGCTTGGTGAGCACCACGCCGGTTAAGGGCAGCGCTTCACCAAAGGCGCGTGCGGTGTTCACCGCATCTTGGCCTTGCATGGCATCCACCACAAATAAGGTTTCGATGGGGCTCAATGCTGCATGCAGCGCCTTAATTTCTGCCATCAAAGTTTCGTCAATGGCCAGGCGACCGGCTGTATCCACAATCAACACATCATGAAAATGACGGCGGGCGTAGTCTACGGCCGCCAACGCAATGGCGACCGGCTGTTGGTTAGACTCGGAGGGAAAAAAATCCACTCCTACAGATTCTGCCAAGATGCGCAGCTGCTCAATGGCTGCGGGGCGATAGATATCACAACTCACCAGCAGCACTTTTTTCTTGTGCTGCTCGTGCAGCAGTTTGGCCAATTTACCCGAGGAGGTGGTTTTACCAGAACCTTGCAAACCCGCCATTAAAAAAATCGCCGGCGGCACCGTAGCAAAATTGAGTGCCGCGCTGTCCTGCCCCATTAAGCGCGTCAGTTCTTGATGCACCACCCCCACCAGGGCTTGGCCGGGGGTGAGGCTTTGCATCACCGATTGTCCCAAGGCTTGGTCGCGTACCGCTTGAATAAAGTCTTTCACCACCGGCAGGGCCACATCGGCCTCTAAGAGGGCGATGCGCACTTCGCGCAGGGCGTCTTGAATGTTTGATTCCGTCAGCCTGGATTGGCCGCGCAGGGTCTTAATGACGCCCGACAGGCGTTCGGTTAGGTTGTCCAACATAGAGCGTGCTGTTCCTTGGGGGTTGAGATGGTAAACTAGCCTCATTATGGTCGATGTCCGCCTCTATTTTATCACTGCCGCCCTCTATCTTTTGCTGGGTTTTGGTATGTTTCGCTTGCGAAGTCGCGCAACGGCCGTGCCGATACTGCTAGAGCACCTGCTTCAGGCATTAATTTTGGGTGCTTTGGTAATCCATGGGCTATTGTTACAGCAAGCCATTTTCGTCGGGGACCAGCTCGATTTGTCCTTAGGACATGCGGTGTCCTTAATTGCGGCTATTACCGTGGCCATGTATTGGTTGGTCAGCTTCCGTCACCGTATGGGGGTGTTACAGCCCCTCATTCTTATGCTCTCCGCCGCCGTGGTGTTGGTGCCTCTGGTGTTGCCATCTGATAAACCGGTGTCTTACAGCGGACTTTTGGCGTTTAAGGTGCATTTGGTGGTGTCGCTCATGGCCTATAGCTTATTTGCCATCGCCGCCTTGCAAGCCATTCTGATGGGGGTCATCGAACGGCGGCTGCATAACCACCAAGTTTTGCAGGCAGGTCTTTGGCCATCTTTGGTGGCCATGGACTCACTCTTATTTCAAATGATTTTGGTGGGTTTCTTGCTGCTCACCGCCACCTTGGCCAGCGGTGTTTTCTTTTCCGAAGAATTATTTGGCAAACCACTGGTCTTTAATCATAAGGTTTTGTTCTCATTCATCGCTTGGTTTATCTACGCAGGCTTGCTGGCTGGGCGCCATATTTGGGGTCTGCGCGGCCGCCGTGCGGCCCGTTGGGCCTTGGTTGGGTTCGCTATGCTGTTGGTCGCTTATGTGGGCAGTAAGTTTGTATTGGAAGTGATTCTGCACCGTTCGTGATACTCGTGAACACCCTCTATCGTGAATGATCTCTCCTTAGGCGCATTGCTGGCCATCTTGGCCGTATTGCTGGTGCTGTCTGGCTTTTTTTCTATGGCCGAGACCAGCATGATGGCGCTCAATCGTTTTCGTCTAAAACATTTGGTATCGCAAGGGCATCGCGGTGCGCGACTCACTGCGCGTTTGCTGGCGCATACCGATCGCTTACTGGGGGTGCTATTACTGGGCAACAACTTTATCAACGCCGCCGCCGCCGCGCTGGTGACGGTGGTGGCGGTGCGTTTGCTGGGCGCTGGCGAAATGGCGCTCACTCTCAGCACTGTATTTGTCACGGTGGTGATTTTAATTTTTGCCGAGATTACACCCAAGGTGTTGGGCGCTGCTTATTCAGAAAAAATTGCCCTCAACGTCAGTTACGTCCTCACGCCGTTGTTGCGGGTGCTCTATCCCATTATTTGGTTCATTAATTTATTTGTGAAAGGGCTGTTGTGGATTACGCGCTTGCAGCCCAAAACGGATGGACTCAACCCCACGCTGTCCTTGGAAGAATTGCGCATCTTGGTTCTGGAGGGGGGTAATTTTATTCCCGCCAAGCACCATAATATTTTACTCAACTTGTTTGGCCTAAAAGATGTCACCGTAGATGACGTGATGACCCCGCGCAGCCAAATTGAAGGCATTGATTTAGAGGCGCCTATTGAAGAGATCCAAAATCAATTGGCCACTTCTAACCATACTTTGCAGTTGGTTTATACCGGCGACCCCGATCAAGTGGTGGGCATTGTGCATGTGCGCAAAGTGTTCAACCAAGCGCATTCAGGCGAGCTGACCTACGACACCCTGAAAGCCATTATGAAGCCTGCCTATTTCATTCCTGAGGGCACGCCATTGCTTACACAATTGCAAAATTTTCAAGAGAACCGCCGTAAAATTGCTTTGGTGGTAGATGAATATGGTGAGCTATTGGGCTTGGTTACCGTGGAAGATATTCTGGAAGAAATTGTCGGTGAATTTAGCGGCCAAACACCACATCACCAAGATTACTTCACGCCCGAGTCTGAGGGTGTAGTGCTGGTGGAAGGGGTCTGTCCCTTGCGCGATTTAAATCGCAAACTGGGTACGCATTTTCGCCTGGATGGCCCGCGCACCCTCAACGGCTTAATTTTAGAAACTTTCGAAGATATCCCAGAGCCTGGTATGGCGCTTAAAATTGACGGCTATCCGGTGGAAATTGTTCAAACTCAGGACCGTATGGTGAGGGTGGCGCGCGTGACCTTGCAACCCGTGTTGGAACAACGTGCCGTGGATGGAGGTTTTTGACAATGATCAACCCCCTTTGGTTTTGGGTGGTCCTGGCCGCAGTACTGGGCGCCCTAGTGGGGCATTGGCTCAATCGCCCGACACAATATCCTTCAGTTGCCCTGATCAGCGCAGTATTGTCGGCGCTGTTGGTGGCTTTTATGGGTCCCCAATCTTTAACTCTATGCGCTTTGTCACTGCTATGGGCCCTGCAGGCCTTGGTGTTAATCGATTTAAAAAGTCAGCTCTTGCCCGACCGAATAACATTGCCGCTAATTTGGGCGGGCCTACTGGTTAATTCTGTGGGAGGATTTACCGATCTGCACAGTGCGCTGTGGGGTGCTGTAGCAGGCTATGGTTTTTTATGGGCGCTGTACTGGGTGTATTGGTGGTTAACGCGTCGCGAAGGCATGGGGTTTGGTGACTTTAAGCTGATGGCGGCTTTGGGAGCTTGGTTGGGTTGGCAGGCATTGCCCTCCATATTGCTCATAGCCTCCCTAAGCGGTGTGCTGGTGGGCGGCTTTTGGTTGTGGCGCCGCGGCCAAGTCTTGGCCACCCCGATTCCCTTCGGGCCGTTCATTGCAGCGGCTGGATATGGTGCTATGCTTATGCGCAAAGGAGGTCTGTGGTGAATAAATTTATCGTTGGAGTAACGGGTGGAATCGGCTCAGGAAAGTCCACAGTAGCGGCACTCTTTGCCGCCTTGGGGGCAGGTGTGGTGGATACCGATGCTATTTCTCGTCAACTGACCGGCCCCGGCGGTGCGGCCATCCCCGCCATTCGCGAAAAATTTGGCGATGACTTTATTAATGAAGACGGCAGCCTTAGCCGAACCGTCATGCGCGAGCGCGTCTTTAACCATCCGCCCGCCCGCAAACAATTGGAAGCCATCATGCATGGCCGCATTCAAGACGCCGTGATGGCTGCGCTGGAGGCCGCCACCGAGCCCTATGTGTTGTTGGTGGTACCGCTTCTGATTGAAGTGGGCAGCTATCGTCCAATACTGTCGCGCGTTCTGGTGGTGGATTGCGAAGAAGAGAATCAAATTAAGCGCGCTTCAATCCGTGCCGGCATGACTCCCACTGCTGTGCGCGCCATTATGGCCGCACAAACCGATCGCAAAACACGCCTGCGTGTGGCCGATGATGTCATCGAGAACAATGCTGATTTGGCCAGTCTTGAAACAGTGGTCCGCCAACTGGATCGCCAATACCGCACCATGGCCAGTGTGTAAATGGGGTCAGACCCCGGGTGGGGTCTGACCCCAAAATTAACCAAAATGACCAAAACCAGAGTGCGATTAGGTGATTAGCTACGATTACCCTCTCAGCGAGCAAATCCGAATCCTCCTGCGCCTGCGGGATTTGTTTCGTCGCACCTTTCACTTTATCGAATTAGAAGATTACCGTGATCATCACGCCGCGCTCATGGCGTTGTTTGAAATTTTAGACATTACTGCGCGCTCTGATGTGAAATCGGATTTGCTGGTGGCCCTGGAGCGGCAGCGTTTGGCACTAACTCCGCTGCGAGAAAACGCGGCAGTGGCACAGGAGCCCCTAGAAAAAGCTCTGGCTGATATTCAATCCGCTGCGCAGGATTTGCATGGCACCAAAGGAAAGTTTGGCGAGCATCTGCGCAATCACGAATGGCTCATGTCCATTAAACAGCGCGCGGCTGTACCTGGTGGACTGTGTGATTTCGATTTACCGAGTTACCATTTTTGGTTATCGCGTAGTTGCGCCGTGCGTCGTCAAGATTTAAATAATTGGGTTGAGCCCATGCTCTCCACCTACCGTGCGCTGCGCGTTCAGCTGACCTTGTTGCAAGACAGCGGTAAGGCGCAAAAATACTTGGCCGCACGCGGTGTGTTTCAACATGGAAAAGTAGGGCCTGAGGTGCGCTTGCTGCGTGTGTCGCTAGACGAGGGTGCGATATGTGTGCCTGAAATTAGCGCCAATAAGTATTTACTGAACATTCGTTTTCTGGAAGTGGGCGAAGCAACAAAAGGGCGCCTGTGCAACACCGATATTCCTTTTACGTTGACCTTCTGCAGTCTATAGCTCGTCGCGCTGAGCGATCAATGCGGCCCAATCGGCACGGGTGGTAACAAGGCCTACCCCCACTTCATCAGCGTAATCAAAAATAGTGGTTTTGCGAATAGAGGCTTCAACAGAGGCTACCCGTGCATCGTCAAAGCAATGGCCCACCAATTCGTGCAGCAGGTCTTCAATAAGCTCCACATGGTCGCGGGCAGACCAGCTTTCAATGAAGCGGTAAATGGGTTCGTAATCCACTGTGTCGTGCAAGGATCGGATGCGGCGCATGGCACCAAAGGGAACGTGCAGAATGACGGACACCAAAACCTCTTGGGGCGCTATTTTTTCAAAATCGTAAACACCCAAGCGAACCGCACAGCGGACGTTTTTAACAATGCATTGGTAGTGGCTCATGCCGTAGATTCAATGGCGGCACGTAGTTTTTGTAAGGCGCGGGCTTCAATTTGACGGACGCGTTCTGCTGAAACGCCCAATTCGGCAGATAGTTCATGCAAAGTGGCCGCAGCGCTCTCGCCTTGTAGCCAGCGCGCGGTAATAATGCGGCGGCTGCGCTCATCAAGGCTCACCAATGCCTGGCGTAGGCCCTCAGTACTCAAGCGCTCTTCTTGAAGAGCCTGTAGCTGTTGGGCGGGTTCGGCGCCCTCATCGCTTAAGTAGGCGATCGGGCTGACCCAATTCTCGTCTTCATCGTTAATGGGTTGTAAGGAGATGTCCTGACCTCCTAAGCGCATTTCCATTTCGCTGACATCCTCCGGACGCACCCCCAATTGGCGCGCCACTTCTAGGGTTTCGCGCGGGGTTAAGGAGGCAAAGCCTGTTTTGTGACTGCGCAGACCAAAAAACAGCTTGCGCTGGGCTTTGGTGGTGGCAATTTTGACCAAGCGCCAGTTGCGCAGCACATATTCGTGTATTTCGGCCTTAATCCAATGCAGGGCGTAAGACACCAGACGCACACCGCGTTCGGGGTCGAAGCGCCGCACGGCTTTCATGAGACCCACATTGCCTTCTTGAATAAGGTCTGCCTGAGGAAGGCCATAGCCGCTGTACTGACGGGCGGTGGAGACCACCAACCGCAGATGAGAGAGAATCATGCGTTGCGCGGCTTCAAGGTCGTTGTGATCGCGCAGGCGACGGCCCAAGTCCAACTCTTCCTCAGCGGTAAGCATGGGAAAGCGGGAAACGGTTTGAATGTAATGCTCCAAGCTGCTGGCATTGGCCAGAACGGGCAAGGGCAGGCTAATTCCATCCATCATTCTTCTACTCCCTAACAAGAGATTTTATTTTAGCACTCTAAAGATTGGAGTGCCAATTCTCTCAATAGTTCAGAAAAAAATCTTTAACGGGACCGTGGTAAGTAAGCGGTTACTGACACGTAAGCGGCTATCCAACCGAGAATTCCTGTAATCGCTTCGCAGAGCAGAAGCTCTTTAAGGGCAAAGGGCTGCAAGTGAAAATCAAGACCAAAAAGAGGGGTTAGGTCTGTCAATAGGCCGTTTAAAAGGTGAATACCTAGGGTTGCAAGGCCTAAGGCTGCAGCGGCTCCCAAAAGACCTTGTAGAAAACCAAAGTACAAAAAGGGGCGGCGAATGGTGGTGCGGGTGGCCCCCATAAGGTGCGACACCTCCAGCTCATCCCGCGCTGATAATATTTGCAGCCGAACGGTATTCACAATAACGGCCCATAAGGCCAAGCCCATCACCAGTGCCACGCCCATCACCAAGTGTTGACCAAAGACCAGCAAGGCCGCTAAACGGTGTGCCCATTCGCTATCCAATTGCACCCGTTCCACTTTGGCCCAGCCCGAGAACTCTTGACGCAAAGCCTCTAGTTGGTTGGGGTCAGCGCTTTTGGCCGTCACCACGAAAGTATGGGGCAATGGGTTTTTATCCAACACGCTAAGGGCCTCTGCCAAACCGGGTGCAGCCTTCATTTCAGCCAAAGCCTCCTCACTGGAAATGTAGCGCACAGACTGCACGCCGCGCTGGGCTTGCAAGGAGTCCCAGGTGCTGCGAACCGTTATCAAGTCGGCGTCCTGGGCCATGAATATCGTGATATGAGGCTCATGCAGCACGCTGCGCCCCAGAGTTCCGGCTTCATTAATGGCGTGGTACAGCCCCACGGGCAGGCAGAGGGTGGCGCCAATCACCAAGATGGCCAACAAGCTTCCCACGGGAGAGCGGGACAGCCGCGTGAGGGCGTTGCGCAAGGCCCGGCCATGCTGAATAAACCAAGACATCATGTGGCAAACTCCGCGGAATTGGTTTCAGAGTCGCCACCCAAGCGTCCGTCCTCCAGATGGAGAATACGAGTGGCGTAATGCGATAAGGCCACTTCATCATGACTTGCGATGACCAGCGTGACGCCGGCTTGATGAAAAGAGCGAAAAATATCCAAAATAATGCGTGCGTAGTGCGGATCTAGCCCCCCTGTGGGTTCGTCGGCCAGCACCAAACGGGGGCGGTTTACAATGGCGCGTGCAATACAGACCCGTTGCTGCTCACCGCCGGAGAGCGTAACGGGGTTGGCTAGCGCCTTATCGCTGAGACCGACTTTTTCTAGGGCGGCCCCCACGCGGCGCTTCATATCATCGCCATAACTCCCAGCCAAGGTTAGGGGCGATGCGACGTTCTGCCAGACGTTGCGATCAAACAGCAGGCGATGATCTTGAAACACCAGACCAATATTTTGACGCAAGCGAGCCAAAGCCGTATTGCTCAGCTGACGCAAGTTTTGACCATTAAGCAACACCGCCCCTGAGCTCGGTCGTTCAATGCCCGCCATCAGTTTGAGCAGCGTGCTTTTTCCAGCACCCGAGTGTCCGGTGACAAATACCATCTCACCGGCTTCAATATCTAAACTCACCCCACTTAAGGCCTCATGGCCATCGGGGTAGCGTTTAACAACGGCATCCAGACGAATCATTCGATGAGGGCGTCCACAAAATCTTGCGCGTTAAAAGGATGGAGATCGGCCAGCGCCTCACCCACTCCCACAAAATATACAGGTACCGGGCGCTCACCGGCTATAGCCGCCAACACACCGCCCCGCGCTGTGCCGTCTAATTTGGTCACCACCAGTCCGGTCAGCTGTAAGGCCTCATCAAAAGCGTTTACCTGGGCCAAGGCATTTTGTCCGGTGTTGGCATCTAACACCAACAACACTTCGTGTGGCGCCGTAGCATCCGCTTTGGTAATAACCCGCTTCACCTTGCGGATTTCTTCCATTAAGTGCAATTGGGTGGGTAAACGTCCCGCCGTGTCCGCCAACACCACATCAATGCCGCGCGCACGGGCCGCTGCGATGGCATCAAAAATAACCGCAGCCGAATCCCCCTTTTCTTGGGTAATCACCGTGACTTGATTGCGCTCACCCCATTCCACCAGCTGCGCCACAGCGGCAGCACGAAAGGTGTCGCCTGCGGCCAGTAATACAGAATGGCCCTGGTTTATGAGGTGCTGGGCCAGTTTGCCAATGGTGGTGGTTTTGCCTGCCCCATTCACGCCCACAAACAAAATAACGTAAGGCTGATGACCTTGCGGACTCAACGTGCGTTGCATCGGGGTTAAAAGGTGCACCAAAGCCTCTTTTAGCAAAGGTCTGAGGGCCGAAGCCTCCTGAATAGACTGCTCCTTGGCGGCTAGGCGCAATTGAGCAATGAGTGCGCTGCTGGTTTTAACCCCCACATCCGCTGAAATTAAGGCATCCTCTAAGGCTTCAAACCAAGCGTCGTCTAGCGGCGCACCAAATAGGCCTTTTAAGCTGTCTTGTAGTTTTTTGCGGCTGTGGCTCAATCCGCTGCGCAGGCGATGCACCCAGCCCGCGGCGGATGCTGTGCTGGCGGCTGGGGGTTTGGGGGATTTCGTGAAGATGCCAAACATCGGACAATGACACTCTTGAGGATGCGGGAACGAGAGTAGATTTTAACCCATGACAACCAAGGAAAGGGAATGACCGGTCAGATTCGCATCATCGGGGGCGTATGGCGAGGCCGAAACATTACGTTTCATGAGGCGCCAGGGCTTCGTCCCACGCCCAACCGGGTGCGCGAAACCCTATTTAATTGGCTGGGGCAAACCTTGCCTGAATTAACCTGCCTCGATTTGTTTGCCGGCAGTGGGGCGCTGGGTTTTGAAGCCTTGTCCCGTGGGGCGGTTCACGTGGTGCTGGTGGACAGCAATGCCCAGACCACCCAAAATTTGCGAGAAAACGCACAGCGTCTTAAGGCTGTGGGGGCGGAAGTGGTTACAGCGGAGGCGGGGGCTTGGTTAAAGGGGGAAACACGGCGCTTTGATGTGGTGTTTCTGGACCCACCCTTTGCTGAAGGCGGTCTCATGGAGTGGCTGCAAGCAGTGCGTCCGTGCTTGGCCCCCGGCGGGGTGGTTTACTGTGAAAGTTCTGAGGGTGTGTCAGAATCACCCCTTTGGATGGTGATACGGTCGTCCCGGGCAGGCCGGGTAAGTCACCAGCTTCTTGAACCGGTGGAAGGATTCGCCCCATGAAAACAAAGGTTGTGTACGCAGGAACCTTCGACCCCCTAACCTTGGGGCATGAGGACTTGGTTCGTCGTGCCGCGCGTCTGTTCAATGAGGTGGTGGTGGCGGTGGCCGATAGTCGCAATAAACGCCCACTTTTTACCATGCAAGAGCGCGTGGCCATGGCACAAGAAGCGTTTAAAGGCTATGACAACGTAAAAGTGGCTGGGTTTTCTGGATTATTGGCGGATTTCTTGAAAGACAATGAGGCCAATGTGATTTTGCGTGGCCTGCGCGCCGTCTCAGATTTTGATTTTGAATTTCAGATGGCCGGAATGAACCGCAAGCTTCATCCCGATGTCGAAACCTTATTCCTGACGCCATCCGATCAATATATGTTTATTTCTTCCACCATTGTTCGTGAAATTGCCACCCTAGGTGGTGATGTGGCGCAATTTGTAAGCCCTCATGTGCTGATTGCGTTGCAACAGCAAGTGCAAGACTCTCTTTCAAGGCAGTGATGTTATGGCGCTAATGATTACCGATGAATGCATCAACTGCGATGTGTGCGAGCCTGAATGTCCCAACGATGCGATCGCGCAGGGCTCTGAGATTTATGAAATCAATCCTGACCTCTGTACCGAATGCGTAGGCCATTACGATGTGCCGCAATGCCGTGAAGTCTGTCCGGTAGATTGTATTCCGTTTAACCCGCAGCGCGCTGAAACAGCAGAGCAATTGCAGGTTAAATATCAACATCTCATGCAGCAAAAACGACAGTCTGCTTAATTAAGGCGCCTATCCCATGTGTTTATTTTTTCGCCGAGTAGCGCTGGCTTTAGCGCTGGTTGCATTTGCCGCTCAAAGTTCGGAGCTACCCAATCAAGAGCTTACCCCACGCCTAATGTATCAATTACTGTTGGGCGAAGTAGCGGTGCAGCGTGATCACTTAAATCTGTCGGTTAAAACCTATATGGAATTGTTGCGCACCACTCATGACCCGCGCATCGCACAGCGTGCCGCGGAAATTGCGCTCTACGCTCACCAACCCCGCGAAGCCATTGAAGCCATTAATGTGTGGATACAATACGAGCCTCATTCCGCAGAAGCACGCGAGTTATTGGCCTCTATTATGATGGGGGCAGGGCAATCCACGGACGTGCGCGAAACATTGACCCATCTTTTGGCGAGCAATAAAACCGATGTGGGCGATGATTTTCGTACCTTAAGCGCGGTGTTTGCGCAGCTGACCGACCACGCGGCGGGTTTGGTGTTGGCTGAAGAATTGGCCAAACCTTATCCGCAATTGCCCGAAGCCCATTATTTGGTGGCATCGGCTGCCTATATTGCAGGAAGTAGTGACCGCGCCCTCAAGGCCGCGCGCCGCGCCCTTGAGCTGCGCCCGGGCTGGGAACCGGCTGCTTTATTAGAAGCGCGTCTTTTGCAAGAACGCGACCCGGTTTTGGCGCGTGCATTTTATCTGGATTTTTTAAATCAGTATCCACAGGCGCGTGATGTGCGTTTGTTGTATGCGCGTGATCTGGTGGAAAGTAAAGAATACGTCTTGGCGCGCCAACAGTTCAACGTCATTCTGGAATCGGCGCCCGATAATCCCGATATCGCTTTTGCAGTGGCACTGCTCACTATTCAATTAAAAGATTTGGCCAGTGCCGAACCTTTGTTGCAAAAGGCATTGGATAACGGTTTTCACGATCAAGACTTGGTGCGCTTTTATTTAGGACAAGCAGCAGAAGAACAAAAACAATGGGCCCGTGCGGCGCAATGGTATGGTGCGGTGGCTGCGGGCGAGCAGCTGAATGTGGCGCGCATTAGGCTGGCGCTGATGACAGCACACGTGAGCGGTTTACAAAAAGGGCTTGAATTGCTGCAAGCCACGGAAGATAAAACACCGGAACAAAAATTAATAAAAGTGCTGGCCAATGAACAAATGCGACGTGAAGCGGGTGACTTTAGCGGAGCCTACACCGTATTGACGGAGGCCTTGCGCAGCACACCCGATTCCGCTGATTTACTGTATGAGCGTGCCATCGTGGCAGAAAAGCTCGATAAATTAGATGTGGTGGAGCAAGACTTACGTCAAGTGATTGCGTTGCGCCCTGATTACGCACACGCTTATAACGCCTTGGGTTACAGCTTTGCCGATCGCGCAGTTCGTTTAGATGAAGCCTTGGCACTGATACAAAAAGCATTGTCCTTGTCGCCCAGCGATCCGTTTATTTTGGACAGTTTGGGATGGGTAGAATTTCGTATGGGACAAATGCCCGAATCCATTAAATTTTTAAAGCAGGCCTACAGTTTGCAAGAAGACCCTGAAATTGCCGCGCATTTGGGTGAAGTCTTGTGGAAGTCGGGCGATCAGCGTGCGGCACGCAATGCTTGGGAAGAGAGCCTTAAAATAAATCCCGATAACGAAGTGTTGCGCGCCACCATGCACCGTTTCGTGCCGTAACGCTTATGCACGCCGTTCTGCGCGCCGTATTGTTATCGTCAATAGTCCTAGGCGGTTGCGCACTTATTCCCATAAACAATGTTCCGGCAGACCAATCGGTGGGTCACGGTGAGTTTGCCCAGGTGGCGTTTTCAGGCCGCATCGCTGTGCGACAAAATGAGAGCAGTGATAGTGGCAAAATTGAATGGCAGGGCAACACCACAGAGCAACATGTGGAATTGCTCTCGCCCTTAGGAAATACCGTAGCCACCTTGGACCATTCGGCACAGCGCGTGCAGTTGATCACGGCCGATCATCAGGAGTTTAGCGCCGCCAATCCACAGCAGCTCACGCAAAAAATATTGGGCTATGCCTTGCCCTTGGACGGTCTGCCTTGGTGGGTTGTGGGGCAAGCGGCTCCTGCGGATGTTCCACTTATGGAACCGGCTGTAATGGTGCGCAACGAAAAAGGTGAATTGCTCACGTTGACCCAAGCGGATTGGCGTATAGAGTATGGGGCTTGGCGCCACGTAGGGGACCAACAACTGCCGGGCTCATTGCAGCTGCAACGAGGCTCTCTCACCATTCGTATAATCATAGACCGCTGGAATGTGCAGGGTGCTACCCCATGAACGGCGCCATCTTAGGTGCCCCAGCCCCTGCCAAGCTCAATTTGTTTTTGCACGTTACAGGGCGCCGCGCGGATGGTTATCACACGTTGCAAACGGTCTTCACTTTTATCGATTATGGCGATACCTTGGATTTTGTAGCCACCCAGGACGGCCGCATTACGCAGCGCGCGCCCTTGGTGGGCATTACGCCGGAAGAGGACTTATGCTTAAAGGCAGCGCACGCCTTGCAGCGTGCCAGTGACTGTGAGCAAGGCGTGGTGATTGGATTAAATAAACGCATTCCCTTGGGCGGGGGTTTGGGCGGTGGCAGCTCGGATGCCGCCACTACCTTATTGATTTTAAATAAATTATGGGGTCTTTCTTGGCCCCGCCAAGCGCTTTTGGCGTTGGCCGCGACCTTAGGTGCCGACGTACCGGTTTTTGTGGCAGGAAGCGCCGCATTTGCCGAAGGAGTGGGCGAAATTTTAACCCCCATGGTTCTGCCAACCCCTTGGTACCTGGTGGTAGACCCTCAAATCAACGTTTCCACCCGTGAAATCTTCGAAGCCCCTGATTTGACAAGGAGTTCGATCCCGGTCAAAATGTGCGACTTTTCAATGGAATTTGGGCGAAATGACCTCCAACCCGTGGTCTGTCGCCGTTATCCGCAGGTAGCCCGACTGCTTGATGCCCTGAATCGCCTGGGCCCGGCTCAAATGACAGGTTCAGGCGCTTGTTGTTTTGTGCCGTTTGAGCGGGAATCTGATGCGCAGATTGCCTTGCGACAAATTCCAATGGACTGCAAAGGTTTTATTGCCCGCGGGATAAACCACCATCCGCTGCGGGATTAAGGGTCGTAGGGGAGTCGCCAAGTGGTAAGGCACCGGATTTTGATTCCGGCATTCGTAGGTTCGATCCCTACCTCCCCTGCCAGTATTGAAGGCGATTAACAAACCAGGAGTTCCATGTCTTCTGACAACCTGATGGTGTTCACCGGTTCCGCCAACCCCAAGTTGGCCAGCGAGGTGGCGTCACATCTGAATATTGCCGTAGGACGGGCCACTGTGGGCCGTTTTAGTGACGGTGAAGTGATGGTGGAGATTATGGAAAACGTGCGCGGTCGAGATTGCTTTATTTTGCAATCCACCTGCGCCCCCACCAATGATCACTTAATGGAGGTGATGGTGATGTGCGATGCCCTGCGGCGCTCTTCCGCCGCACGCATTACGGCAGCCATTCCGTATTTTGGCTATGCCCGTCAAGATCGCCGACCCCGTTCAGCGCGGGTGGCGATTTCGGCCAAGGTAGTGGCCAACATGTTGCAAGGTGCGGGCGTGAATCGGGTTTTGACCATGGACCTGCACTCCGATCAGATTCAAGGGTTTTTTGATATTCCCGTGGATAACGTGTATTCCACACCCGTATTGTTGGGGGATGTGTGGCGCACGGGGCATCAAAACCTGACCGTGGTTTCTCCTGATGTGGGAGGGGTGGTGCGCGCTCGTGCCATGGCCAAACGCCTAGAAGCCGATTTGGTCATTATCGATAAACGCCGCCCTAAACCCAATGTGGCGCAAGTGATGAATGTGATTGGCGATGTGGCGGGGCGAACTTGCCTGATCATGGATGACATGGTGGATACCGCCAACACGTTGTGCGAAGCAGCTGCGGCATTAAAGTCACACGGCGCTGAAAAAGTATTGGCGTACATTACGCACCCGGTGTTATCCGGAAGTGCGGTGGCGCGAATCACAGCCTCAGCCTTAGATGAACTGGTGGTAACCGACACCATTCCGTTATCTGCCGAAGCGGCGGCCAGCCCGCGTATTCGGCAATTGAGTATTGCGGGTTTAATGGCAGAAACCATGCGTCGCATTAGCGATGCTGATTCGGTCAGCTCTTTGTTTATGGAATAGTTTTGCAGCACCTCGTTGTCTGGTCGCGGACGGCGGGTTTTATTAATTGTTAATTAGGAAAAATCATGGAAATTAATGTTACAGAACGAAACGTACAGGGCACCGGAGCGAGCCGCCGCCTGCGTATCAAGGGACGTGTTCCCGGCATTTTATACGGTGCTGGCAAAGACGCGTTGGCCATCGAGCTCGATCACAATGAGTTGTACCATAAGTTGCGTCAAGAATCGTTTCACGCCTCTATTCTGACCATCAAAATGGACGGCAATGATCAGCAAGCACTGTTGCGCGATGTGCAAATGCACCCCTTCCGCCAAATCGTGTTGCATGTGGATTTTCAGCGCGTAGACGCTAACCAGAAGATTCACATGAAAGTGCCATTGCACTTTATCAATGGTGATATCTCACCGGGGGTTAAACAATCGGGCGCCATTATCAGCCATATTCTCAATGAAGTTGAGATTGTGTGTCTGCCTAAAGATTTGCCTGAGTTTATTGAAGTGGACTTGAAAGATCTGGCTCTTGGCCATCCGTTGCATTTATCGGGCGTTGTTGTGGTGGCTGGAATTGAATTTGCCGCCGTGATTAAGGGGGATAACCCTCCTGTTGCCGCAGCTGTTCTGCCACGCGCTGCGCGTGCTGAAGAAGATGCAGATGCGCCTGCGGTGTCTGTGGCAGATGTGCCTGCAGCCAATCAGAAAGCGCCTGCCACTGAAGATGCGGGCAAGGATGGCGGCAAGGACAGCAACAAGAAATAAATCTCTACCAACGCCGGCCGTTGCTGCAGCGGTCGGTGTTGGCCTAACCTGAGCCGAACCCATGTCAGCACTGCGATTGATGGTGGGCCTCGGTAATCCTGGCCCCGAATACGAACAAACACGACACAATGCCGGCTTTTGGTTTGTGAACCGCGTGGCCCATGCCCATGGCGGGTCTTGGCATAGGGAGTCGCGTTTCCACGGAGATGTGGCGCGCATCTCCTTACCAAGCGGCGATTTGTGGTTGTTAAAACCCTCCACTTTTATGAACGAAAGCGGTCGTGCCGTTGCAGCCATGGCGCGTTTCTATCAAATGGTGCCATCAGAAATTTTGCTGGTGCACGATGAGTTGGATTTAGAGCCGGGTGTGGTGAAGCTTAAAAAAGCGGGCGGCTCTGCCGGTCATAACGGCCTTAAAGATACAACTGCAGCATTAGGCTCTCCCGACTATTGGCGCATGCGTGTGGGCATTGGCCACCCGGGTGAGCGGCTTCCTGTGGCTGATTATGTATTGCGTCGTGCCACGCGTGATGAGCAAGAATCTATTGATACCGCACTCGATCGTGCTGAAGAAGTGTTTCCACTCATTGGTGCGGGTGAAATGAACGCGGCGCTGTTAAAGCTGCATACAGCCAATTAGGGGTCAGACCCCCCCAGGGGTCTGACCCCAAAACAACCCACTTTTATTGTGAAGATTAAATAATGAGTCTTAAATGCGGTATTGTTGGCCTACCGAATGTAGGAAAATCCACCCTTTTTAACGCTTTAACCCGAGCGGGAATTGCGGCAGAGAATTACCCCTTCTGCACCATCGAGCCCAATGTGGGGGTAGTGGAAGTGCCCGACCCACGTTTGACCGCTTTATCAGAAATTGTGCAGCCCGAGCGCGTGGTACCGGCCGTCACTGAGTTTGTGGACATCGCAGGATTGGTGGCCGGAGCTTCTAAAGGCGAAGGGTTGGGCAATCAGTTTTTGGCCAATATTCGTGAAACCGATGCCATTGTGCATGTGGTGCGTTGTTTTGAGGATGCCAATGTGATTCATGTGGCGGGGCGTGTAAACCCGGTGGATGACATTGAAACCATCAACACGGAACTGGCGCTGGCCGATCTGTCCACCGTAGAAAAAGCCATACATCGCACGCAAAAAATTGCCCGCGCCGGCGATAAAGACGCCATTGTGTTATTGGCTTTGTTGGAGCGCGTGCAAGCCCAGTTGGATCAAGGCAAACCCGTGCGCGCCATGAGCTTAGATGACGATCAAATGGCATTGATTAAACCTGTCTGTTTAATCACCGCCAAACCCACCTTATATGTGGCCAACGTATTGGAAGGGGGTTTTACCGATAATCCTTTATTACAGCAAGTTGAGGCTCACGCACGTGCCGAGGGCGCACCGGTGGTGGCTATTTGCGCTGCCATTGAGGCGCAAATGTCCGACTTAACCGATGAAGACCGCACCATGTTTCTAACCGACATGGGGTTAACCGAACCCGGGCTTGATCGACTCATTCGTGCGGCCTACCGTTTGTTGGGTCTTGAAACCTACTTCACCGCGGGTGTTAAAGAGGTGCGTGCCTGGACAATTCACGTGGGCGATACCGCACCGCGCGCCGCGGCGGTGATTCACAACGATTTTGAACGTGGTTTTATTCGCGCGGAAGTCATTGCATTTGAAGATTTTATTGCCTGTAAGGGCGAACAAGGCGCGAAAGAAAATGGCAAGCTTCGCCTAGAGGGTAAGGAATACCGCGTGCAGGACGGTGATGTGATGCATTTCCGTTTTAACGTTTGAATATCAGAGCATTAGAGATAGGGGTCAGACCCCATGCAAAATGTAACAAAATATGACGCATGTTATAATATCTCAGGTGAATAGGAGTAATAGCCGTCGATAGTATCCACATGATGGGTAAAGGACCGGGTGCTGTATTGCTGCTGCACGGGCTTTACGGAACCCCCCAACAGATGCAGTACATTGGCCGTAAGCTTAATGTGCAAGGGGGGTATACCGTCCATATTCCCAATATTCGCGGCTATTCTGTCTTTAATGAAGCGGTGCCCAGCGAAACCACACCTTGGCATCACTGGGTAGAGCAAGTCGAGGCGCAGTTTGATGCTTTAAAACGCGAGCACGATCATGTGAGCGTGGGCGGTCTGTGTATTGGGGCCAATCTGTCGCTACAGTTGGGCGCTAAGCGCAGCCCTGACATCCATGCACTCTGCCTGTACTCAGCCCCTCTGCGCTATGATGGGTGGAATGTTACCTGGATGCGCTACTTCAAATTCATTGGTTATTACACTCCGTTACGATTCATGATGTCGCTGGCGGAAAAGCCGCCCTACGGCCTTAAAGATGAGCGCATTCGCCAATGGGTGGCGCGCCAGATGGACGAACGCGGTAATTCTGCATTGGGTTCTAACTACTCCCCGCTGACGGGCGTATTAGAATCGGAGCGATTAATGAAAGAGGTGCGCAAAAATTTGCATAAAATTTCAGCGCCAACGCTTATAATGCATGCTATTGAAGATGATTTGGCCAGTCCTCGCAATGCGCAAATCATCGAAGAAAGCATTTCATCCACACAGATCAAAAAAGTGCTGTTGGATAATTGTTACCACATTATTACTATGGATTTTCAAAAGGAACGCGTGGCCCGAGAAACCCTAGGCTTTATTAAGCATCAAGCCTTAGGTGCATCGGTCCCCCAAGCAAAACATCTTCGCTTGGTGGGGTAGCGTTAATAATATGACAACATCATTGCCCGTAATTCAAAAAATGCTGGTGGAAGAGTTTGGACTGACCGCTGAGCAAGTGCACCCCGATTCAAAACTTGAAGAATTGGGTGTTGATTCCCTAGCCACCGTAGAATTTATGTTCATGTTGGAAGATAAATTTGAACTCAAAATGAGCGGCGAACCTGTTACCGTTAAAACGGTGGGCGACATTGCCCGCGAGGTGGACGTGGTGGCAGCGGCACAAGGCATTGACCTTAACGCAGGAATGCCGCCCCAGTAACAATGGCGCGCGTTGTCGTTACCGGAGTGGGGGCACTGACGCCATTGGGCGCTGATGCAGTAACTCTCGTTGAATTACTCAATCAGGGCCATTCGGGTATTCGCCCCCTAGTGTCCCCTTGGATCAAAAATCTCGTATCGCCTCTGGCCGCACCGGTCCTCACTCCTCTCGAGAACCGCTTTTCAAAATTACGTCGTCTCATGTTAGACCGTGTGGCTCAAATGTCCTTATGGGCCACCAGCGAAGCCATCGCGCAGGCGGGTTTAAATTTCGCCGAGGACATAGGGTTGGAGTGCGGCATATTTTGGGGTACCGGCATGGGTGGAGCCACCACACTGGAAGCGGCGTACGTCGAATCATTGCTCAACAATGCAGCGCGACCACGCCCCACCACCATCGTGATGCTCATGGCCAATGCGTCCACAGGGCAAATTGGCATGGAATATAAAATTCGCGGACCCAGCACTACTTATTCATCTGCCTGCTCATCATCTGCAGTGGCTATTGGCGAAGCATTTTTGGCCATTCAATCGGGACGCATTCGTTACGCCGTAGCCGGGGGAGCAGAGGCAATGCTCACACAGGGGGCAATGAAAGCCTGGGAATCGTTGCAAACCTTGGCCAAGGCCGACGCACAGCATCCTGAAACATCCTGTCGCCCTTTTTCAAAAGATCGCAGCGGATTTATTTTAGGTGAAGGCGCTGCTGCATTGATTTTGGAGGACGAGTCTTCGGCCCGTGCGCGTGGTGCCACTATTTTGGCAGAGCTGGTGGGTTACGGTAACACTACGGACGCCACGCATATTACGCAGCCCGATGTGGATGGCCAAGTGCGCGCCATGCGACAAGCCCTTAATCAAGCAAGGCTTAACCCCGATCAAGTGCATCACATTAACGCACATGGCACCGGAACCTTGGTGGGCGATGCGGTAGAAACACGCGCCATTAAAGCGATGTTTGGTGAGACTGCCAAACATATTCCCATTAGCGCCACCAAAGCCTTGCATGGGCATTTAATGGGCGCCACAGGGGCCGTAGAAATGGTAGCGTTATTGGGCACCTTGAATACGCGCATCGTGCCCCCCACAGCACATTTGATGCAACCTGACCCCGAGTGTGATTTGGATTATGTTAGCGAAGGTGCGCGCACGTTAAAAACGTTAGACGTGGTGATGAGCAATTCATTTGGGTTTGGCGGCAACAATGTGGTGCTGATAGCGCGGCGCTACCAGCCTTAAAAACCCGGCAGGTCTTAATCGCTTGTCACGCCTGCCGCATGCGCTTGCTGGTCCGCGTGATAACTAGAACGCACCATGGCCCCACAGGCTGCATGTAAAAACCCCATAGCTCGCGCTTCTTCTTCAAATTGCACAAAACGCGCCGGTTCTACGTAACGCAACACGGGCAAATGATGTGCGGTGGGCTGCAAGTATTGGCCGATGGTGAGCATCTCCACATGATGGGCACGCAAATCACGCATCACCGATAAAATCTCCTCGTCCGTTTCCCCTAACCCCACCATCAGCCCGGATTTGGTAGATACACCGGGATGGGATTCTTTAAAGCGCTTAAGCAGCAAGAGCGAATGGGCGTAATCCGCGCCAGGCCGCGCTTGCTTGTATAAACGCGGCACAGTTTCTAAATTATGATTCATCACGTCGGGCAAAGCTTCCGATAAAATATTGAGAGCCACATCCAGGCGGCCTCTAAAGTCGGGAACCAATACTTCAATTTTTGTGTACGGGGATTGCTGTCTTATTTCGCCAATGCATTCCACAAAATGACCAGCGCCACCATCGCGCAAATCATCACGATCCACACTGGTCACCACCACATAGCGCAATTTCATTTTGGCAATGCTGGCGGCCAAATCGCGCGGTTCATTTGCGTTGAGCGGGTCGGGCAAGCCATGACCCACATCACAGAAGGGGCAGCGGCGGGTGCAGCGATCGCCCATAATCATAAAAGTAGCGGTGCCATTACTAAAACATTCGCCAATGTTGGGGCATGAGGCCTCTTCACACACAGAATGCAATTTTGCATCACGCAGAATGCCTTTAATTTCATTAAAGCGCGGACCGCTGGCGGTACGCACACGGATCCAATCGGGCTTGGGCAGACGCTCCTGCGCCACAACTTTAATTGGGATACGTGCGGTTTTAAGCGCACCTTTTTCTTTTGTGTTCATAAGTCGTGGGCTTGCCCGTTAAGACGGATGGTTAAGTGATCTGTTAATTGAGTTTGCAATTCTTCCAGAGTATCACAGATGCCTAAAGATTGGGTTTGCGTTACCGGCAGGTCGGCGTAGCCGCAAGGGTTGATGTTGGCAAAGGGTCTTAAATCCATATTAACGTTTAAAGAGAGGCCATGGGTGCTGCACCCTTTTTGTACGCGTAAACCCAAGGCGGCCACCTTAGACCCTTGCACATACACGCCTGGTGCGCCGTTTTGCAATTCACCCCGTACGCCATGGGCGGCCAATACATCCAGCAAGGTTTGCTCCATCAACCGAACCAAGCCCTTCACGGTAATGCCGCGCCGCCGCAGGTCAATGAGCAGATAGGCCACCAGTTGGCCGGGGCCATGATAGGTAATCTGTCCGCCGCGATCCACCTTAACCATGGGAATGCCATTATCTGTTAACCGATGGGACGCATCACCGGCTTGTCCCAAGGTATACACAGGAGGATGTTGCAGCAACCAAATTTCATCGGGCGTATCGTTTTGGCGTGCCTGTGTGAATTCTTTCATGGCCTGCCATGTGGCCTCGTATTCCGAGAGCCCGGGCATTCGGCGCACAGTAATGGCCTGAAGGCTGTGGTGCACAATCGCGTTCACAGCACCATCACCACCATGGGGTGGCCGGATAAGTTGCGATATAGGTCATCAAGTTGGGCGCGTGATACAGCGCGAATGGTGCAGGTTACGCTGAGATATTTCCCGCCGCTGCTGGCACGCATTTCCATATGAGCGGGGTTAAAATCGGGGGCATGACGCAAGATAATTTCCATCACGGTTTGAGCGAAGTTGTCCACTGTGCGACCCATAATCTTAATGGGAAAGTCGCAGGGAAAGTCGAAAATATCCTCACTCCCGGCCTCAATAGGCAGATCGGTCATGACGGCTTTAGTTCTTGATAAAGAGCCAGCAGGTGTTTGAATACCGGTCCTGGTTGGCCGCATCCTACGGCCACATGATCAAGCAAGGTAATGGGGACGATCTCACGGGTGCTGGAGGTCATCATGACTTCAGAGGCGCGACGCAATTCCGCTTCGCTCACAGGGCGCTCGGCAAAGGGCACCCCCTTTTCTGTAGCCAACTCCAATACCAAGTCATAGGTAATGCCCGGCAGCAGCAAATGATTGCGCGGTGGCGCCAACAGCAGTCCATCCACCACCACCAGCGTATTGCTGGCGGCCCCCTCCGTGAGAAAGCCATCCCGAAGCAGCAGGCATTCTGTGGCCCCGGCATCCACGGCCAATTGACGCAATAAGATATTGGCCAGCAAAGCAGTGGTTTTAAGATCGCACTTCAGCCAACGAAAATCCGCATGGGTAATGGCTTTAACACCCTGGGTAAGCCAAGCGGCGGGTACAGGGGGCATGGGTTTGGCCATGGCAAACACTGTGGGCGACACGTTGGCAGGAAAAGCGTGGTCGCGCGGAGCCACGCCCCGCGTGATGTGAATGTAGAGCGATTGATCCTTTGCAGGCTCATTGGCAATGAGGCGGGACAGCAAATCGCGCCACTCCAACAGAGTGTATGGATTTTTTATGCGCACGCCGGCACAAGTGCGGTCTAAACGAGCCAAGTGACGCTCTAACCCTAAGGGCTGATGGGCGTAGACGGGAATAACTTCATACACCCCATCACCAAAAATAAAACCGCGATCCATAACAGGAACGCGCGCTTCTTCCAGTGGCATAAACTGACCATTTAAATAAACGTTGCTCATTTCATTAGCAACCGTACCGAATCCCAGGCGCGAGTAAAGAAATTACCCAAAGGAATATCCTCCAGCGCCAGCAGATCATGGGTGGCAATGACGTGGCCGTCATAAGAGACTTGCAATGAGCCTAATTTTTGTCCTGCGGCAATGGGCGCCACCACGGGTTGCATGGTGGTGAGGGATTGTTTGAAATGTGCGGTTTCACCAACCGGATGCGTCATCCAGATGTCTTGATAAAAACCGGCCTTTACTTCGCGGCCGTTGCCTTTAAATACTTCAAGAGTTTTAATGGCGGTAGATTTGGCGAACAGTTTTTCTGATTCAAACGTTTGGAAACCCCAGTTTAATAATTTTTGACTTTCCACCGTTCGAGCGTTGTCGCTGGCCGTACCCAATACCACCGACAGTATGCGCCGCTCGCCACGATGTGCGGTGCTGATTAGACAAAAGCCAGCGCTGTTGGTGTGCCCGGTTTTCATACCATCCACTGTGGCATCCATCCACAGCAAGCGGTTGCGGTTGGGTTGCGTGATGTTGTTGTAGCGATACTCTTTAATGGAATAGAGTGGGAAGTATTCGGGAAAATCGCGAATGATGGCGCTGGCAATAATGCTAAGGTCTTGTGCGGTGGTGTAATGCTGAGGATCGGGAAGACCGGTGGCGTTTACAAAGTGAGTACCCGTTAAACCCATATCCGCACCTGTTTTGTTCATCAGCTGCGCAAATCCTTCTTCCGAGCCCGACACCGCTTCAGCCAATGCCGTGGTGGCGTCATTGCCTGACTGAATAATCATGCCGTGCAATAACTCGTCCACGCTAACGGGCTTTTGTGGTTCGATGAACATGCGCGAACCTTCCGCCTTCCAGGCCCGTTGTGAAACGGGAACAGCTTGCGTGACGGATAACTTTTTATTGCGAATGGCTTGAAATACCAAATACGCCGACATGAGTTTGGTGAGTGAAGCCGGCTCTATCCGTTGGTCCGCGTTAAGAGCGGCCAGCGGCTGACCGCTTTCTGCTTCTAATAGGTAATACGAGCGTGCCGCCACATAGGGCGCGGTGAGGGGAGCTGCCTTATTTGCGGAAGCCGTAGGGGCGGCTGCGGGCTCGGCTTGAACGCTTAAGCTACACAGCAATACTAAAACAGAAAAAAGACGAATCATGATTGTCAATGCACCAGAAAAAAAACCATTATACTCTTGCTTCATTTTGGAAACAGCTGCTGCACCTCAACTTCGGCGCTGCCTGCATTTGCATAACCCAATTTCCAGGCGGCGGTGTAACTCAAATCAATAATTCGATTGGAGCGAAATGGGCCGCGATCATTAATACGGATCACTACTGATTTGTGGTTGGTTAAATTGGTAACCCGCACGTAACAGGGGATGGGCAGCGTGGGGTGGGCGCCGGTCATGCCGTACATGTCGTAGAACTCGCCGCTGGAGGTTTTTTGGTTGTGATAGCGCTTGCCATACCAAGAGGCGATGCCGCGCGCCATGTAGGGTTTTCCTGATAAGTCGGGGGTGTACACCTGGCCCATGGCGGTGTAGGGCTTGTTGGCAAATTTATGCAGCGGTTCCGCACGTGGCACTGCATCGGGGATTTGTTCTAGGTGCTCAGGGGGTGACTCGCCCGGACCGTCATCCAAATAATAACCGCCATGGCCTGCGTTGCTGGTGGGTGCACTGTTGCTGCGAAACAGCGTGCCACAACCCGTCAATACAAAGGGCAGTAAGAGCAGCGTGATTAAATATAATAAACGAAAAGACATTATTGTTTTACCAACCGACGGTGGTGATGCACGCTCATCAGTAAGCCAATACTAATAAACAAGGTAACCAGTGAGGTGCCACCATAGCTTAAGTAGGGCAGAGGCACGCCCACCACAGGCAGAATACCACTGACCATTCCCACGTTGACGAAGGTGTAGGTGAATAAAGTCATGGCCAGCGAGCCGGCCAACAGGCGGGCAAAGGGAGTGGAGCCTTCGGTGGCAATAAAAAAACCACGCGCAATGATGACGCCCATCAAAGCCAAAAATATCAATTCGCCCAGTAGGCCAAACTCTTCACCAAACACAGCAAATATAAAGTCAGTGCTGTGCTCGGGTAAAAAATCCAAATGAGATTGCGTGCCTTGCAGCCAGCCTTTGCCAAAGATGCCGCCAGAGCCCAAGGCGATCATGGATTGCAAGGTGTGGTAGCCCGCACCCAAGGGGTCCTGCGTGGGGTCGATAAGCGTCAGGATGCGTTTTTTCTGGTAGTCGTGCAAAAAATGCCACACCAAAGGCAAGGCGCTTAACACGGCCAGCACCAAGCCGCTAATGACGCGCCAAGAAAGACCGGCAAAATATAAGACATAAAACCCAGAAGAGGCGATCAAGAGCGCGGTGCCCAAATCGGGCTGACGTGCCACTAAGGCTACCGGTACTAATAATATTAAACCAGCGACTAAAAAATCGGCCCAATGTAAATCGCGACCGCGCCATTCAAAGTAACCCGCCAACGCCAGGGGCAAGGCAATTTTCATTAATTCAGAGGGTTGAATGCGTATCGGCCCTAAAGCCAACCAGCGTCGTGCCCCGTGACTGACTTCGCCAAATAATGCCACTGCCACCAAGGCGATCAGAGCCACACCAAAAACCGGAAACACCAAACGTTGAATTTTATGCGGAGGGATTACGGCAATCACCCACATGGCGACAAAAGCAAAACCCAAATTGCGCACCTGACTCACCACTTTTGCCAAATCGGATCCGGTGGCGCTGTAGAGCACCACCAACCCCATGGCCATCAGCAATGCGCTGGCGTTAAATAGAGTGGGGTCCAGGGGGGCCAACAAGCGCGCGCGCAATGCTTTAATCGTTAACATCATCCCCTCCATCATCTTTCACGCCTTTTACTCCCTTGCCCAGCAAGTAGAAGTCCAATACCTGACGCGCAATAGGGGCGGCAACAGAGGCCCCGTGGCCACCGTTTTCTACCAATACGGCCAGCGCAATGCGTGGCTTATCGGCAGGGGCAAACGCCACAAACAACGCATGATCGCGGTTGCGTTCTTGCGTGTGTGCTTCGTTATATTTCTCGCCTTGTTTAATGCCCACTACTTGCGCAGTGCCTGTTTTTCCGGCTATAGCATAAGTGGCGCCCGCGCCGGCTTGCGCGGCTGTGCCACCAGGCTTTAATACATCCACCATGGCATCGCGCACAAAATCCATGTCTTCTTGGCGCAAGGGCAATGTGCGCACAGCCTCTAGTGGTGTGGTGCGCATAACGCCTGTAGCGCGCTCACGAATGGCGCGAACCAGGTGCGGGCGCATCATCACACCGTTATTGGCAAGAGTGGCCATGGCTTGTGCCAGTTGTAAGGGGGTGGCCAATACATAGCCTTGCCCAATTCCGCTGATCACGGTTTCGCCACCATACCAATCTTGATGGAAGCGCGCTTGCTTCCATTGGGGGGAAGGATACAGTCCGAGCGCTTCACCATCCATATCAATACCAGTTTTTTGCCCAAAGCCGAAAAGAGTAAAGAAATCATGCATGGCATCAATACCCATGTCATTGGCCAGACTGTAATAGTAAGTGTCGCAGGATTGAATAATGGACAGGTGCATGTCTACCATGCCATGACCATGCTCACGCCAATCGCGGTAATGATGCGTACTACCAGGAAAAGCAAAGTAACCGGGATCAGAAATTTTGAAACTGGTGCTGCGTACCCCTGTGGTGAGGGCCGCCAAAGCCATTAATGGTTTAATGGTGGAGCCGGGTGGATATTGACCGCGCAGAGCGCGATTGTTAAGGGGTTTATCCGGCGAATTGTTGAGCGCATCCCAATTGCCTTGGTCAATGCCTTCCACAAACAAGTTGGGATCAAATCCAGGCAGGCTGACGAAGGCCAGTATTTCCCCAGTGGTAGGATCAATGGCCACCAAAGCGCCACGAAAATTTCCAAAAGCATGTTCGGCAGCGCGCTGCAAGGGGGCATCAATGGTTAGGAAGAGATCGTTGCCGGCCATGGGTTCAGTGCGCGCCAAAGAGCGCACACCATGGCCCCCTGCATCGGTTTCTACTTGCTCGGCCCCCGTAACACCATGCAGTTCCTGTTCGTAGCGCGCCTCAATGCCTTGCTTGCCGATGTGATTGGTACCGCGATACGCCGCACTTAAGTCATTGTCATCCAGACGGTCTTCATCGGCTTGTGTGATACGGCCAATGTAACCCACCAGATGAGAAGCGCTTTCGCCCAACGGATAGTTGCGTATGAGGCGCGCCTGAATTTCCATGCCGGGAAAACGAAAACGGTTAACAGAAAAACGCGCAATTTCTATTTCTGTTAAACGGCTTCTAATCGCCACCGGTGCAATACCATGGGTTTCGTTCATCAGCTTGTGAAACAGTTTGCGGTCCGTTGGGCTGATGGCGATTACCGAACCCAGTTCATCGATAACAGTGTCCACATCACCGCTTTGACTGGGTGTAATTTCTAAGGTGTATGTGGAATTATTTTCCGCCATCACCACGCCATTGCGGTCTAAAATTAAACCGCGATTAGGCACGATGGGCACAATACCAATGCGGTTGGCTTCAGCCAAGGTGTGGTAGTACTGATGTGAAACCACTTGTAGCCATACCAGACGCAACAGCAGTACGGTGCATAGAGCAACAATCAGAATACCCAACACCTTCACGCGTAGGCGAAATTGCCAACGCTCCTCTTGTGGGTTGCGCAAAGGCCGATACCGCTTCATGTCACCTGAGACGAAGAATCATTGAGCAGCTGGCGCTCCAGTAAGTAGGGCAGTGCCAACCACAGCAGCGCAGTAATGGGGCTTTGCAGCCACCACAGCCATAAGGGCAGAGGTTGATTCAATATCAACGCCACCACGGCGGTGACGATTTGGCTGGCCAACAGAATGGGAAAAATATGCGCAGCTTGATTGGCGGCGTAAAAAGACAAAATGCGTGGGCGGTACGTGCTGGCTAAGAAATAAACCACAGAGTAACCCAGCGCGTGGACGCCTAAGGTACTGCTGTCGCTTACGTCTGCCAAAATGCCAATTACAAAAGCGATCCAACCTCCCATAAGTTTGGGTTCGCGGATAGTCCAGTAAACCAGCAGCAGTACCATAAACTCAGGGCGTAATAAAAGACCCCAGCCATGCCAAGGCAACATCATCAAAATAAAGCCTACTACAAAAGACAGCACCACACCGCGCAAGCTGGCAGGCCGCCTTAAAACCTGTGACGCGTGCGGGGCGGCAATCATGGGCGCCCCTTAAGCTTTTTAAGAGCGCGCGCTGTGGGCGTTACTGCAGTGGCGTTATTCAGTCGATCAATATCCACCGCGAGGGGCTCTCTGGGGTCTAACACCAACACATAACGTGTGCTGGATACAGCGGCATTCGGCACGCAGGACACATGGGTAAAGGCAGAAGATTGATCGCGTTCTACAGTCATGAGTGTGGCCACCGACAGCCCTGCTGGGTAAATACCGTCTAAACCAGAAGTGACCAGCGCATCGCCCACTTGCAGATCGGCCCCCACGGGAACGTAGGGTAAAGAGAGCGCGCCGTTTTCACCCGTGCCGTAAGCGATGGCGCGCAAACCATTGCGCAGCACCATTACCGGCAGCGCTTGGTTTTTATCGGTAATCAGCGTGACTTCGCTGCTTAGCGGGCTTACGCGCGTTACTTGCCCTACTAAGCCGGCCGTAGAAATAACCGGCGAACCGGGTTTTATATCTTCGCTCAAGCCACGGCCAATAATCATTTTTTGTACAAACGGATTGCGTGACATGCCAATGATTTCAGCCACGATTTGATGGGTGGAGTAGGGTGGGCGCATTTCCATTAAGGCGCGCAGATTGTTGAAATCTTGTTTGATGAATTGGCTTTGTTGCGCCAGATTGGCTTGCTGCATCAGTTGTAAACGCAGTGCGGCGTTTTCTTCGCGCAAGCCACGTTGAGATTCAAAAAGTTCTGACAGTTTCTGGGTTATATATCCGGGAATATTGGCCACTTCCTGCAAAGGTTCAAGCAATATGGACACTGTGCTGCGCAGTGCATCCAACTGATGAAAACGGAAATCCACGGTGATGCAGGCAATTGCCAAGGCACAATAAAACACTTGGCGGGCCCACAGGGAAGGCCCTCGCGAAAACAGATTGGGCGCGCGTGTACTCATGTTATTCAGGCGCCGAAGAGGTTAAGGGGTAAGCTAAGCGCGTGGTTGGGTTAGTCTGAAGTAAACACCATGCCCAAGCGGTCTATTTCTTCTAGTGCGCGACCGCAACCGCGCACCACGCAGGTCAGTGGGTCTTCGGCAATCAGCACGGGCAAGCCGGTTTCTTCCATAAGCAGACGGTCGATGTCGCGCAGCAACGCACCGCCACCGGTGAGCACCATCCCCCGCTCGGAGATGTCGGCACCCAATTCAGGAGGGGTTTGTTCCAACACAGAATGCACCGTACCAATAATGGAATTCAGCGGATCGGTAAGGGCTTCTAAAATTTCGTTACTGGAAATGGTAAAGGTGCGCGGCACGCCCTCAGCCAAGTTGCGACCCTTCACTTCCATCTCGCGCACTTCGGAACCGGGAAAGGCAGAGCCAATTTGTTTTTTGATTTGTTCGGCAGTGGTCTCGCCAATCAGCATGCCGTAATTACGGCGAATGTAATTGATAATGGCTTCATCAAATTTGTCGCCGCCGGTGCGAACCGAGGCGGCATAAACCAAACCGCCCAAGGACATAACACCCACTTCGGTTGTCCCACCGCCAATATCCACCACCATAGATCCCGTGGCTTCAGCCACGGGCAAGTTGGCCCCAATGGCCGCAGCCACGGGTTCCAGAATTAGGAATACCTGACGCGCCCCGGCGCCTAAGGCAGATTCGCGAATGGCGCGGCGCTCTACTTGGGTAGAACCACAGGGTACGCAAATAATGATGCGTGGACTAGGGGACAGTAGGCGCGATTCATGTACTTGTTTAATGAAATATTTCAGCATCTGCTCGGTGATGGTAAAATCAGCGATCACGCCGTCTTTCATGGGCCGAATGGCCGTAATGTTGCCGGGGGTGCGGCCCAACATGGCCTTGGCGGCCAGACCTACGGCTTGAATGACCTTCTTGCCATGGGTTTCCCCGTCCTGACGGAGGGCCACCACGGAAGGTTCGTTTAGGACGATACCCTTACCCCGTGAGTAGATGAGGGTATTGGCCGTGCCAAGGTCGATGGCGAGGTCGGTGGAGAAATAACCGCGCAGAAATTCAAACATAACGCTATCCCTAAATGACATGTTCCAGAACATTCAATAATACGCTATTAATCTTGGCTAAGCCATATAAGGAGCTTTGCTTGTGAGTCTTTCCGACAGCGATTTAGCCCGTCTGGCACGCTTGGCCCGGCTTCGCCTAGACCCCGCTGCGGGGGATGCGCTGAAGAGCCAATTAACCGGCATTTTGCACCTGATTGAAGAATTGCAGGCAGTGGACACCCAGGGGATTGAACCTTTGGCCCAATCCCCGCATCTGCAACTGCGTCTGCGCGAAGATCGGGTCACTGAAACCGACCGCCGGGCGGATTTTCAAGCCATTGCCCCACAAGTGGAAAACGGGCTTTATTTGGTTCCGCGGGTTGTGGAATAAGCCATGAATTTAGCCCACACCTCCTTGCGTCAGCTGGCCGCCGCGTTGCGCGCCAAAACCCTCTCCAGTCGTGAGTTGGCGCAAAGCTACTTGGACCGTATTGCCCGCATGGACCCCCAACTTAACAGTTTCATTACGCTCGATGCACCACGCACCTTGGCCGCCGCCGATGCGGCTGATGTCCGTATTGCGCAGGGCGACACGGGCCCCCTGACCGGTATCCCCATAGCGCATAAAGATATTTTTTGCGCCAATGGGTGGCTCACCACTTGCGGGTCAAAGATGCTGTCCAATTTTGTCGCGCCCTACGATGCCCATGTGATTGAACAATTTCACGCGGCGGGTTCCCCTCTATTGGGTAAAACCAATATGGATGAATTTGCCATGGGCTCCAGCAACGAAACCTCATACTTTGGGCCCGTAAAAAACCCTTGGGATCTTGCCGCAGTACCCGGCGGCAGTTCCGGTGGCTCCGCTGCCGCGGTTGCTGCACGTTTAACCCCTGCAGCCACTGGCACGGATACGGGCGGCTCCATTCGCCAACCCGCCTCTCTTTGTGGGATTAGTGGCATTAAACCGACCTATGGGCGGGTGTCGCGCTATGGCATGATTGCCTACGCCTCAAGCCTGGATCAAGGCGGGGTGTTGGCCCCCAGCGCAGAAGATTTGGCCTTGGTACTCAACACCATGGTGGGCTTTGATGCGCGCGACTCCACCTGCCTAGAGCGCCCCGCGGAAGACTTTACCGCAGGTCTGGATAAACCCTTGGCAGGTTTGCGCATTGGTTTGCCACGTGAATATTTTAGCGACGGCGTGAGCGCAGATGTGGCCAACGCCATTGAGGCCGCACTCAAAGAATACGAACGCTTGGGCGCCACGCGGGTGGATATCAGTTTGCCCAACACCAAGCTATCGGTCCCGGTTTATTATGTATTGGCTCCCGCCGAAGCCTCCAGCAATCTATCGCGTTTTGATGGGGTGCGTTATGGTTATCGCGCTAAAGATTATGGCGACCTTACGGACCTCTACGAGCGCTCACGCGCCGAAGGGTTTGGCCCAGAAGTGAAGCGACGCATTCTTACCGGCACCTATGTGTTGTCCAAGGGTTACTACGACGCCTATTATTTACAGGCGCAACGCGTGCGCCGTCTTATACTAGACGATTTTCAACAAGCCTTTACGCGCTGCGATGTCATCATGGGGCCTTCATCCCCTACGGTCGCATTTAACATAGGCGAAAAAACCAGCGACCCCATTCAAATGTATTTATCCGACATCTTTACCATTAGTGTGAACTTAGCCGGCTTACCCGGTCTGTCAATTCCAGTGGGGTTTGGCGCACAACAGCGCCCTGTAGGCTTGCAGTTGATTGGCGATTATTTTAGCGAAGCGCATTTGCTTAACATTGCGCATCAATATCAGCAGGCCACCGACTGGCATGCACAGTCTCCCGCTTTGGCGAAGGCATAGGAAAAGCGCCATGGAATGGGAAACCGTCATCGGACTTGAAACGCATACCCAGTTGCGCACCCTGTCTAAAATATTTTCCGGCGCCTCAACGGCCTTTGGTGCACAGCCCAATGCGCAGGCCAGCGCCGTGGATATTGCCTTACCCGGTGTACTGCCCGTCATGAACCGCGCTGCCGTAGAACATGCCATTCGTTTTGGTTTGGCAGTGGGGGCCACCGTGGCAGCGCGCTCTATTTTTGCACGTAAAAATTATTTCTACCCCGACTTGCCCAAGGGTTACCAAATTAGTCAGTACGAAATTCCGGTGGTGTTGGGTGGCGCCGTGCGCGTTACTCTAGAGGGTGTTGAGCGCAGCATTCAACTTACGCGCGCCCATTTGGAAGAAGACGCCGGCAAGTCATTGCATGAAGATTTTCATGGGTTATCGGGCATTGATTTAAACCGCGCCGGTACACCGCTTCTGGAAATCGTAACCGAGCCTGATATGCGCAGCGCTGCTGAAGCAGTGGCCTATGCCCGTGCCCTGCATCGTTTGGTGATGTGGATTGGCATTTGCGATGGCAACATGCAAGAAGGATCATTTCGCTGCGATGCCAATGTATCGGTGCGCCCACGCGGTCAAAAAGAATATGGCACCCGTTGCGAAATTAAAAATTTGAATTCTTTCCGATTCATGGAAAAAGCCATCGAGTTTGAAGTGCGTCGTCAGATTGCCCTGATTGAAGAGGGCGGTACAGTGGTGCAAGAAACGCGGCTTTATGATGCCGATCGCGATGAAACGCGACCCATGCGCTCTAAGGAAGACGCGCAGGATTACCGTTATTTCCCCGATCCTGATTTGCTGCCCTTGGTGATTGATGCGCAGTGGGTGGAACGGGTACGTGCCGCTTTGCCTGAATTGCCCGATGCTATGGCGCAACGTTTTCAATCTGTCTTAGGCTTGTCGGCGTATGACGCTGGTGTTATTACCGCCAGCCGCCCCCTGGCGCAATATTTTGAGGCCTTGTTGCAAAATCCAAAATTGGGGTCAAGAGCTTCGGGGTCAGACCCCGAAGCGCTCTATCTTGATCCCAAACTCTGTGCCAACTGGCTGTGCGGTGAATTAAGCGCTGCCTTACATCGTGAAAATCTTGAAGTAGAGCACAGCCGTATTACTCCAGGCCAACTGTCAGGCTTGCTGGTTCGCATTCAGGATGGCACCATCTCCGGTAAGACCGCCAAAGAGGTGTTTGAAGCGCTTTGGCAAGAGGGCGGAGAAGCCGATGCCATTATTGAAGCCAAAGGATTGCGGCAAATTTCTGATGACGGGGCCTTAGAAAAAATCGTGGATCAGTTGATTGCCGAAAATGCGGTGCAGGTAGCCGAATACCGTTCGGGTAAAGACAAAGTGTTTGGCTTCTTTGTAGGCCGCGCCATGAAGGCCAGTGGCGGTCGCGCCAACCCCATTCAGCTTAATGACATCCTTAAAAAGAAATTGGCGCCCTGATGAATGCTAAGGCCCGCTCCGTGGGCGATGTAACCCCCCTCACTGCGCATTTTAATCAAGCGCTGGTCTTGTCATCAGGCGCTGAACTGCCCGAGTTTGATTTGGTATACGAAACCTACGGCACGCTCAACACCAATCGCTCTAACGCCATTCTGATTTGTCATGCACTCTCCGGCACGCATCATGTGGCCGGCACATATGGCGGAGACGCGCGCACGGCGGGTTGGTGGAACAACATGGTGGGGCCGGGTAAGCCCGTGGATACCAATCGTTTTTTTGTGGTGGGGGTTAATAACTTAGGTGGGTGCAATGGCTCCACGGGCCCTGCCAGCATTAACGCGCGCACCGGCAAGCCCTATGGCGCCAGCTTCCCTTTTGTCACCGTGGAGGATTGGGTGCATGCGCAAGCGCGCTTAGCCGATCATTTGAACATCGACTGTTTTGCAGCCGTTATGGGCGGCAGTCTGGGGGCCATGCAAGCCCTGCAATGGGCGCTCACGTATCCCGCACGCTTGCGTCATGCGGTGGTGATTGCCGCAGCGCCCAAACTGTCCGCACAAAATATTGGCTTTAATGAAGTGGCTCGCCAGGCTATTACCACTGATCCCGATTTTCATGGAGGGGATTATTACGCGCATGGCGTGATTCCTTTTCATGGACTGCGCTTGGCGCGCATGCTGGGGCACATTACGTATCTTAGTGACGACGCCATGATGGAAAAATTTGGCCGCGAGCTGTTGGCGGGCAAGCATAAATTTTCCCTGGAAGTGGAATTTGAAATTGAATCGTATTTGCGTTATCAAGGGGATAAATTTACTGAACGCTTTGATGCCAACACTTACCTCATTATGACCAAGGCGTTGGATTACTTCGACCCTGCCGCCAGTAGCGCTGGAAATTTATCAGCGGCCATGGCCAAAACAAAAGCCGCTACGCTGGTGGTGTCTTTCACCACCGATTGGCGCTTTTCACCGGCACGTTCGAAAGAAATTGTTAAATCATTGCTCGACAACGCCTTGCCGGTGACTTACGCCGAAATTGAATCCACTCAGGGGCATGATGCGTTCTTAATGGAAAATGAGCATTATTTTTCTGTGGTCAGAACCTACCTTAACCGAGTGGCGCAAGAGGTAAACGCTTAATGCGCGCCGACCTAAAAGCCATTTCAGAATTGGTGGCCCCGGGCACGCGTGTGTTGGATTTGGGTTGCGGTGATGGCGTGTTGCTGCGTCATTTGCAAGACAACTTGGGCGTGACGGGTTACGGCATTGAAATCGAACCCGCCGGCGTGGTGGCCTCTATCGGTAATGGGATTAACGTGATTCAAATGAACTTAGAAGCGGGCCTTTCAGGTTTTGATGAACACTCATTCGATACCGTCATTTTGTCGCAAACGCTGCAAGCCATGAAACATACAGAGCCTCTGTTGCGCGATATGTTGCGCGTGGGGCGTGAATGTATCGTCACCTTCCCTAATTTTGGCTATTGGAAAAATCGTTTGCAGGTGCTGGCGGGGGTGATGCCCAAATCGTCAGATATGCCCTATGAGTGGTACAACACGCCCAACGTGCATCTGTGCACCCTGCATGATTTTGAAGCGCTCTGCCAGCGTGTTGGCGCGCGCGTATTGCAACGAATCGTCATCAGCAATGGAAAACCCATTCATGCGCTGCCTAATTTATTGGGCAGTTTGGCGGTCTATCGCGTTAGCGCTTAGAGGAAAATGAAAATAGGGGTCTGACCCCTATAGGGGTCAGACCCCACCCCCACCCCATTAGAGCGCCAGCAGAAGCAACCGCAAGCGCCACACCAACCACACGCCGGGCAGTGAGGCGGCCACCGAAAACAAAAAGAATCCGCCCCAGCCCAACCCCGTTACCAATACCCCAGAGAGCGGACCCACATACACGCGCCCCACAGCCGAGAGCGCTGAAAGCAAGGCGAATTGCGTAGCCGTAAAGCGCGGGTTGCACAGCGCCATGAGCAATGCGGTAAAGGCAGCCGTACCCATGCCCGAGGTAAAGTTTTCTAAAAACACACTCAGCACCATAAGGGATAGATTTTGTCCTTCTGTCGCCAGCAATGCGTAACCCAATGCAGCCAATCCTTGCAGCAGACCAAACCACAGCAATGCGTAATAAAGCCGCCAGCGCGTCATGACCAACCCCCCCACCAACGCGCCGCTTAAGGTGGCCAATAGCCCCACCCCTTTGTTTACTGTCCCCACTTCAACAATGCTAAACCCAACGCCTTTAATTAAAAAAGCAGTGGTCAGCGCTCCGGCAAAGGCGTCTCCCAATTTGTAGAGAACAATCAGGGCCAATAAGGGGCCAGCCTGGGAGCGCGATAGAAAATCCTTAAGGGGTAGCAACACCGCCTGCTTAAGCGTGGGGGGCGGTGCGCTGTGCACGGTGGGTTCGGGGCCCAATAAGGTGGCCATAAGCCCCACGCCCATGAAGGCCGCCATCACCATGTAGGTAGTGGACCAACCCCAAACAGAAGCCATCAATAGCGCCAACGCACCGGATACCAGCATGCCGATGCGATAGCCCAATACCGCCAACCCAGAGCCCAAACCGCGCTCATCAGCGAGCAGTAAGTCGGTGCGATAAGCGTCAATTACAATATCTTGCGAGGCGGATAAAAAAGCCACGCCAATGGCCATCCAGGCCAACCATCCCACAGACCCTGTGGCGGATAAGGACCCTAGTGCCGCTACGCTGCCCATAAGAGCCAATTGCGTAACCAGCATCCAACCCCGACGACGCCCCAGAAAGGGCATTACAAAACGGTCCATGAAAGGAGACCATAAAAACTTCCAGGTATAGGGAATGCCGGCTAAGGTAAACAGGCCGATGGTGCGAATATCCACATTTTCTGTGGCCATCCAAGCTTGCAGCGTGCTGCCCGTGAGGGCCAGCGGTAAACCCGACGAGAAACCCAATAGCAAGACCACGCCCAAACGACGGGAGAAGAAGGGGGTTAAGATAAGGCGCAGGCGGTCCATGAGCATGCGATATGTTATCCTGATTCCGCACTGACTCACATCAGAGACTATGGCCGACTTTCAAACGCGTTTTGTGGCATTCGCAGTTCAGCAACAGGTGATTCGCTTCGGTGAGTTTAAAACCAAGGCTGGAAGGCTGAGTCCTTATTTTTTTAACGCCGGGCTATTTAGCACCGGTGCAGCCTTGCGTCAGCTCTCCAAGTTTTATGCCGATGCCATTGAGGCCACCGCGCCGTCCTTCGATTTTTTGTTTGGCCCAGCCTACAAGGGCATCCCGTTGGTAGCTGGTATTGCCATGGCCATGGCAGAGCGCGGTCGCGACATTCCTTTTTGCTACAACCGCAAAGAAGCCAAAGATCATGGTGAAGGCGGTATGTTGGTGGGCGCCCCCCCTTTGGGTCGTGCGCTGATTGTGGACGATGTTATTTCGGCAGGAACCTCCGTGCGCGAGTCGGTGGCCTTATTAACATCCGTAGGGGCACAGCCGGTGGCGGTGGTCACGGCCTTGGACCGGATGGAGCGCGGCAATGGCACGCTTTCTGCCACCCAAGAAGTGACAGCGCAATTCGGTATTCCGGTATTGAGTATTGCCAGCCTGAATGACTTGATGCGTTTCTTGTCCGGGCATACTGAGTTGGCAGCGCATGCACAAGCGGTGGCGGCCTATCGAGAGCAGTATGGCGTGGATGCTATTGATTAAGGCGTTCAATTAACGCTGTTAGTTTTTCTGGATCGTATGTGTTTAATATTTTCTTAACCAGTGTTTGCAAATCCGGAATGCTGGTTTTTAAAATAACTTGTTTGATCGCGGGCAAGTGCGCCGGATGCATAGAAAACTCTCGCAAACCAAATCCCAGCAGCAAACGTGTAAAGGCCACATCCCCCGCCATTTCACCACACACCGCCACCGGTATACCGGCCTTTTGTGCCGTGCGGATGGTATGCGCTACCAAGTACAGCACCGCCGGATGAGCGGGGTTGTAGAGATGAGCCACCGCATCATCGGAGCGATCAATGGCCAGCGTGTACTGTATTAAGTCATTGGTCCCAATCGATAGAAAATCCAATTTACCAATAAATACCGGAAGGGCCAATGCGGAAGCCGGAATTTCAATCATGCCTCCCACCGGAATCGATTCGTTAAATGGAATACCTTCCGAGCGCAGTTCGGCTTTGGCCTGTTCAATAAGGGTTAGCACTTGATTGATTTCCGTGCCACTGCTCAGCATGGGAATGAGCAACTGCACATGACCAAAATGAGAGGCCCTCAGAATGGCCCGCAGTTGTGTATTGAACAAACGCGGTTCAGTGAGGCAATAGCGAATAGCACGCAAGCCTAATGCGGGGTTGAGTGAATGCGCGGTGGGTGTTGAATCCACGGGTTTATCCGCACCAATATCCAGCGTGCGAATGGTAATGGGCTGGCCGCGCAGTGCCGTAGCCACACGGCGGTAGGCGTTAAACTGCTCTTCCTCACCCGGTGTATCGCTGCGGTTCATGAAGAGAAATTCACTGCGGAACAAACCAATTCCTGTGGCACCGCTTTTTTTAACCGCTTCCACATCATCGGGCAATTCAATATTGGCCCATAATTCGATGGGTGTACCATCCAAAGTATTGGCCGGTGTGGTGCGCAGACGCTTCAGTTTTTGCCGCTCAAGGTTCCATTGTTCTTGGCGCAGGCGATATTCAGAGAGTACCAATTTATCGGGATTAACGATAACAACGCCTGCCATGCCATCCACAATGATGGGTTCATCTTCGCGAATCATGGCCCAAGCGTGATGCAAAGCCACAACGGATGGAATGCCTAAGCTGCGCGCCAAAATGGCCGTATGGGAAGTAGCGCCACCCATGTCGGTAATGAAGGCGTGAAAAGATTGGTTCTTAAACACCATCATGTCGGCAGGGCTTAAGTCGTGCGCCACCAAGATGCTGTCTTCAGATGGTTTTAATGAAGAGGCCGATGCTACCGGCTGACCCATCAGCGCTTTTAGTACGCGCTCTACCACTTGCATGACATCCTGTTTGCGTTCGCGTAGGTAGCTGTCTTCAATTTCCTCAAACTGCTCAATAAGCAAGTCCATTTGCTGTTTAAGGGCCCATTCCGCATTGCACCCTTGTTGATGAATGAGCTGGGCGGGCACGGAGGCCAGAGTGACGTCGTTGAGAATCATTAAGTGCAATTGTAAGAACGCAGCAAATTCAGGCGGTGAACCTGCGGGAATTTGGCCTTCTAGGTCTTGCAGCTCATTGCGCACCGTGGCGATGGCGGCATTGAAGCGCTCCACTTCTGCATCCAATTTGTTTTCGGCAACAGCATAGTGAGTCACGTCCAGTGAGGTCTGTGCAAACAGGTGTGCGCGACCAATGGCAATGCCACTGGCCACCGCAATACCATGAATAACAAAACTCATAGACTATTCGGCCTCATCAAAACGATTGTTGATAAGTGCGACCATGGCAGCCATGGCTTTATCCGCTTCTGGTCCTGAGGTTTCTAAGGTAATGGTGCTGCCACGAGTAGCAGCCAGCATCATCACACCCATAATGCTTTTGGCATTCACTTTGCGCCCATTGCGGGCCACCGTCACGTCGCAGGGAAAGCTGGAAGCCACCTGAGTGAGTTTGGCGGAAGCGCGGGCATGAAGGCCTAGTTTATTGATGATTTCAATTTCTTGAATGGGCATATGTGGTCTTAAAAAGTTAAAGGTTAAGTGCTGATTGAGTGTGGGTTGCCGCAATGACGCGTGCCACAGGCATTCTTACCGAAAATATACTGCCCTGGCCGGGTTGGCTAGAAACTTCTAGCCTGGCATCGTGATGCAGTAGGACTTGTTTCACGATGGCCAACCCCAATCCGGTTCCTCCCGTCTCACGGGAGCGCGCAAGATCCACACGGTAAAAGCGCTCAGTTAAGCGTGGAATATGCTCGCTTGCAATGCCGATGCCTGTATCCTGAACAGAAAAAACACCTTCACCGCGCTCTAATTCCCACTGTAATGTAATTTTGCCACCTTCAGGCGTATAGCGCACGGCATTGGTCACCAAATTACCAAAAGCGCTCAGCAATTCATTATCCGCACCCAGTATGATGTCCGGTGTTTTTAGAATGCCGCGCACTTCATGTCGGCCCTTGCTCAGTTGTTCAGCCATTTGCACCAGTTGGCGCATCAGCAGATCTGCGGCAACGGGCGTTTCGGGTGCGGGGGTATGTTGCCCCTCCAAACGTGAGAGGGACAGCAATTCCTCCACCAAGTTTTGCATGCGCTGAGTTTGCGATTGCATGGTACCCAGCACCCGACGCAACAGGGCAGGCTCGAGGGTTTCGCCTTCCAATAAGGTTTCGATGAACCCGCCCACTACGGTAATGGGCGTGCGCAGTTCGTGGGATACATTGGCCACAAAGTCCTGACGTACACGTTCGTCTTTTTCTACTTGGGTAATATCGTAGCTTACCAACAGCCGTTGATTGTTGCTGTAGGGCACCATTTGAATGGACAAAGACAAAGACGTACCCTGCATGCGCCGCAAAATGAGCGGGTCGTCATGCTGTGTTTGTGCCAAATACTCAACAAACTCTGGGCGACGAACAAGGTACGTCAAGCTCTGTTCGCGGTCTTGTTTAAGGTCAATGCCGAAATGAGTTTCGGCGCTGGGGTTGCACCATTGAATGCGGTCGGACGCATCGATCACCACCACCCCATTGGGCAAGACGATTCCCGCCTGCTGAAAGCGTTCTAGGGCCTCTCTTAACTTGTTCTGCGTTTGTGCCGTATGTTTTTCTAAGCGAAACAGCTGGCTAAAGACCAGCCCCCAGGCACCGGTGGGGTGGGGCATGCTGCCCAATTCGTGGCGACGCAGCCAGCGGTTCAGTTCTTGTAATTGCCAGGCATCACGTGCAGCCACTGCTGCAAAGAAGGCGCAGAGTGTGACCAGCCCCCATAGAGGGCCTAAGATGGCCCACATCAAGAAGCTGACCGTCAATGCGCTGAGCAAGCCGCCCAAGACGTATCTTAAGAAATTCTTCATATATGTAAAACCTGGTTAGCAGGTTAGGCAGGTTAGGGGTCAGACCCCGTAGGGGGTCTGACCCCCTACGGGGTCTGACCCCAAAATAGAGTACCAGAGTCGAAGGGGGTCAGGCGATTGCAGTGAGACGATACCCAGAGCCGCGTACGGTTTGCAGCAGATGGTCGGTATTGCTGGGCTCTAGGGCTGAGCGCAGGCGACGAATGTGCACGTCTACCGTCCGCTCTTCAATGAAGACATGGTCTCCCCACACCTGATCCAAAATCTGGGTGCGAGAATACACCCGCTCGGGGTGGGTCATAAAGAAATGCAGCAACTTGAATTCTGTGGGCCCCAGATCGATCTCCTGGCCGTTGGCACTGGCCCGATGGGTGCCGGGGTCTAGGGAAAGGGCTTTAAAGACCACGCGATCTTCCGTCATTTGGGGTGCGCGCCGGCGCAGCACAGCCTTGATGCGGGCATTTAATTCTTTAATGGAAAAAGGTTTGGTGATGTAGTCGTCGGCGCCGGACTCTAGCCCCAAAAGCTTATCTGATTCATCCGCGCGAGCCGTGAGCATGATGATGGGCACGGTGCGGGTGCGCTCATTGGCGCGCAAGCGCTTCACCAGATCAATGCCGCTCATGGTGGGCAACATCCAATCCACCAATACCAGGTCGGGCAAGGATTCGCGTACGGATTCCAAGGCCTCGGCGCCATCTGAGGCCAACTTCGGTTCATGCCCGGCTTGCTGAAGATTGAGGGCGATAAGTTCTTGAATCGCGCTCTCGTCCTCAACCACCAAAATGTTGGCTCCCAAATAAGCCTCCGTGGGTGGGGTGGGGGGTGAAGTATATGACGGTTCCATGACGAAACCTTATACTCGTTTGATGTGACGCCTATGTTACAGCACCTTTTCAAAGATTAGCGGTTAGATCCCGAAACCAGCTTGATTTCAAACAAACGGCATTCCAGTGCGCCATTAAACAAGGGGGTGCGGCGTGACACTTTTAGGCGAATGCCTTTGGGTAATTGCATATCGGCACTTAAAAACCAAGCGGTCCAACCGGCATAGCGTTTTTTAAGGGTATCGCCTAATTTGGGGTAGAGCTCCGCCAGTTCCGCTTGCTCACCCAACCGGACCCCATAGGGGGGGTTGGTGATTAAGTAGCCTTCAGGCGCAGGGGGGGAAGATTCCAGCATATTCACTTGCTTCCATTGGGCGCAGCCCACCAAATCGGCTGCCTCAAAGTTGGCCTCGGCGGCCACTAAGGCGTCCCCCTTTAAATCAAAGCCCCATAAGGGCAAGGGACGTGCGGGTTCCGCACGCGCTTCAGCTGCCGCTTTAATGGCGGGCCATGCACTAAGATCCCAGCCCTTTAGATGCTCAAAACCGAACTGACGGTTAAGCCCCGCGGCACGGTTAAGCGACCATTCCGCGGCTTCCCATAAAAAGGTCCCGGCACCACAAAAAGGATCTAACAACGGAATGCCCGGACGCCAGCCTGCAATACGCAAAATGCCGGCCGCTAAGTTTTTTTTCAAAGGGGCTTCACCCGATTCCACACGTTCGCCACGCCGAAATAAAGCATCACCTGAGGTATCGAGGTAAAGAAAGAAATGGTATTCATCTAAAAATATTGAAATACGAATGTCTGGTGTGCGCGAATCCACCGAAGGCCGGCTGCCCACATGATTGCGAAAATGGTCACAGACCGCGTCTTTTACACGCAAAGTCACAAAATCCAGACTGCGCAGCGGACAGCGTCGCGCATTGGTCTCCACCATGATGGTCTGTTCCACATCCATCCACTCGGACCACGGCAACGCCAGGGCCGCTTCATAGATGACCTGTTCGTTATGATAAGGACCTGTGGCCACGCGCCATAAAATGCGACTGGCGATACGCGATTCCAAGTTAGCGTTCATGGCTAAGGCGGCATCACCTTCAAAGGCCACGCCCGCATCACCCGCCACAACCGACAGGGCACCCAGCTCTGTAAGCTCTTCGGCAAGCACCGTTTCCAGCCCGCGCGGGCAGGGTGCAAAAAAATGATGAGTGGTTTTCAAAAGGGTTTTAGTACGGCTAACAGAACGACGGGAATAAGGATAAGCACGGGCAATTCATTAAACCAGCGATACCACACATGGCTATGTGTATTGCAATCCAGTTTAAAGTTTTTCAGTATTTTCCCACACCAGATATGATAAATCACCAGCACCACCACCAGCATGATTTTAACGTGCAACCATTTGCCCATAACGTCCAATTGCAGCACCATGGCTATTCCGAAAAGAATGGTCAGAATGGCGCCCGGCGTCATAATGCCCCAAAATAATTTGCGTTCCATGATTTTAAAACGCGCACAACCGGCCGCATCATCTGCGGCCATGGCGTGATACACATACAAACGGGGCAGGTAAAATAATCCAGCAAACCAAGTCACCATAAACATAATGTGCAAGGCTTTTAATAAAGGGTACGACATAAATACTCCAAAAATTTAAATACCACAGGCCAAGGTGACCCAGTCGCGAATCAGGTGCAAGCGCCGATGAAAAAAATGATCCGCACCGGGCACGACCACAATGGGCAAGTCTTGCGGCGTGGCCCAACGCAACACATCAGCCAAAGGAATCACATCATCCAACTCACCTTGAATCACCAAAGTATTGGGGGCCACAGGGCCGAAGGGAAAGTTAATGACAGCAGGCCCCACCAGTACTAATTTTTCTACCGTGATGCGCTGCGCCACTTGGCTCATGACAAAGGCACCAAAAGAAAATCCGGCCAAAAAAGTAGGCAATTGTGGGTAGAAGCTTCTGGCATATTCGTGCACCGCCAACCAATCTTCGGTTTCGCCAACCCCCTCGTCATGCACGCCCTCTGAAGCCCCCACACCACGAAAATTCATCCGAAAGCTGACGCATCCCAAAGCGCTAAAGGTATTGGCCAATGTTTGCGCCACTTTGTTATCCAGCGTGCCGCCAAACAGGGGGTGCGGATGAGCCACCAAGGCAATACCGCGCGCCTCACCTGTGGGGAGGGTAACAACCGTTTCCAGCTGACCAATCGGCCCATCAATCATCACCGTGCTGTGTTTTTGCATGTGGGAGATTAGGCGTCAGGAGGGTCAGAGGAGAGGTGTAACTCAGCCCGGAATAATTTGCTGCGGCGCACATAGCTTTCCGCATTGCCCTTCAGACCCTCTATTTCTTCTGTGGTAAGGGCGCGCACCACGCGACCGGGGCTGCCCATTACCAAGGAACCCTCAGGAATAATCTTACCCTCAGTGATGAGGGCGTTGGCGCCAATCAGGCAATTACTGCCAATCACAGCGTGGTTCAGCACCACCGCCTTAATGCCAATCAAGCTGTTCTCGCCCACAGTGCAGCCATGCAACATGGCCAAATGGCCCACGCTTACACCATCAGCCAAAGCCATGGGCACACCCGGATCCACATGCAGCACGGCACCATCTTGAATATTGCAGCGCGCACCAATGGTGACCTTGGTGTTGTCCGCCCGAATTACTGCATTGCACCATACGGAGGACTCAGACCCTAAAATAACCTCCCCCACCAAAATCGCGCCGGGGGCAATATAGGCAGTTGGCGCAATAATGGGCTTGCGACTTCCCAATTCGTAGATCATGTTGAGGTGGCCTTTGAACAATTTGTGCATGCGCATCATTTTCGCGCATAAATAGCGCCACTGTCTTAATGTTCGGGAAATATTTTCATCCCGAAATGTCGTGGTAGAATCGGAATGCAATAAACCACATACCATAAAAGTGGTATCGCCAATCCATAGGAGAATAGCATGCGCAATCTGTTTCCAAAGTGGGCCACTCCACTGCTAATGACTGCATTGGTCGCTTTTTCGTTATCTGCCGCTGCCGCCGACCCCATTAAAATAGGTTTATCCGGACCCTTTACCGGCGGCTCCTCCCCAATGGGCATTTCCATGCGCGATGGTGTCAGGCTTGCTGCGGATGAAATTAACAAAGCGGGTGGTGTATTGGGCCGCCCCATCCAATTAATTGAACGTGACGACGAAGCCAAGAACGAACGCGGCGTACAAATTGCACAAGAATTGGTGAACAAAGAAAAAGTAGTGGCCGATTTGGGCTTCATTAATACCGGCGTGTCTTTGGCCTCGCAACGTTTTTATCAAGAAGCCAAAATTCCTGTTTTGAATAATGTGTCCACTGGCTCAGCCGTTACCAAGCAATTCCTGCCCCCTGAATTTGCCGATAACTACATTTTCCGCACCTCCGCCAACGACACCATTCAATCTGCCATGATTGTGGAAGAAGCCATTGTGAAGCGTAAATTTACCAAGGTGGCTATCTTGGCCGACTCCACCAATTACGGCCAACTAGGCCGTGAAGATTTGGAAAAGGCATTGGCATCACGTGGCGTTACAGCGGTGGCGGTAGAAAAATTCAACATTAAAGATACCGACATGACCTCGCAATTGTTGAAGGCCAAAGAGGCGGGCGCACAGATTATCCTGACCTACGCCATTGGTCCTGAGTTAGCACAAATAGCCAACGGTATGGCCAAGCTGGGTTGGAAAGTCCCCATGGTGGGCAGCTGGACGCTTTCAATGGGTAACTTTATTGATAATGCTGGGGCTAATAGTGAAGGCGCGCGCATGCCGCAAACCTTTATTCAAGAACCCAATACCCCCAAACGCAAGGCATTCATTGATGCGTATTTAAAAGCCTACAATCCAGCAAACGGTCGCATTCCTTCGCCGGTATCTGCAGCGCAAGGGTATGACTCGGTGTACTTGCTGGCCGCGGCTATTAATCAAGCAGGCAGCACTGACGGCGCTAAAATTCGTGCGGCATTAGAAAACTTGAATAAGAAAGTGGATGGGGTGGTGACCAGTTACGACCACCCTTACACGCATGATAACCACGAAGCCATTGCGCCCAATGTTCCGGTGATAGGTGAAGTGAAGGGCGGTCATGTGGTGTATGCCTACGATGAAGATAAGAAAAACCCCGTTCATATTAAGTAAGTAAAACCAACGCGCCCCAACTCACATTGGGGCGCGTTTTTTATTAAACCCCATTCGGCTTAGGTTTAATCATGGATATTCTGCTGCAGCTATTACTCAGTGGTATTGCGTTGGGTATGATCTATGCTGTCATTGCCTTCGGTTATCAATCCACATTCGCCACTTCCGGTACCCTTAACTTTGGTCAGGGTGATGCGCTCATGTTGGGGGCCATGGCGGGCTTAAGCCTTTCCGGTAGCATCATGGGTGGGCCCTATGTTAATTATTGGTTGATGGTGCCACTGGTATTGTTAATCGGTGCGTTTCAAGGTGTGGTTGTAGAATTTATTGGTGTGCGCCCAGCCATCAAAACAAAATCTGAATTCGGTTGGATTATGTCCACCATCGCGTTGGGTATTATTTTTCGCAACACCGCAGAAAATCTTTGGGGCCGTGACGACCTGCCTTTTCCTTCGCCGCTGCCCACTGAACCGCTCCATATTTTCGGCGCCAATGTGTTGCCCATGGAGTTGTTGGTGGTAGGCGGCGCCATTCTGATGATGGTATTGGTGGAATTGTTTAATCGCCGCACTATTTATGGCAAAGCCGTAGTGGCCACCGCCAGCGATCGCGATGCGGCAGGCTTAATGGGAATTAATACCGGATTGGTGATTACCTTTTCGTACGCACTGTCTTCCATGTCAGCGGCCTTTGCTGGTGTGCTGATTGCCCCCATTACCTTAACCGGCGCCTCCATGGGAGCCGTGCTGGGATTAAAAGCATTTGCCGTGGCTATTATTGGTGGCTTAACTTCGGGCATGGGCGTTATTGTGGGCGGTCTGCTGTTGGGTATCGCCGAGACCACCACGGGCTTCTACATTTCAACGGGCTACAAGGATGTGCCCGGCTTGGTATTGCTGTTGCTGGTTCTGGCCATCAAGCCCAGTGGCTTGTTTGGTAAAAAAGCCATCAAAAAGGTATAGGTCAGATGAAACCGTTTCGTATTCTTTTAACCATAGGCGCTATTGCGCTGTTGGCGTTACTGCCCCAAGTCATTCACAACGAGTACTACATTCACCAGGTGGTGTTGATTGCCATTTACGCCGTGCTGTTGTTTGGGTTGGATATTGTGGTGGGCTATACCGGCGAAGTGTCGTTGGCGCATTCGGCGTTATTTGGAATTGGCGCTTACACGGCCGGAATTTTGAATTGGAAGTTGGGCGTCCCCTTTTACTTTGCAGTACCTGCCAGTATTTTTACCACAGCATTCTTTGGCTTGATATTGGCCTTGCCTGCGCTGCGCGTCACTGGACCTTATTTGGCCATGGTGACATTGGCCTTCGGAACCATTGCGCAAATTCTGATTAACGAAATGGATTTCCTCACCAACGGGCCTTTGGGCATCACCATCAAAAAGCCCATTCTATTTGGCTGGGTATTGCAAGAACAGCATTACTACTATTTCGTCATGGTCGTTTTTCTCATGGCCATGCTGATGGTGAATCGCATTTTAAAATCCCATTTGGGACGCGCCTTCGAGGCCTTGCGCGGCAGCCCCGTAGCTTCTGATTGTATGGGGGTGAGCGTATACCGCTATAAAGTATTCGCCTTTGCTATCAGCGCAGGCCTGGCTGGGTTGGCAGGCGGGCTCTTTACCTTTAACGAGCTGTACATTGCCCCCAACACCTTTAACTTTGAGCTCACGGTGTTGTTCTTGCTGGCCATTATCATGGGCGGACGCAAAACACGCATTGGCCCCGTACTGGGAGCCGCCATCGTGGTGCTGCTGCCCAATATGCTGGACGATATCGAATTATTCCGCGACTTGGCCTTGGTGGCAGGGGCCGGCATGGCTTTTTATATGGTTCGACATTTTGTCAGTGGCAAGCGGTCCTTAAAACCTTTGGTGGTGCCTGTGTTGGCCGCAGCGGCTCTACTCACCAGCGCCTATACCCTGCAAGAAATGACCAACTGGCGCATTACCATTTTCGGTTTCTTGATTTTGTTTGTGGTGTATTACTTGCAAGAGGGCATTGTGGGGTGGGTGCGCAGCATGGTGGGACATTTCAAACCGCAATGGGTGGCGCGCGCAGCAGTGGTGGTCAGTAATTCTGCGGCTAACGCATGGGCCACACCTGATCACGCTCAGCAGCGCGGCGGCAAGATGTTAGAGGCCAAGCAAATCCTCATGCAGTTTGGTGGCTTGAAAGCCTTGAACAATGTGGACATTACCATCGCACAAGGCTCTATTCATGGCTTAATTGGTCCCAATGGTTCGGGCAAGTCCACCATGATGAATGTGCTGACCGGTATCTATACGCCCACCAGTGGCGCGGTGCACTTTAACGGACAAGCCATTTCGGGTCAGACCCCTTCCAGTATTGCCCTGCAAGGCATTGCGCGCACCTTTCAAAACTTGCAACTGTTTGGCGAGATGACCGCTCTTGAAAATGTCTTGGTGGGATTGCACCATACTTACCAATCCAATTTGTTGGATGTGCTGCTCAACACGCCACGCTATCAGCGTGAGGAAGCCGCGGCGCGCAGCCGTGCGGCCAGTATTTTGCGCTTTGTGGGGCTAGAAGCGTTCATTAACGAAGAGGCACGCAATCTGCCCTATGGGCGGCAACGCTTGCTGGAAATTGGCCGCGCCCTAGGCCTTAACCCAACATTGCTGCTGCTCGATGAGCCCGCCGCAGGGTTAACCTCACCCGAGATCAAAGATCTCATCGTGATTATTGAAAAAATTCGTGAGCACGGTATTACCATTGTGTTGATCGAGCATCACATGGACGTGGTGATGGGCATTTCAGATACCGTATCGGTGTTGGATTTTGGTCAAAAAATTGCCGAAGGTCGGCCCGCTGAAGTGCAGTCCAATCCCAAAGTGATTGAGGCTTACCTAGGCGGTCAGCCCGCCTAATAGCCCAGGAGACAGATTATGTTGCAAGTAAAAGATCTCAAAGCCGCGTACGGACAAGTGCAAGTATTGCATGGCATTTCGCTGTCGGTGCCCAAGGGGCAAGTGGTCACCTTAATCGGTTCCAATGGCGCGGGTAAGAGCACCACCATGCGCGCCCTAAGCGGCATGCTAAAACCAACCGCAGGCACTGTGATGTTGGGCGGCCAATCCATTACGGGCCTGCCCGCGCACCGCATTACGCGCCGTGGTTTGGCTCATTCACCAGAAGGGCGGCGTGTGTTTCCTGCGCAAACGGTGCGTGACAATCTATTGCTGGGGGCTTTTACGCGCCTCACCATCGGGAGCAGTCGTGCGCGGGGTGATATTGAAGGAGACATGGATCGCTCACTGGATCTTTTTCCACGTTTGCGCGAACGACAACATCAATTGGCGGGCACGCTCTCTGGCGGCGAGCAGCAAATGTTGGCCATGGCGCGTGCGTTAATGTTAAACCCAGAGGTGCTGCTGTTGGATGAGCCCTCCATGGGTTTGGCGCCTATTTTGGTGGAGGAAGTGTTTCAGATTATTGGCCGCCTTAAAGCGCAGGGCATGACCATGCTGCTGGTGGAACAGTTTGCCGCCGCCGCTTTGGCAGTGGCCGATTATGGCTATGTGCTTGAAAATGGCCACATCGCGGTGCATGGCCCGGCCGAACAATTACGCAATGATCCTAAGGTGCGCGACGCCTATTTGGGCAGCGCTCACTAAGACGAGAGCATCAAGAACGCCAGCTCTACCCCCACCAACAACCCCAACGTTACCAATACTGCAGTCAGCCAGCGGGACAGCGTGCGCTGTTGCGCGCGCAGCTCAGATATTTCAGCCTGCAACATTGAAGCAGGGGGCGCGCTAAGCGCTTTATGAATTAAGCGCGGCAACTCAGGCATTAATGTAACCCACTGACCACCTTCATTGCGCAACGAGCGCAGCAGGCCGCGCCAACCCACTTGTTCATTCATCCAACGTTCTAAATACGGCTTAGCGGTTTTCCACAAGTCCAGCTGGGGGTCAAGATCGCGACCCAAACCCTCCACATTCAGCAATGTTTTTTGCAACATCACCAGTTGCGGCTGAATTTCCATGTTGAAGCGGCGCGATACCTGAAACAGGCGCAGCAATACTTTGCCAAAAGAAATCTCACTCAAGGGTTTGTCAAAAATTGGCTCACACACCGAGCGAATGGCCGATTCAAATTCATCGGCGCGTGTATCGGCGGGAACCCAACCCGCCTCGATGTGTGCCATGGCCACACGGTGATAGTCGCGCTGAAAAAAAGCCAAGAAATTTTGCGCCAAATAACTTTTATCACTGTTGCCAAGGGTTCCGATGATGCCAAAATCCAGACCAATGTAACGGCCATCGGCGGCCACTTGAATGTTTCCTGGGTGCATGTCGGCATGAAAGAAGCCATCGCGAAACACTTGGGTAAAGAAAATTTCAACGCCGTCGCGCGCCAGTTTGGGAATATCTACACCCATGCCGCGCAGTTTATCCACCTGACTGATGGGGGTGCCATGCATGCGCTCCATCACCATCACCGACACATCGCAGTAATCCCAAAACACTTCCGGAATAATCAGCAAGCGTTGGTCTTCAAAATTGCGACGCAACTGGCTGGCATTAGAGGCCTCTACCATGAGGTCCAGTTCATCAGCCAAATGCTTTTCAAATTCAGCCACCACTTCCACCGGGTGCAATCGGCGTGCTTCAGGAAACCAACGTTGAACGAGTCGTGCCAAGGTGTAGAGAAGCGCCACATCCCGTGCGATGTTGCGGTGTACGTTGGGGCGTAAAATTTTAACCGCTGCCTCACGGCCATTCTTCAATACGGCAAAATGCACTTGTGCCACCGAGGCGCTGGCCACGGGCTCGGTTTCGAAAGAAGCAAATACGTCGCCCAAGGGCTTGCCATAAATGTCTTCCAGCATGGCACGCGCCAGAAGGCCAGGAAAAGGAGGTACTTGGTCTTGCAGAAGCGCCAATTGATCCGCAATATCTAAGGGAATTAAATCGCGACGCGTGGAGAGCGCTTGGCCAAACTTTACAAAAATAGGACCCAAGGATTCTAAGGCTTTGCGCAAACGAACCGCACGGGGCTCATTAAAGCGACGCCAAAAAAATAGATGACGAGACACAGCACGCGCCGTGGCTTGCTTGGGGTGGTAAAAAACAAATTCATCTAACCCGTGACTGATGAATATAGAAACAATTCGCAACACACGTAACAAGCGCATTAAGATAACCCCGCCACACGCCGCTCAAGGCGCTCGAGAGCGTCCTTTAATTGCGTGACGTCCAATGAAAATTGATCAAGGCTTGTGTGACTGGCTGTCCAACGCGCTTCTTCGGTGGCGTATTCAGAAAACGCGGCATTGAAGCGTTGCGCCGTGTCCAGCGCCCAAGCGCCCCCCGCTCGGAATGCGCCGGCCACGCGATGCGCTGCAATGTCGCCCATCACGCGGCTGAGTAATTCTTCTAAGTCGGGACGGAAATGCTTGGCCAAGTAGCCTACTTCCTGCGCCAGACCTGAGTTGCCTTCCATGTGAATTAAACGCAAGGCCGCCGCCTCATCGCTTCTGAATAAGGGTAGGGCATTGAGTGGAATGCGAATGGTCAGATCGGTGCCAGCGTCCGCTGTGGGTGCCAAAGCCAATACCCCATCCTCTTCTATGACTAAAGGAACAATAAAGCCAGCCAAATGCAGCGCCACCTGCTGACCGGCAAAAGGTTGTAGCCGCAATGCCGCCCAAGGTGCTGTGGAGAACAGGGCACGCAACCCCTGAGTGAGAATCTTTAAAACAGGGGCTGGACAAGAACGTTCAGGAAAGGGATTCACGCGTTAGCCTTATTAAAATTTATAGCCACGATGCAGGGCCACCACTCCGGCACTCAGATTAAACCAGTTAACAGATTCAAGGCCGGCCGCTTCCATCATAGATTTAAGCGTTTCTTGGTCGGGGTGCATGCGAATGGATTCTGCCAAGTATTGATAGCTGGCTTCATCATGAGCCACCCATTTACCCACCTTTGGGATGACGTTAAAAGAATAGGCATCGTAGAGCGGGCGCAGTGGTTCCCAGATGCGAGAAAATTCCAGAACCAGAGCACGGCCCCCGGGTTTTAATACGCGCTGCATTTCAGATAGCGCGCGTTCTTTATGGGTCATATTGCGCAAACCGAAAGCCAAGGATACGCAATCAAAACTGTTGTCGGGAAAAGGCAAGCTTTCCGCATCGCACAGAGCGGCAGGCAAGGAAACGCCCTCATCGAGCAAACGGTTGCGTCCACGTGAAAGCATGGCAAAGTTAATATCGGTCATGACCACTTGGCCGCTGTCGCCCACTTGCTTGGCAAAGCCGCGCGCCAAATCTCCACTACCCGATGCCAGATCCAATATGTGCTCGCCGGGGCGTGCATGAGCCACCGTAAGTGTGAAGCGCTTCCACAATCGATGCATGCCCAAAGACATGAAGTCGTTCATGATGTCGTAGCGCGAGGCCACAGAATCAAACACCGCCGCAACTTTGGCGGCTTTCTCGCGCTCGTCTACTTGTGTAAAACCAAAATGAGTATCGGCCATAATGTTAATGAGTGTCGCGGCTGGCGCCTGCGGCTTCTATGCGGTTAAGGTAGCGGGCCCAGTTTTCATCTTGGTTAACGCCCAATTCTTTAAGGTAGTCCCACGAGAATATGCCGGTGTCATGGCCATCACTAAAGCGAATTTGCACGGCATAGGTGCCCACGGGCAATAACTCCTCAATGCCCACCAAGCGCTTGCCGGTTTGCAACACTTCTTGCCCCGGCCCATGCCCAATCACTTCCGCCGAGGGAGAATAGACGCGCAGGTACTCAATGGGAAACTGATAGCTTCGACCGTCGTCAAAAGTCACATCCAGACGTCGTGAGGCCTGGTGTAGGGTTATTTCTGTGGGCCAGGGTGTATTTGCCGTAAGTCCAGCCATGGGGTGCCTTAAAATGAGCAGATTAATTGCCATATGATATACCATCGTGTTTTGTCCCGACCGGTTGGTCCCATTAAAATGTCACTCCTCCTTGCGTTACAGCGCGTTACACAACAGGTGCAAGAAGCCGCCCCTGGTCGTGCGGTAACCATACTGGCGGTGAGCAAAGGGCAGAGTGCCGCCGCCATTCGCACGCTGGCACAAGCAGGGCAACGGGATTTTGGCGAAAATTACCTACAAGAGGCCTTAGAAAAACAATTGGCCCTGGCCGATTTGACGCTGCAATGGCACTTTATTGGCCCCTTGCAGAGCAATAAAACCAAATCTGTGGCACTGCACTTTAATTGGGTGCACAGCGTAGACCGTTTAAAAATTGCCGAACGTCTGTCGCAGGCGCGCATGGAAGCCGGCCTCCCGCCACTTAACATTTGTTTACAAGTGAATATTAGTGGAGAGGTCAGCAAATCGGGTTTGGTGCCCCAAGAGGTGGGTGAGGTGGCGCAGGCTGTGCGCGCCTTGCAAGGCGTTCGACTGCGCGGCTTGATGGCCATTCCAGAACCCAGCGCGGACCTTGAGGCGCAGCGCAAACCCTTCGCTGCCCTGCGCCATTTACAGGACACGCTGAACGCAGGAGGGACTGGATTGGACACCTTATCCATGGGGATGTCGCAAGACTTTGCTGCGGCTTTGCAAGAAGGCTCTACAATAGTCAGGATGGGTACAGCCATTTTTGGGGCACGGGAGCGCGCGATATGAGTATTGTATTTGTGGGTGGAGGCAACATGGCCTCAGCATTAATAGGAGGTTTATTGGCCCATGGCCAACCCGTGAGTCAAATTGGGGTGGTAGAAATTGATGCCAGCGCGGGCGCCAAACTGCAGGGTACTTGGGGTGTTAAGGTTTACACAGAAGCCGCCCCTGCGCTGGCGGATGCGGGTACCTTGGTGTTGGCGGTTAAGCCGCAGCAATTGGCCGCCGTGACGCGCGCCTTGCCTGCTCTAGATACCAGCTTGCGTGTCATTAGCATTGCTGCAGGCATTACCACCACCGCCTTGTCGCGCTGGTTAAAAGGGCACACCAATATTGTGCGCGCCATGCCCAATACCCCGGCGCTGATTCAGCAGGGAACCACAGGCCTTTATGCCATGCCAGGGGTGTCCCCTGATGATCGTGTGCATGCGCAGTCGTTAATGCGTGCGGTGGGCACTGCGGTATGGGTGGAGCGCGAAGAACAACTGGATGCGGTAACGGCGATTTCAGGCAGTGGTCCGGCGTATGTGTTTTATTTTATAGAAGCCTTGCAACGGGCCGCTCAAAAATTGGGACTGGATGCCGATGCAGCGCGCACCTTGGCATTAAACACCGTGAAAGGTGCGGCACTGCTGGCTGCGGGCAGCGAAGATTCGCCCCTTGAGTTGCGACAAAAAGTAACCTCTAAAGGGGGTACTACGGAAGCCGCGCTGGCGGTGTTAGAACAATCAGGGTTTGCTGATATTTTAAAAGACGCCGCAGCGGCTGCCGCGCGGCGCTCTTATGAGTTGGGGCAATCCCTGGGTCAAGATTAATTAGGAGATCGGCTGTGGATATTATGCATTCGTTACTGGAAACGGTTATTGGGCTCTTTACATTCGCTGCGTTGCTGCGCTTTCTGTTGCAATTATTTAACGCCCCGTGGCGCAACCCGGTAAGCGAATTTGCCATTAGCCTCAGTGAGTTTGCCGTTCGCGGCATGCGACGCGTTATTCCAGGTGTGCGTGGCATAGATCTGTCCCCCTTAGTTTGGGCCTGGATATTGCAATGCCTGTTGCTGCTTCTTAACCTCACCGTATTTGGTATGGTTAGGCCCTCTGAAGCCTACTTATTTGCGCCTTGGGTGTTTGCCATGGGTGCGGTGGAGTTGCTGCGCCACATTCTATACATTTTAATGGCGGCAGTATTTGTGTTGGCGGTGTTGAGTTGGGTTAACCCGTTAAGCCCCATGATGGCCGCGGCCGACGCGCTGACGCGGCCCTTCTTGCGTCCCTTGCGGCGCATTGTACCCATGTTGGGCACGGTGGATTTAACACCGGTTATTTTAGTGGTGATTTTTCAGCTATCGCTGACGATTATCGTCGGAGGTTTAGAAATGCTGACGCAGCGCTTGATGTAACTACACCAAAATAACGTCGTACTGCTCCTGGTTGGAGGCGGTTTCCACTTGCAGGCTGATCGGCTTGCCAATAAAGTCACTGACGCCGGCCAACCCCTGTGACTCTTCATCTAAAAACAAATCAATCACCGGTTGGCTGGCGATAATGCGGTATTCGCGTGCCTCAAATTGCCGTGCAGCGCGGACGATTTCTCGTAAAATTTCGTAGCATACCGTTTGCGGTGTTTTGAGTTGCGCGCGTCCTTTGCAGGTGGGACAGGTTTCACACAACACATGCGCCAAGCTTTCCCGTGTGCGCTTGCGCGTAATTTCTACCAATCCCAAAGAAGTAAAGTCGCTGGCCGTCATACGCGTGCGGTCTCGTGCCAAGGCTTTGCGAAATTCAGTCAACACTGCCGTACGATGTTCTTCATTGTCCATGTCGATAAAGTCGGCAATAATAATGCCGCCCAGGTTGCGTAACCGCAATTGCCGCGCAATGGCTTGGGCGGCTTCTAAGTTGGTTTTGAAAACCGTGTCATCAAAATTACGCACCCCAACAAAACCACCGGTGTTGACATCGATGGTGGTCATGGCTTCGGTTTGGTCAATGATCAGATAGCCGCCCGATTTTAAATCCACGCGTCTTGCCAAAGCTTTTTCAATTTCTTCTTCCACGCCAAACATGTCAAATAGGGGGCGCGCACCGCTGTAATGTTCTAAGGAGGGCACTGCTTGAGGGCAATAGTGAGTGGCGAAATCCAATAGTTTCTGAAATGTTTCCCGCGAATCCACCATCACGCGGTCGGTGTCTTCGGTGACCAAATCGCGAATGGCGCGTTGGGCCAAGCTTAAATCTTGATGCAGCAAAGAGGGTGCTGCAGCGTTACGCTGGGCAGCGCTCACATCCATCCACAGTTGGGTTAAATACTCGCAGTCCTTAATCAGCTCTTTATCCGAGGTGGTTTCGGCCACGGTTCGTACAATAAACCCACCGGCAGTGTTGGGAGGCAGCAAGTTCTGAAAACGATCGCGCAACTGATTTCGTTCTTCTTCACTTTCAATGCGCTGGGATACGCCAATATGGCTTTCTTGGGGAAGATAGACCAAAAAGCGTCCGGCAATACTAATTTGCGTGGACAGTCGCGCACCTTTGGTGCCAATGGGGTCCTTAATCACTTGCACCAATAAGGGCTGGCCATCAGAGAGCAGTTTTTCAATGGGTTTAATGTGCTCGTCGGTGTTGCGTGCTGACCAAATATCGGCCACGTGCAAAAAAGCCGCGCGCTCCAAACCCAAATCGATAAACGCCGATTGCATGCCGGGCAGTACGCGTGCCACGCGGCCCCAATAAATGTTGCCCACCAGGCCGCGCGCCTTGGCGCGTTCCACATGAATCTCTTGAGCCACACCCAATTCTAAAATCGCTACCCGGGTTTCCTGGGGGGTCATGTTGACTAATATCTGGTTGATCACGGGGCACCTGTTTCAAAAAGTTGAAGAAGTTGTGCGGTTTCAAAAAGTGGTAGACCCATAACACCACTGGGGCTGCCCTCAATGCGGGTAATAAACCCGCCGGCATGGCCTTGCAGGGCATAACCGCCCGCTTTGTCGCAATATTCATGGGTGGCGATGTAATGTTCTACATCCGCATCGGATAGGTGATTAAACCACACTCGCGTGATGGAGGTGCGCTGCGCGCTGCGCGCACCCTCTTTGAGGACCACGGCGCTAATCACCCGATGTTCACGACCGGAGAGTAAGCGCAGGAAGCGCGCCGCTTCAGCAGCGTCCACCGGTTTACCCAAAATGATTTCGTCCACAGCCACGGTGGTGTCGGCGGCCAATACGGGATGCACGCTTAGGCCGCATGCCAACAAACGCGCCCAACCGGCTTCGGCTTTTTCCCGCGCCACGCGCAGCGCGTAGGCTTCAGGATTTTCTCCCGCGTGCGGGGTTTCATCCACCGCCTCGCCGCCATGGACGGGCATCAGTACTTCATGGGCCACGCCCATTTGATTCAGCAGCTCGCGACGGCGTGGGCTTCCTGAGGCCAGATAAATCATCAGCACATTTACTCGCGGTGGTAAGGGTGCCCTTTTAACAAAGAGCAAGCCCGATACAGTTGTTCGGTAAGGATGGCACGCGCCATGCCGTGGGGTAAAGTTAAGCGCGATAGAGCAAAAATCTTATTCGCGCGGGCACGCAGCGCATCATGCAATCCATCGGCGCTGCCAATGATGAATACCAGATCTTGTCCTTCACGTTGTGCCGTACTAATGACATTGGCTAAGTCTTGCGTGCGCCACAGGTCGCCACGCTCATCCAATACGATGACCAGATCATCGGATTGCAACAAGGCCAGCACGCGCCGGCTTTCTGCTTCTAGGATTTGTTCAGTGGTGCGGCCTGATACGCGCGCTTCCGGTTTAAGTTCTACCAGTTCCAGCGGAGTTTCACGCGGTAGACGCTGCGCATACTCGTCAGTGACATCACGTACCCAAGAGGGCATGCGGTGCCCAAGGGCAAGCAGGCTCAGCTTCACAGTTTAGCTGTGCGCTAAGAGGTGCTGCGGTGGGCGGATGGTACCGCCCCAGAGTTCGGATAGGTTGTAGTATTCACGCACCGCCGGTTGCATGATATGAACCACTACCGGCCCTAAGTCCACCAAAATCCATTCGCCACCCCGTTCGCCTTCAACCCCCTGGATGGCGACGCCTTTTTCGCGCAAATGATTTTCAACGTTGCGCGCCAAAGCCTTGGTTTGGCGGGTTGATTCGGCGCTGGCAATAATCATGTAATCACATAACGAGGTCATGCGATTCACGTCCAGCACCTCAATATCACGCGCCTTGATGTCTTCAAGGGCCAAAACAGCTTCATTCTTCATTTGTTGGGGATTCATGAGCCTCCTGTTTGGTACAGCTGATGAGATTCAATATAGTCTAAGACGGGCGGGGGGAGCAAATCCCCCGCGGGACGGTGCTCTGCAATAGCGGCACGAATATCTGTGGACGACACTTCCATAGGAGGAATATCCAAGGTGACGATGGCGCCGGCGGGTCCACGCACTTGCGCCGCACTGGTGCCCCGTTGAACCAATTCGCGCTTTAATGAAGGAGCCATATTGCCATCGGTTAGGGAATAACCGGGGCGGCAGGCCACTGCAATGTGGGCGTGCAGCAATAATTCTTGCCAACGGCGCCAGGTGGGCAAATTCAGAAAGGTATCGGCGCCTAAAATAAGCCACAGGGGTCGTTGTGTGCCATATTCGCTGCGCAATTCCAATAAGGTATCGATGGTATAAGTGGGGCTGGCCCGGCGTACTTCGCGATCATCCACGCGCAAGATGTTGGAGTGATTCACGGCCGCCAATGTCATAGACAGGCGGTCTTGGGCCGACGCTTGGGGAATGCGCTGCCACGGTGCACCCGCGGGGATCAGCAACACCCGCTCTAAGCCCAGTTGGCGCAAGGCTTCGCGGGCCATATTCAGGTGACCTGCGTGAATGGGGTCGAAGGTGCCTCCTACAATACCGATCGGTCCTGCTGCAATCATTCGGTACGGATCTGGCCGTTACCCAGCACCACATATTTTTGACTGGTCAGCCCTTCCAGCCCCACCGGGCCGCGCGCATGCAGTTTATCCGTGGAAATGCCAATTTCAGCGCCCAAGCCATATTCAAAACCATCGGCAAAACGCGTGGAGGCATTGACCATCACCGAACTGGAATCCACCTCACGTAAAAAACGATCTGCATGTTGTCGGTCTTGGGTGATGATGGCGTCCGTATGTTGCGATCCAAAGCGGGCAATATGATCCATGGCCTCATCCAGTGAATCCACAATGCGAATGGATAAAATGGGCGCCAAATATTCCGTGGACCAATCTTCTTCGCTGGCGGGGGCAATGCCGGGCACCAAAACACGGGTGGCCTCATCACCACGCAAGGCTACGCCCTTTTGCGCATACAACGCACATAAGCGCGGCAATACCGCTGCGGCTATGTCGCGATGCACCAGCAGCGTCTCCATGGTGTTGCAGGTGCCATAACGTTGTGTCTTGGCGTTGTCGGATACGGCAATCGCCATATCCACATCAGCGCTGGCATCAATGAACGTGTGGCAGATGCCATCCAAATGTTTAATCATGGGAATGCGAGCCTCTTTTGAGATGCGCTCAATCAGGCTTTTTCCACCGCGCGGCACAATCACATCCACATATTGTTTTAGCGTAATCAGTTCGCCCACCGCAGCGCGATCGGTAATATCCAATACCTGCACAGCCTGAGCGGGCAGGCCCGCGGCTTTTAGCCCTTCGTGCATGGCGTGCGCAATCACTTGGTTGGATAAAACCGACTCAGACCCGCCACGCAAAATGCAGGCGTTGCCCGACTTAAGACAAAGCGCGGCGGCATCTGCGGTGACATTAGGACGTGATTCGTAAATAATAGCCACCACACCCAAAGGCACGCGCATGCGGCCCACTTCAATACCGGAAGGGCGGTGCTGTAAATCGGTAATCACGCCAATGGGGTCGGGTAGGCTGGCCACTTGTTCCAAACCCGCGGCCATGGCTTCAATGCTTTTGGCGCTCAGTGTAAGTCGATCCAGAAAAGCGTCATCAGCACCGCTGGCGCGTGCGGCGTCCAGATCTTTTTGGTTAGCAGTCAGCAGTGCTGCTTGAGCGCGGCGCAAGGCTGCAGCCGCTGCATAAAGCGCATTGTTTTTGGTCTCTGTGTTGGCCCGCGCCATGGCAACGGACGCTAGGCGCGCTTGCTGCCCCAAAGTTTCCATATGCGCTTTTAGATTGAATGTACTCATAGGTGTGATGTTATAGGGGTCAGACCCCCATTGTATATAGCAGGGGTCTGACCCCGATTTTGCCGAGCGGGAGCGGGCATGCGCACGCCACGCAGAAAATTCAGGCCCAATTCCAGTAGGCCATCCCAAGGGTCGCCGGGCTCAAGCCCTTTCACTTGACGATCCACCTGCGCCGCCGCAACCAGGGCGCTGGCCAGTAACGCACCAGAGCAACGGGGCACGATGCCTTCTAACAACGGTCCGCGTGGACCCCTGACGCGCGCGTCACGCAGGGTGCTAGCCAGGGCCTGCCCTTTGTCGCGCGCTTCTACCAAACGGGCCAAGACACGCAATTCTTCAGTGACTGCCCATAGCACCAAGGGTAAGGCCTCGCCCTCTGATCGCAAACCACGCAAGGTGCGCGCATAGAGCACCAGATCGCGTTTCAAAAGCCCTATGGAAAGATTGAATACATCGTAGCGCGCCACATCCATGACAGCGTTGCGTACCCCTTCATCGGGCAGGGGGCCGGCAGGAAACAACCAGGCCAACTTCTGCACTTCCTGAAAAGCCGCCAATAAATTGCCTTCCACGCGGTCCGCAATAAATTCTAGCGTTTCAGGCGCCGCTTCTTGTTGCTGACGTCGCAGCCGACCGGTTAACCAGGGCACCAATTGGGCGCGTCCTACGGGAGCGGCATGGACCAAAACCCCGGCAGATTCTAGTGCGCCAAACCAAACACTTTTCTGACTGTACAATCCGGGCAAGCTGACCACAGTGACTGCATCATCGGGCAGGCGTTGCGCCAGCGCTTCTAAACGACGAGCCCCCTCAACGCCGGGCTTGCCGGTGGGGATGCGCAACTCAAGGATTTTTTTGTCGCCAAAGAGCGAGCTGCTGTTGGCCGCCAGCGTTAATTCATTCCAATCAAAACCCGATTCCACCGTCAGCACTTCACGCGTGGTGTATCCGCGCTCACGTGCGCTGCGGTTAATGAGGTCTTGCGCCTCAAAGGCCAACAAGGGCTCCTCTCCCAATAAGATATAGAGCGGCTGCAGTTCTTTTTTAAGCGCGGCTTCCAGCCGTTCGGAATCCAGACGCATAAGGGCTAGGGTTTGTCCGTGGGATGAATCTTAATGGCCGAAAGGCGACGCAACATTTGCAGTACCAGCTCATTCTGCATATTACGATAAAGATCGGCCTCTTCTTGTTGCTTGGCTAAAATTTGCGCATCGCTGTAGTTAAACAGACGCGTTACGGCCGCAGAAGAGGGTTCCAGCAGTTCGTTTCCAGCGACATCTGAAGCCCGAAAACTCATGCGCAGACTGAGCAGATATTGCGACACCAGGCCTTGCGTGTTGAGGGTTAGGGTTTGTTTGTCGCGCACCAGGTCAGACAGCGTGACCACCACTTCTGCTTGTTCGGGTGCAGATACAACAACCAAGCCCGTATCTGTATTAAAAGCCTTTCGTATAACCCTCATAAGGTCGGGGCTTATGCTGCCGCTCAGATAAACACGATTAAACGACAGCTTCGGCGCGCCGCGCAGTTGAAAGCCGCAGCCCATCAATAAGGTGCTGGCGGCGGCGCTGAGTAAAAAAAAGCGACGATTGATCATGGTTTAGACTACCACATTCACTAAGCGCCCCGGCACCACCACTACTTTGCGGATGGTTTGTCCGGCCAAGTGCTTTTCCAGTGATGGATGCGCCAATGCCAAGGCTTCAATGTGTTCTTTGGGCAAATCAGTACTCACCGTCATGGCACCACGCAATTTGCCATTCACTTGCAGCACCAGTTCAATTTCATCACGCACCAAGGCCCCCGCATCGGGTTCAGGCCAAGGGGCGTCTAGTAAGCTGGCACCAAAGCCCAAGTCGCGCCATAGGGTTTCGCACAGATGGGGCGTAATGGGGGCCAACAGGCGCAGCAGAATGGATAACCCTTCATTCACCAAGTCGTCGTCCGACCCCGCCGCTTTTTCTAGGGCGTTGAGCAACTTCATGCCCGCTGATGCCACGGTGTTAAATTGTTGTTTGTCCAGATCGTAATTGGCTTGGCGCAACAATGAATGCACTTCAAAGCGCAAGGCGGGCGACGGCGTGGTTAAGTTTAAGGCGCCCGTACTGCGGCGCATTTTAAAATCTGTGGCCAGAGCCCAAACGCGACGTAAGAAGCGATACGCCCCTTGCACGCCCGCATCCGACCATTCCAGCGATTGATCAGGAGGACTGGTGAAGATGATGAAGAAGCGCGCGGTGTCCGCTCCATATTGGTCGATGAGGGCCTGCGGATCAACCGTGTTGCCCTTCGATTTGGACATCTTCGAACCATCTTTTAATACCATGCCTTGCGTCAGCAAATGTACAAAAGGCTCGCTATGTTTAATCAGGCCCACATCGCGCATGAGTTTATTAAAAAAGCGCGCGTAGAGTAAATGCAAAATAGCATGCTCAATGCCGCCAATATATTGGTCCACCGGCAACCAGTAATTGGCGCGCTCATCCAGCATAGCGGTGGTGAGGTCGGGGCAGGCGTAGCGGGCGTAATACCAAGACGATTCTACGAAGGTATCCATGGTGTCGGTTTCGCGTTTCGCCGCACCGCCACAAGTGGGGCATTGGGTGGCCGAGAAAGCATCGTCGCGTTTCAGCGGAGAACCCACGCCGTCCATCACCACTTGCTCGGGCAACACCACAGGCAAATCGTCATCGGGCACCGGCACTGCCCCACATTTGGCGCAATGAATAATGGGGATAGGGCAGCCCCAATAACGCTGCCGAGAAATACCCCAATCACGCAATCGATACTGTACTTGAGGCCCGCCGCTGTTAAGGGCTTGCAGTACAGCGCCCATTTTTATGCGCGCTTCGGCCGAATGACGCCCAGAAAAGTCTTCTGAGTTAAACAGCACGCCGTCTTCGGTAAAAGCTTCTGTCAGCGGCAGGGTTAACGGGCCCTCCACCGGGTGGATTACAGAGGTGATGGGCAGTTTGTAGCGCAGAGCAAATTCAAAATCGCGCTCATCGTGTGCGGGTACGGCCATGACAGCGCCTTCGCCATAACCCATCAGCACATAATTGGCCACCCATACGGGCAGCAGGTCACCGGTTAACGGGTGAATGACCTTGGCGCCGGTGTCCATGCCGCGCTTCTCTTGCGTGGCCACATCGGCCTCAGCCACACCGCCGCGACGACACTCTTCAATAAAAGCGTGCAACGCGGGTTGGTTTTGTGCGGCGTGAAGGGCCAAGGGGTGCTCTGCAGCCACGGCCACATAGGTGGCGCCATACAGTGTGTCGGCACGGGTGGTGAATACGGTGAGGTGCCCATCACCCGCGGCATAAGCAAATTCAATGCGCGTCCCTTCCGAGCGACCGATCCAATTGCGTTGCATGGTCTTCACTTGCTCGGGCCAACCGGGCAGGTTGTCCAATTCTTGCAGCAGCTCTTCTGCGTAGGCGGTAATGCGCAAGTAGTACATGGGAATTTCGCGCTTCTCAACCAAGGCGCCGGAACGCCAACCGCGTCCTTCAATCACCTGTTCGTTGGCCAACACAGTTTGATCCACGGGGTCCCAATTTACTGTCCCGGTTTTTTGGTACAGCAAGCCTTTTTTAAACAGGCGCGTAATGAGCCATTGTTCCCAACGGTAATAGTCGGGGCGACAGGTGGCCAATTCACGGTCCCAATCAATGGCCAACCCCAAAGATTTAAGCTGACCCTTCATGGTGTCGATGTTTTGGTAGGTCCATTGAGCCGGGGGCACCTGATGTTGCAAGGCGGCGTTTTCAGCGGGCAGGCCAAAGGCATCCCAACCCATGGGTTGCAGCACATTAAAGCCCTTCATACGGTGGCTGCGTGCCAGCACATCGCCAATGGTGTAATTGCGCACATGGCCCATGTGCAGCTTGCCCGATGGGTAGGGAAACATGGAGAGGCAAAAGTATTTGGGGCGGGTTTGGTCTTCACGCGCTTGGTAGGTGCGGTTATGAGCCCATTCAGCTTGCAGGCGCGCTTCGATTTCGGAGGGGTTGTATGGTGATTCCATGAATGCTGCTCGTCGGGGCAAAAGAGAAATTATACCCCGACAGGCCACCAAAACAGGGACTCCTGTCCCGTATAATCGCACAGTTACCACTTGAGTTTTATGTATGGCATCCGATCTTCTTCAAGGCCTAAACCCCGAGCAACGCGCCGCCGTGACTCTGCCGCATCAATCCGCCCTCATTTTAGCGGGAGCAGGGAGTGGAAAAACCCGGGTATTGACCACCCGCATGGCTTGGCTGATCCAAACTGGTCAGGTCAGCCCACAAGGGTTGCTGGCGGTTACCTTTACCAACAAAGCCGCGCGCGAAATGCTGACCCGGCTTTCGGCCTTGGTCCCCATCAATACCCGCGGCTTATGGGTGGGCACCTTTCACGGGTTATGCAACCGTCTGCTGCGCGCACACCATCGCGAAGCCCGCTTGCCCCCCTTATTTCAAATTTTAGATAGCGGCGATCAGCTCTCGGCCATTAAACGCGTCATGAAAGCCATGAACTTGGACAGCGAACGTTACCCGCCTAAAAATGTTCAGCATTACATCAATGGCCATAAAGAAGAGGGTCAGCGCCCCTCGGCCATAGAGCCCTATGACGCCATGAGCCGAGTACTGCACGACGTGTATGGGGCCTATGAGGCGCAATGCCAAAAAGAAGGCGTGGTGGATTTTGCCGAGCTGTTGTTGCGCAGCGTAGAGCTGTTGCAAACCAACGAATTGTTGCGCGAGCATTATCGCAGCCGCTTTTCTTTTGTTTTGGTGGACGAGTTTCAAGACACCAACCGCTTGCAATATGTGTGGCTTAAGTTATTGGCAGGGCCGCAAAGCGCGGTGTTTGCCGTGGGTGATGATGATCAGTCGATTTACGGCTTCCGTGGCGCTGAAGTGGGCAATATGCGCGACTTTGAACGCGATTATGGTTTAAAAGAAGTGATTCGCTTGGAGCAAAATTATCGCTCTTACGGCAATATTCTGGATGCGGCGAATGCGTTGATTCGCAATAACCAAAGCCGTATGGGCAAAAATCTGTGGACCGAAGCCGGCGCCGGCGAGCCCATTCGCATCTATGAAGCCTATAACGATTTGGACGAAGCGCGCTTTGTGGTGGAGCAAGTGAAGTCCTTGCAGTCTGAGGGAATGGCCTTAACGGATGTGGCGTTGCTCTACCGCGCCAACGCGCAATCGCGCGTTTTAGAACACGCACTCTTTGGCGCAGGTATTGGCTACCGCGTGTATGGCGGACTGCGCTTTTTTGAGCGCATGGAAGTGAAGCATGCGCTGGCCTATTTGCGCTTGGCCGCCAACCCCGATGACGATGGTGCTTTTTTGCGTGTGGTAAACTTTCCACCGCGTGGCATCGGTGCGCGCTCCCTAGAAATTTTGCAAAGTGCTGCGGTGGCTTCAAATACCAGCCTGCACCAGTTGGCTGTGGCGCTAGGGGGTCAGACCCCACAACGGGGTCTGACCCCTTCTGGAAAAGCTGGCGCGGGTATTAAAACCTTCTTGCAGATTATTGAGCGCTTGCAAACCGCCGCCGATGCCGTGCCCCTCGAAGAGCTGATGGTGGTGATGTTAGAAGAGAGCGGCTTAACAGCGCATTACCGCACGGAACGCGAAGGAGCGGACCGCGTAGAGAACTTGGAAGAGTTGGTGTCCGCCGCCGCGGGCTTTGAGCATGAAACAGAGCTTAGCGACTTAGCGGCCTTTCTCTCGCATGCCAGTCTTGAAGCGGGTGAACATGAAGCGGGCCCCGGTGATGACGCCTTGCAACTCATGACGGTGCATTCGGCCAAAGGCTTAGAATTTAAAGCGGTGTTTGTCTGCGGGCTGGAAGAGGGCTTGTTCCCACACGAAAATTCACTCAATGAAGTCGATGGCGTAGAGGAAGAACGACGCCTCATGTATGTGGCCCTGACACGCGCCCGTAAACAGCTCACCCTAACGCGCGCAGAGAACCGCATGTTGCACGGGCAGATTCGCTACGGCATGCGCTCACGCTTTATTGATGAAATTCCAGAGGCTCTGTGCAAGTTCCTCTCCGCAGAACCCGCGCCCTATGCGCCGAAACACACTGAGCGTTACAACGCACCGCGCAGCAGCGCGCCTGTAGAGCGCCAACCTGAAATGAAGCGCAGCGAATCCGTGCCCTTTTCTATTGGACAATCCGTGAGCCACAGTAAATTTGGCTCCGGCGTGGTGCTGCAGTATGAGGGGCGCGGCACGGATGCTCGAGTACAGGTTAATTTTAGAGACGCGGGCGTTAAATGGATGGCCTTGCACTACGCCCACCTAACGGCATTCTAAGTCCCTCCGTAAGGGGGTGTCTTCTGATAGAATAATCAGCAATTGCGCCTGATGGATAGGCGGCCAAAAGTTATTTTAAGGAACCAAGGCAATGAAAAACATCATCATTCTCCTGCTACTGTTAACGGTCAGCGCGCTGGCTCAGGCCCGTACGGGTGATGCCAAAAAAGGCCGCGTGATTGCCGAATCCATTTGCTTTGCCTGCCATGGTTTAAATGGCGTTAGCCCTATTCCAACCCAACCCCATTTGGCGGCTCAATTGCCAGACTATATTGTGAAGCAACTCACCAATATGAAGTCCATTAATGGTGCGCCCCCTGCGCGCAGCAATCCCATTATGTCGGGTGTGGTGGCTATGTTGAGTGATGACGATATCCACAATGTGGCGGCATGGTATGGCGCACAAGCACCCAAGCGCTCGTTCTCTAACGACCGCAAATTGGTGAGTGATGGCGAACATCTGTGGCGTGCGGGTGATTTAGATCGCGGTGTGCCTGCCTGTGCGGCCTGCCATGGCCCCAATGGCAGCGGAATGCCAGCCCTCTATCCACGCTTATCCGGCCAATATCAGGAATACACCGAACTGCAATTGCAACATTTTAAAGAGGGCTCCCGCAACAACGACCCCAATTCTATTATGCGCAACATTGCCGCACGTCTGAGCAACGAAGAAATCAAAGCCTTAGCGGATTTCACAGCAGGGCTGCGCTAAATGCCGCAGCGTATTCAGGGCCTTTTGGCCCTTGCACTGTGGGGCTTGGCCGCGCTACTCATCATGCAACAAGGCCCCTTGGGACTAGAAGAGAGTGGCGCCAAAGCGCTATTGCTGGATTGGTCCATAGCAGATCAAGTGGCCAATTCTGCGGTGACTTTAGGGATTCCTGATTGGCGCGCATTACTGTGGTTGCCCGTGGGGTATCTGTGGACCGGCCATGTATTGGCCATTAAAGTGTTTTCAATCCTGCTCATGATCCTAAGCGCACAACTGCTGTACCGTTGGCGTGCTGAAGAGGGTCAAGGTGAAGCGGCGCTACTGGCCACCGGCCTCTTGCTCATTTCCCCCATCACTATTGCGCAACTGGATAGCCTGTCGCCCGGAGTATGCCTCTTGGCTGCCTTTATTATGGGCGCATGGGTTAATCGCGAGTACCGCGCAACTCCCGTTGCCTTGGGTGGTTGGTTTTTTGCGCAATTGGCCCTCTGTGCCTTTGCTGTCAGCCTGCATCCCATGGGCTTGGCCTACCCACTGTCCCTATTGTGGGCCTGGCATAAAACCCCCGTGGAGCGGCGCCAACAAAAAATATTTTTTGTGGGCATTGCGGCGGCGGTCATATTGACCTTGGTGATGCGCATGGGTTGGCACGACGTGTGGTTCTGGCAGAACCCTGTGCAAAGTGCCGCCGCTCTTCTGTGGGGCCCTTCATTGGATGACAGCTTATCCACCACAGATGTCATTACAGGCCTTGCAGTGCTGACCCTGTTGTTGGTGTTGGCCATCAGCCAGAGTAAGCGTTTGTGGCAAGATTTGATGGGGCGTAATTTGTTGTTGGGCGTGGTGATAGGCTTATGTGTGAATGACGCCACCTGGAGTTTCATGGCGCTGGTTTTTTTACTTTTTGCCGGAGCGCCCGGGTTATTGCAACCCCGTGAATGGTTTATGAAGCGCGGATTTTTGGTGCAACGGGGTTGGTTATGGTTGCTGATCTTAGTGGTGGCCACAGTATTCATGCGCGCCGACCGTGCGCACCATGATCAAATTCATTTGCAAATGATGAGCTCGCAAGATCAACTCATCAAAACATTTGCCGATAATGTGAATACGTTGCGGGCCGAGAGCGATGCTAAGAATGTCCCCATGCCAAGCATTCGTGTGGCCAGCCAATGGCCGGCCCGAACCATGGTGGCATGCCGTTGCGATGCGCTGCCTCTGCCTCCCGCCGCCGCCGATGCGCCTGCGCAAATGGCAATGTTAAAGGGTGTTTCTCATCTCCTTCTGGCGCCTTCCGACCAGCGCAATCTGGGCTTGGTCGCCAATTTGTCACAACTGGGCACGCAAGTAGAAACCCTATCGTTGCAACCGGGCGGCGTACTGCTACAGGTGCGCAAAACCCCACAATGAACATCAAAGAAGTATTGGTGTATGCCGTCGTAGCCGCCAGCTCACTGTTTATTTCTGCCTACACGGTGCACATGCTGGTGGGCGGGCTGATCAGCGCGGAGTCGGAATATATGTGGATGAGTGTTATCTGTAGCGCAGTGGCGCTGGTGGTTGCCTTTATGGCGTGGGATGTGATTCGCCGCCGCGGATAGTGGCCGGCTATTTCGAAAAGCTGTTTTGTATTTCAATAAATTCGCGCTGCAGGGCAAATTGTCCTTTGTGAAAAATAAACTGCAAGCGGCGTCCGCTGCCGTTTAGGCCGGTTAAACCAAATGTCTTCCCAGAAAAATCTTTAAATATTTTAATATCTTTCAGTAGTTGTTGTTGCTCGCCGTTGCGCAAAAAAAATGTTATTGAGCGCCCGGCTTCTACTTCAATGCTGATGGGCGAGCGCGGCAATAACATGAGGCGGGTTTTGAGAATTCGACTGGCGCCTGCTATGAAAAAGAAGCTGGCCATAAACAGCAGCAAGTAAGTGAGATATTCGCTTTCTTGAAACCACACACCGCTGGCGATAGCCAAGAGTGCCGTCACCGTAGGCACATACAACAGCAAATCCCAAATCAATCCATTTTTATCTTGGCGCAACGTATAGCGGACAGGATTGGCCATAATTAATTGGCGACGGCTCGCGCCGTCTGAGGCAAAACACTTTTAATGGCCACTTCCATTTCTCCATACAGCATGACGCCTGGTTGTTGGTAGCGCACAATGCCCTGGCTATCGATGACAAAGGTCCAGGGGTCGCCCATAACACGGTAGGCCTTAAACGCTTCAGGGTTTTCATATTGGTCCATGTGCAAGAACAACACATCGGCTTGGTATTTATCAAGCAAGGATTTGGTAATTTGTAGTTGGCGATCGCACACCGAGCAATGACCAGGTGTGGCGAATTCCAACAGAATGGGTTTGCCCGTGGCTAAGGCTTTATCCAGAGAATATTGGTACATGCGCTCGTCGGGTTGACGATAAGTGGTGATGCGGCTAAAGTCACCGCCCACATCCGCCAAGGTTTTGGTCACCAGGCGAGGTGCCACGGAGCCGCGCGACAAGCCCATACTCTTCTGACCTGTGCAGCCGGTCATCAGTGCAGCTGCCAAACATAGGGCCATACAAAACCCAATGGGAGCCCGCATCAAAATTGTTGAGGCACGACCCCGTTGGGTTTTGGTGATGCTGAATCTACTCACTGGGGGTTGGTGCCCGACTTGCCGGTTTTGAAAATGTTGTAGCCCCAAATGATATTGGCCAGCAGCACCATGGTGCCAAACAATCCCACGCCGGCCATTAGGCGGTTCACTGTGGCTTCCACCTCAGGGCCAGGATCATACCCGCCAATCACACCCGCAGTGGTGAACAGCAGCACCATGCCTACCAGGCCCACGTTGTGCATCCAAAAATGAATCTTCACCAATTTCATGCTGTAGATGGGGCGGTTGACCAAACGGGGGATGAAATAATAAATGGCCCCAAAAATAGCCATCTCCACCCAACCCAGCAAATTGATATGGCCGTGCGCCAACAGAATGAGGCGGCCGTGGGGGGCGGTATCCACATACATGCGCAGCAATGGAAAGCCGCCCATAATGGCGCCCCAAGAAAAACCAATAATGGCGTAGGTGATGCAGGCATACACAAACAGCAAGGTGTAGCGCGTGTATTCGGGATGATTGATGCCAGCAGCGGGCGTAACGGTTGTATTCATTAAGGCTCTCGTTATTTAGGGGCAGATTCTTCACGCAAATCATGACGATCAGCTTTCCAGCTGCTGGGCGCCCACATTTTAACCATGGCATCCACAAAGCCGGAACGCTCGGGCACGGGTAGGCGCGCATCAGCGGAGCCTTGCACCGCTTTGAGCTGTGACAAAAATACCACAATGGCGTTTAGGTCGGCCTCTGGTAACCCCGCTACATAAGCGGCACCCTTCGATGGACCATGGTCCATGGTTTTGGTTTCATAAGTGGCTTCAGGCTGACGTAAGAAGGCTTTTAGATACTCAGGAGACCGTTTAGAGCCAATACCATCCAAATCCACGCCCTGATTGGTGCCATTGCGCATGGCGCGGTGGCAACTGGTGCAGCCGCTATCTCGGAAAACTTCCGAACCATGACGACCTTCTGGGGTGAAGTCATAGGTGCTGGTGACGGGGTACATGGGGTGGTCTAAGCGGGCGCGGTAGATCTCTAAACCGATAAAACTGAGCACAGCAAAGACGCAGATCAATCCCACAATGCCAAAGAGAATTTTTTCACCGAGCTTCAATTGACGCAATTTCATGCGCTTTCATCCCCAAAACAATCTTTTAAAAAAACAAAACCCGTACGCTGATGGAGCGCACGGGTTTATTAAGAGTAACGCGTTACAGCGGCAAAAGCCCGCTTTTTTTCAGGATTTAACCCTTATTGCGCCCGGCTGGTATGGTTGGTGCTATCGCTGCCGCCCATGGTGGTGCGTGGCGCGCTGGACAGGTAAGCGGCCACATTGTTGATGTCGGCGTCGGTTAAGTTCTTGGCGATGGCGCGCATCATGCCGTAGGGGTCATTGGCCCGGCTGGCATCACGCCAGTTGTGCAACTGATTGACCAAGTAAGTATATTTTTGCTGACCGATCACAGGGAACATAGGGGCGGCACCGCGGCCGTTAAAGCCATGGCAAGACTGACAGGCCGAAACTTTGCCCTGAATGCCGTATTTCACAATGACTTGACCCAGGTATTTTTCACCTACGGGCTGGCCACCATCTTTAATGGTTTTTAAATCAGAGAGTTCCGCATCATCAGAAAGGGTGTTCACATAAGTTGCCACATCACGACGATCTTGTTCGGACAGGGCTGCAGCGAACACAGGCATCACAGCGCCGGCGCCTGTGGGCACCCGACGACCTTCGGCCAGATCGGTTAACTGCTTGACTATATAGGGAAAACCAAGATTAGCAAGGCGCGGAGCACCCATGGCGTCCATGCCCCAAGCATTTGGACCATGGCAAGCCATGCAGGCTGAAGCCGCACCCTTGCCTTCGTTGAATATTTTTTTACCGTTGGCAGCGTCGCCATTCATGACGCTTTCATTGGCCCAGACTGTGGAAACAAGTGCCAACGTGAGCACCAACCCCATAGAA